>JAFRNH010000054.1 GCA_017430235.1 Paludibacteraceae bacterium | reverse complement strand
TTGTCATAATCCTCTCCATAAGCAATGGAGAAAACAAAGTCAACTCTTCGTTTCGCCTCTTTTGAATAATTGGTGATGATACCCGTGGAGAGTCCCCCGTTAGGCACAATAACCGTCTTATTATCAGTCGTCAATATAATCGTATTGAATATTTGAATCTCTTTCACGACACCCGTAACATTTTGGGTCTCCAAAAAATCACCCACCTTAAATGGACGGAAAAACATAATCATCACCCCACCCGCAAAATTCTGCAAAGATCCACTTAAAGCCATACCTATGGCAATACCAGCCGAGGCGAACAAAGCGACAAAAGAGGAGGTTTCTATGCCTAAGATGCTTATGATAACAATGATGACGATGAAATTCAGAACGATATTCACCAAACTACGCAAAAAGGAAGATAATGTTGGGTCTGTATTCTTTTTCTCCAACATCTTAGTGAAAAGGAGATTCAGTTTTTTCACCACCCAACGCAAAATGAAGTAGGCAATGACAGCCAAAAGAATCCGCATAGCAAAACTCACCGTCATATCTATGCCTTTCGTTATGACAGTATGTATCGCCTCCTGATAATTTCCGTTTTCAAAAGCCGTCTTCGTCTGTTGAGCGACTAATGAAAGAGAATCCGAATGTAATGAATCAACTACTTCCTCCATTTTTTATTAGTCATAAATTCAAAAAAAGATACCGATAATTATATCGGTACCTTAGGTCTCGCTAACTGCAAACCAGCTCAACCCCGTCTGACAACAGTCAGACAACTTTTAGAATAAAAACTATCCTTTTCGGATAGCGCCATTTCACGGGCTAAGGTTATGATACAAAAATATCATTTTAGCATGGAAACACAAAACTTTCCCCTCTATTTATTTCTTATTTCTTAAAAAATTCCTTAATTTCGCTTAATTTTAATTCCAAGGGGCATTTTTAGTGAACTCCCCGACAATAAAAACACATGGGATTTTTATGTTATTCTTATGTAGGTGTTTGATATATTATGGACATTTTAAGCCAATAAACAATCAGATTATATGCAAAGATGCATTTAAGAATTCCCCACAAAACTGACAAGTATGGTTATTTTTAATGACGCTGAGATGTTTTCTCGCTTTTTATGGATCATGACAGGAATTGCTGTGATTGTTTTCTTTTCTTTATATCGTATTAATGCAGGTTATGGTATCATGTATGACAAAAAATGGGGCGGCACCGTCAACAACCGATTGGGTTGGATTTTAATGGAGGCTCCTGTTTTCATAGTTATGCTGATTTGCTGGTTACTTTCAGAGAGAACGTTTCAAACAGTACCTTTGATTTTCTTTATCATCTTCCAAACACACTATTTTCAAAGGTCATTCATCTTCCCAATGCTTTTTAAAACCAAAAGCAGAATGCCCATCTTCATCATGCTCATGGGCGTCTTATTCAACACTCTGAACGGTTTAATGCAAGGTGGTTGGATCTTCTATGTCTCTCCTGCAGACATGTACACAATTGAATGGCTCACCACTCCGCAATTTATCATTGGAACAATCATATTCATTATCGGAATGGGCATCAACCTTCATTCTGATTACATCGTTCGTCATCTTCGCAAACCGGGCGACCATAACCACTACCTTCCTAAAGGTGGATTCTACGATTATGTGACCTCTGCCAACTATTTTGGCGAACTGACAGAATGGCTGGGATGGGCCATCCTTACTTGGTCTTTCGCTGGCACAGTCTTCTTTATTTGGACATTCGCCAACCTTGTACCAAGAGCTAATACCATCTACAAGAAATATCAAACAATGTTTCCAGAGATGCAAAATAAGAAATTAAAACGTGTAATACCTTTCATTTACTAAAACTAAACATGTCAACATTATTTACACCAGGAAAGATTGGTCCGCTCACATTAAGGAACAGGACCATCCGCTCCGCGGCATTCGAAGGTATGTGTCCCGGTAATGCTCCTTCAGAAATGCTCTATAACTATCATGTCTCCGTTGCTGCTGGAGGCATCGGAATGACTACGTTGGCTTACTCTTCCGTAGATCAAAGTGGTCTCTCCTTTCCTCACCAACTTTGGTTGAAGAAAGAGAACATACCCGCTCTTAGAAGAATCACAGACGCTATCCACAAAGAGGGTGCGGCTGCTAGTATACAAATCGGTCACTGCGGAAACATGTCTCACAGAAAAATCTGTGGTTGCACCCCTATCTCCGCATCTACTGGTTTCAACCTCTACTCTCCTACTTTTGTAAGGGGAATGAACAAAGATGATATCAATCGCATAGCTAAATCATTCGGTCTTGGCGTCAACCTCGCTCGCGAAGCTGGTTTCGATGCTGTCGAACTTCATGCAGGTCACGGCTACTTAATCAGCCAATTCTTATCACCATCCACCAACCACCGTCACGACGAATTCGGAGGCTCTCTCGAAAACAGAATGCGCTTCATGAAAATGTCTATGGACGAAGTGATGACGGCTGCCAAAGATGACATGGCTATCTTGGTGAAGATGAACATGCGCGACTGCTGTCGCAACGGAATGGATATCGACGAAAGTCTTGAGGTGGCT
>JAFRNH010000053.1 GCA_017430235.1 Paludibacteraceae bacterium | reverse complement strand
CTTGAGTAATGAAGTATGGCTCTGCCACAACCGTTCCCAAACGACATGCATCAGTTACTGATGGAGGAACTAAATTAGCAAGCAACGTATCTTGATTCACCTCACAGGTGCCAGGAGCGGAAGTCAAATGTACTGTATCATCAAACAATGAACAATCTACATTCAGAGGATTCAAATGCGATGGTAATATCCATTGAGGACAAGTGGTTTTGTTTCCATCTTCATCCTTAAACAACCATAACAATTTATAGGTAACACCAACCTCCATCGTATACTCTTCTGGCAGCTCCATTGTACCGTTTAATGTCAACACACCAGGTATGGAATCTGCCGTACATGCATCGTATGCTTTATATGCTAATTGATTCAACACATTCTCCTTTAAGAATTTGAAGTCTACCTCACAAGAACCAGCAGGAGCCTCTGGACGAAGTGTGTCTGGATCAATTTTATCACAATCGAAATATGGTGCAGTGTGATCTAAGACATCCACTGTCTTTTCACAGAAGATCTGATTTCCAGATTTATCTGTGAAGACCCAACGCAATAATGTACGTCCTTTGATAAAGACATCTTCATCCCAGAACTTTCTTACACCATCTGCTGTTAAGATCGTATCATTCACACAGGTTGTATCTGCACCATTTATCGTACATGTTGAGTCAATATAATATCTTTCCACTACTGGTTCAATCCATGTCTGACCTACATCACCCAAATAATCGTCACACTCATCATGTGCCTTTGGTTCCACGATCAACTTCTTCACATCTTCTGGCTCGATAGCACAGATATCTGCAGATACGGTCAAACTAACTGCTGAATTAACATCACAATCCTCCAAAACAGGAAGAATCTTATCCTTAATGTTAATCAACATCTGACAAGTATCTTTGTTGTTCGCCTTATCTACATATATCCACCATATCTTATGCGGATAGCCCTCTGTCGTAACTGGATATGACAAAGTCAATAATTCATCACCTTCGTATGTGAAATAGGTATGATCTGGTTGAGCAATCTTTGCCACTACTCGTGGAACGATTGATCCGTCACATTGATCATTCAAAGTCATCTCTGTCAATGTTGGCAATCCTAACTTATCATATGGTACGGAACATGTATCAGTTGCATCCACATCTTTCTCAGGATCCTTACAAACATCCTCAACATACGGAGGTGTCACATCCTTGATCGTCAATTTTTGAGAACAAGAGATTGAATTTCCTGATTGGTCAGTGAATGTCCATACTATAATATAGGTAGTATCCTTTTGGAATGCACTATACAAAGCAGAGAGCGTACTATCTGGTTGCAATACATGCGGAACACCCGGAATATCACCATCACAATCATCGGTAGCTGTATGTGATCCCAATGTAGCCTCTACCAACGACTGAGGGGCAACACACAAGTCTGCTGGAAGTTCAATCGTCAAAGACTCCAAATTATCACAATCATCAAAAACAGGGTCTGTCTCATCTGTTACAACCACCTTCTGTGTACATTGAGAAGTGTTATTCAAAGAATCTCTGAAGATCCATGTAATCGTTGTCGTACCTCTTGGATATGGATCCGTGAAGACATCTTTCCCATCATCACGCGTACCCTCACCTGCGATTCTTCCTCCTGTTGGAGAACATGCATCATCCTCTGTATAAGGAGTAGACAAACCAGCACGAATTACAGACTCTGCTGATGCTTCACAATTCGTTTCTGTCGTTGCATAGATCGTCTTCAACTTAGAGCAATCCACTACCGGACCTGTCTTATCAACCACCTCGATCGTCTGAACACAAGTAGCCTCATTGCCCGATGCATCCTTAATCACCCATTCCATCGTCGTCTTACCAATAGGGAACGCATCCGTCAATGCTGTATTCGCAGTAACACCAACGTATCCGCCCCATGAACGACGCCAGGAAACGGTAAATTCTGAATAATCTTTCGTACAGTTATCTTTTGCTACCACATCCTCTGGCGTAGGCTTCTTAAACCATACAACAGAATCTACTGGCACATAACAATCTGCACCTGCAGTGAATGTACCAGACTTGCTCCAATCTCCACAACTCAACACTGGAGCTATCGTATCATTCACATGAATATTGATGACACAGCTATCTAACTGTATTCCACCCTCTTCATTCTGGAAACGATAAATCAATGAGTAGACACCTTTTGTTAAAGTCTCTCGAATGATCTCGTCATCGAAATTGTTATTCAACTTAATACTAGCATATGAACATGCATAAAAACTATCCACACATTCCACCGTGCTCGTACCTCCACCAGGGCCTGCAATAGATTTAAACCAACGTGGAGCTATAATTCGTGTTGGTGCTTTATCATCTGCCAAATATGGGTTGGATACCTTAGCAATCGTATTCCATGCAGAGTCTACCAACTCTACCTCGTATGGATATCCCTTATACTCAGTCACTGTAGTCAAACTATTGGACTTTGAGAGGATCTTCTCATTAGAAAAACTAGGATTCCAAGTGTTCCATTTGTTTGCTTGTGAACCCTCGAATTTTGCCCAATCTGTGGCATAATGTTCACACAACAAATCAATCGTCAATGGAACTGGTGAACCTGTTGCTCCTGGACCTATACCTGGACCCATTCCTGGACCCATACCTGGACCTGCTCCAGGACCAGCAGGATTTAATAATGCATCAACATTCACCTCTTGTAGTCCCAAATCCATTATATGATCAGGGAAATAAACTCCTACTCTTTCACATTGTGTAGAGTTCCACAAATCCTCTTCTGCCTTTATAACAGAGTTTCTAAAGTTGAACCATACACCTTCCTGGTTAACAGGTATCATCGCCGTTGGAATACTTGTCTTGTTCAAGACAAAAACGGTTTGACATTGATCATTAACATAGATCGTAGTATCTGATGTTGACGGACAATCCGGTATTGGTGTCGTACCTGCAGTCACAATGATATCTTGCGTACATGAAGATGAGTTTCCGTTCTCATCAAGGAACTGATATGTAATGGTATTCAAACCCACATAGAATTTATGATTCTCCAAATCAGAAATATCATTGATTGGATATCTATTCTCGTTTCCATTAGCATCAGGGCCCGATAATGTTGTCACAATAGTTACATCTCCACCACAGTTATCCGTCACCTCCGAAGGATCAATCATTCGAATTCTGTTCGACTCAAAAGCTTCTGCCAACGTACCTGTATAATAAACGGTAGTAGCCTGAGGACCAACTCCTGTTGTCACTGCCACACTATCCTTGGATGCATACTCCAAATACTTGTAGCTTTCGTTTTGTGGTTTATATGAATTGGCCGTCACACGAATGGACTCCAACAAAGAGCAATCGAAATATGGAGGTTCCTCATCATTTACAGTAAACGTTGCTTCACAATCCTTGTAAACATTCTTATTGTTTATCTTGTAGAAACGCCAACGTATTTCGTAAGTCTTATCTACATCGAAAATAATCTTATCGAAATCTGACTGAGGTACGTATACGAAATTACCCACTCCTTTTCTTCTGTAGTAAATTTCTGCCGTTAACACTGCACCTGCACCCGAACAAACATCCACAGCTGAAGGCAACTCCTTCATTTGCGAGAACAAACCTTGAACGGACAAACCGCACTCACCTGGCACACTCTTCACATCACCAATTGTAGGGTCGACACAAATAACATTTGGTGGAAGGTTATCGATAACCGTAATCTTCTGAATACAATAAGCTTTGTTTCCAGATGAATCTTCAAACAACCACAAGATATAGGTCGTACCTACAAGATAGTTTTCATTCAAACCAATCTTGTTATCAAACAAACTGATGTCAAGACTTTCTGTAGATGGAATCGTGTGAGGATTCGTCACACGTCCCATATAAACTCCTGTGATTATACCATCCACACCATTCTTATCCTCCAACTGAGGTGCCTCTATAGTAGGCAACGTTGTAGAGTGATAATCTGGTTCTGCATCACAGCCCTCTTGCAGGGTCAACTGTGTCTCGTATGATGGTATCTCATCACAATCAAGACTTGGAGGCGTCACATCCTTAACCGTCACATTGATCACACAAAGGTCGTAATTTCCACAACCATCGGTTACCGTGTATGAAATGGCACCTGTACCTGCAGGCACTGAGAATGTCTTCGGAGAGACAGCTCCAATTTTGCTCTTGGTTGTATTAATCTCTTTTTTGATTACTTCGTCAGTAGTCGTACGATAATTCAACTCAATCTTCAAAGCTGGATCTGTTTCACATCCTGCTGTATAGTCTGGGAAGCTCCATGGCACATCATATGTCTTCTGTGTGCTTGACAAGGTATATGTCAAGTTCTTATTGGCAGGACATGAGATTTTCGGAAGAACAATCTTACCCAATTTCCACGTAGTGGATGCTGTGGAAGGACATCCCACACCGTTTATCTCAACCGTAACAGAAGCAGTGTGTTCCTTGTACGAGCCATCACAAGATCCCCATTCAGGGAACTTCACAACAGCCTCATCACGAACACCCGTAGCTCCATCAATCCATGTGTATTTATATCGACTTGAATATATGGAGGAAAAGCCCTCTTTTTGGTTGGCTATAGCCACCAACACCTGACTCTTATCCGTAGGACACAGTTCCACCTCATCCTGATGCAATGGATCCGTACCCTCCTTGATTACTTGCAATGATGGCGTCTTATAAACCGTAAACTTCTTTGATATCGGAGAGCCAGCCAAGACATCATATTTTTCGCCATTGGAAGCAACCATCTTTTTGATTGGCTGAACCGTCACTGTATATTCACCTTCTTCTGCATCTCCATTTAACATCAAATAGACACTACCACCTCTGGAATCTGATTCGAGATCTCCTCCATCAAATTGTACGGCCTCACTACCGAAGGTCTTTCCTGATGGTGTGGTGAAATTCCATGTATATCGTACATCCAAGTTAGCATCCATTGGGAAGACAGAGAACTTACCACTCGCCTTTGTATTCGGAATACAGAAAGGATTAGCTGGACCATTAATCTCCGTTGGTTGCACTGGTTCACAGTTCTTTCCTGTAACAACGAATTCGATAGGAGCCTCTTCTGGTGTTCTACTATCGCGAACACGATATGTCTTTTTACCAACTTCAGTTACAGGAATGCTAACCTCACGATAATTTGGTCCATTCATGTTGAAACCACCAATAGTCAACTGATCCCAACGGTTTCCATTCTTCACCTCCCAAACGTAATTTGCATTATATGGGAATCCCGCTGCCACTACCGTCACATTCTCACCGATACATGCTGCAGAATTATCCATACATACAGACATAATCTCAGCAGAGACATAGTCAATAGCCACCTTCATACATCCCATCTGTTGGAAACGAGGACTCAAATCAACCCATGTGTCTGTATTCTTATTCCTTAATGAGAATTTTCCATAAAAATGGATTTCCAAACGAAGCAATCTGTTCGCATAATTATCGTTACAAAGAAGAGAACCTACCTTAATTTCACCAAAGGATCTATTAATGTAGAAAGGCTGTCCAAGTTGTTGATTCGTCTCATCATCATACACGACAATCTCCATGTGATCGGCATTCCCATAAAAATTATCCTGAGATCCCACACCTGTTTCCAACTTAAACTGCGCATCACCACAATTATTGCATCCTTTTTGTTTTACAAAATACGCCTTCATCGCCAAACGGTAATACTTCTCATCCCAGATAGGATTACCCCATGCATCAATCATGTGAAACCAGAAAGTGAAAGGTGCACAGTTGAGTTCTGAATAATTGTCGCCGCTTACCCAATAATAATTAGAATATTGAGACTCGTTCGCTTTTGGCAGGTAACCTAAATAAGACTGTACATCATTGGTAATCGCACGTCCGTTGCTACATTGATTAATTTGAAATCTAACATCATAATCAGAAAAGTAAGATTCAATATTGGCATTTTCTGCTGGCTTATAATCAACCTTCGTCTTAGTATTTAACGGAAGAACGTTAAAGTCAGTACCATTGATGTAATCGCCCGAAGAGGATTGATGACACAATTTCGCACATTGCGTTTCGACTTCTACTTTCACCGCATTTGTCTCTATCAACTGGCTCTGAGTCTTATCAGGATTCTGTTCCCGGATTTTATACCAAACAGTTTGGCTTCCCATATCCACCACATACTTAAACGTTCCTGTTGGATCATTCACAGAACCTATTTGCATCCAACCATCTTGTCCATTATAAGATCTGTATACATCCACTACTTTTACTCCACTTCCCATTCCAGTCGCCTGCAAAACGATAGGCTCCCCAGGACAAACCTTCGGAGTAGTCGTTTCATCTACCGTTAACCTTTGTGCAATACCCAAAGTCACTTGCGTAGCCATTACGACTAAAACACAAACACGCATCCATATTTTTTGTAATGAACTCATATCCGTATGTTTTTTTGTAATACTTTCTTTCATATTTCTCACTTACAACGCGAAAGAAAACCTAAAATAAATATACTTCATCCTCCTCAACAGAAGAAAAACAAACCTTATTTTACATTTTTTCAAGTCCTTTTGCGTCTTCTCTCTAATTTTACTTTTTAATCTTTCGCACCACACAACAAAGACCGATTATCCATACTTTTTTCAAAATACTTATAATCACTCGTTTACAAAGTATCAGCTACTAATTAGTGCAAATATACTTTTATTTTTCAAATATAACAGATGTTTTTCACGTTTGCAAAGAAATAAGCACTTTATTTTCATCGACGAGTTACTTTTTTTATCGACTAAACTCCCTAAATAACGGACAACCCCCAAATTGTTACATAAAAAACGAAAGGATTTCATCGCTCATTGCAACGAAACCCTTGTTCATTTATTGCCTTTTCTCAAAAAATTATTTTAAGAATGGTTGCTTTATTTACTAATTTAGTCCCATTATGTTTTTGTCAACCATGGTAGCCTTCTATGCCCATCGTCATAAACATAGAAAAGATAATGATGACATATGCCATAGACGACAAGAAAATTACCCGAAGGAATAATTTTAGACGATCCCAAATGTTGGATTGTTTCTTCAAATTGTGATACATAAATAGTATCATCTCAACTATTGCATATACGATCTGAGCATAAATACTTGCAACCGAGAGTATGGAAACGGTGTCGGTCACATATCCATATATCTTTTTTATTTGAAGAGCAAGAAATAACAAGCCTACTCCAATTATCAAAAATGAAATGAGCCTTATACATGTATGTTTGAAATCATGCGCAAAGAAGGACATTCCCATACCATCTGATTGAATTAGGATTGATTCTCCTAAATTATCAACATAGCGTCTCCATAAGAGCCGAAGCGATATCCCTCTTTTACGGCCACTTCATAGGCATTCATCACCTTGTCATAATCTCCAAACGCACATACCAACATCAACAATGTAGACAATGGTGTATGGAAGTTCGTCACCATACGGTCTGCCACCGTGAAATCATACGGAGGGAAGATAAACTTATTCGTCCATCCCTTAAAAGGCTTCACCATAGCATCGGTTCCCACACTACTCTCTATCGCACGCATCACGGTAGTACCCACTGCACAAATATGCTTTTTAGCCAAGTGTGCTCGATTGATAATCTCCGCTTGATCTTCCAATATCTCCAACTCCTCAGAGTCCATCTTATGCTTGGTCAAATCCTCTACATCAATGTCTCGGAAATTGCCCAATCCTGCATGTAATGTGATATAGGCGAACTCACATCCCTTTATCTCCAATCGTTTCAATAACTGTTTACTAAAATGAAGACCTGCCGCTGGTGCCACCACTGCTCCCTCATTTTTAGCAAATATCGTCTGGTAACGCTCCTCATCTTCTGGCTCTACTGCCCTTCTACTCTTGATGTGATCTGGCAATGGGGTCTCACCCAACTTATACAACGTCTCACGAAACTCTTCATACGAACCTTCGTACAAGAAACGCAATGTTCTTCCTCTTGAGGTGGTATTATCAATCACCTCAGCCACCAATGAGTCATCCTCTCCAAAATATAACTTGTTTCCGATACGAATCTTACGAGCAGGATCTACCAAAACATCCCAAAAACGCATCTCTGCATTCAACTCTCTCAACAAAAAAACCTGAATCTTCGCATTGGTTTTCTCCTTGTTTCCATACAAACAAGCTGGGAAAACCTTCGTATCATTGAATATAAAGACATCTTGTTCATCAAAGTAATCCAATATCTGCTTGAATTCCTTATGTTCTATTTCTCCCGTTTTACGATTAAGTACCAACAATCTCGACTCATCCCTGTTATGTGACGGATAAAGTGCTATCTGCTCTTCTGGCAAATTGAATTTAAATTTGGATAGTTTCATAACTCTTTGTTATTATTGTCGTTACTAATTTTATATGCTTCTGAAATTTCATTTATCTCATTTTCAAACTGCTCCAATGTTCTGCAGTCTGAAAGCGTTACTTCACCTATGCGCGTGCGCTGCAAACCTATCAAATGAGCTCCACTGTTCAACGCCTGCCCAATATCTCTCGCCAACGCTCTGATATAGGTTCCTTTGCTACACACCACTCGTATCTTCGCCTCATTATCTGAAAAGGAAACCAACTCTATCTCATCAATGACCAACGTTTTGGGCTTAATCTCCACATCTTGTCCCTTTCGCGCATATTCATAGGCTCTCTTTCCATTTATCTTAACTGCCGAATAGGTTGGCGGTATCTGTTGTATTGAACCAATGAAATTCTTCAGTGTCGACCTCAACAAATCCTCCGTAATATGTTCCGTCGGATACTCTGCATCAATCTCTGTTTCTAAATCAAACGAGGGTGTTGTGGCTCCCAACTTGAGCGTAGCAACATACTCCTTCGTCTGGTATTGAAAGCTCTCGATTTTCTTGGTGGCCCTACCTGTACAGACAATCATCACACCTGTCGCCAACGGGTCTAATGTACCTGCATGGCCTATCTTCATCTTCTTAAGTCCCAACTTATACCGCACAATGTTGCGCACCTTGTTCACCAAGTCAAATGACGTCCACCGCAATGGTTTATCGAAATACAATATTTCTCCCTCAGTAAAATTCATTCAGCTGTTTTTAGGAAAATACCATACACAATACTCCCACAATGGCACAATAGATGGCGAAATAGATTAACTTGCCCTTTTTCACAATGTTTATCATCCACTTGCATGCAAGACATCCGAAGACAAACGCAGTGACAAATCCTACTATCAATGCCACTGGCGAGATATCTCCTGCCACTGATGCATAACCATTTTTCACCATTTTCAAACAGTCTAACAATGCCTCTCCTAAAATAGGCGGAATAACAATCAAAAAAGAAAAACGCGCCATGCTTTCCTTCTTATTTCCTAACAACAAACCTGTTGCAATGGTTGTTCCAGACCTCGACAAACCTGGCATTACCGCACATGCTTGCGAAAGTCCTATAATAAAGGCATCTAACTTTGATATCTCCTCTTTCTGTCGTGGTTTTGCAAAATAGGCAAACGCTAGCAATGCTGCCGTCAAAAGCAACATTATACCAACTATCATCAATCCGCTTCCAAACACTTCCTCTACCTTGTCCTTGAAAAAAACGCCTACAATACCTATCGGAATCATTGTGATAAGAATATTCACCATGTATTTCATCTCATCATTCCATTGAAATTTGAGACAGCCCTTCACCAACCATACCACTTCCTTCCACAATATCACTAAGGTACTTAATACTGTTGCTACATGTAACACAATGGTAAACATCAAGTTAGAGGAACCATCATCCAATCCGAAAAGATGAGATCCAATGGTTAAATGTCCACTACTACTAACAGGAAGATACTCCGTCAATCCTTGAATAATTCCAAGAATAAATGCTTGTAATGTATCCATTATTATCTTTTTATGATTCTTTTAATTCCCTATTAATTCAAGCTCAACCGCCGTTAAATCATTTCTTCTTAAAGAATGGCAATAGACTTTCATTCTCCTCTTTCCCTGGCTTTCTTAAAATAGCATATATCTCAAAAAAGAAACCAAACAAAGCAATCATCGGACCAATAACAGTTCGTCTTGTACTAAACACTTCTGGATTAAAAGTGACTCCATCTTCACTTCCTCCTCCTATCATACAACAAAATCCTACTAGGATAATCACGAAGCCAACACCAATCAGTGCTAAATTCTTCTTTGACAATGCGTAATCCATATCTTATTTTTTTCTTTAATATTTAAATATAATAAAGGTCATCCGCTTTCTGTCTTAAATATTTATTGACAGCAAAAAACGTGGCCACACTTGTTATCACTATACTACATGCCAACAACACAGCAAACAAAACCCATACGGATGGATCCTGCATGTTGAATATGTCAAATGGCAACTCTTCCTTGAATATATGATTCAATAAATAGATGTATATTACAACAAGGACAAAGGCAACTAATGCAATGTACAATCCCTGCTTCATATACGGCTTACGAATAAAGTGACCAGTGGCTCCCACCAACTTCATCGTATGAAT
>JAFRNH010000001.1 GCA_017430235.1 Paludibacteraceae bacterium | reverse complement strand
GGACAATGACCTGCCTTGGTGGAGACCACATACTCCATACTCTCGGTTGGTGAGTCTTGATAAGAGGTTCCTGTAACATTTGAAATCTGCGAATAAGTTGTGGCACTGGCGCCCTTGGCTGTCCACTCATACTCCGTTGTCGTACCATTCTCGATGGCAATCGTCACTGATTCGCCCTTACAAATGGTCTCTTTTGAAATAGATAAATCAAACTGGTCTGGCTCTACCACCTCCACACGGACCGTATCCGTCGCTGATGGACAATGACCTGCCTTGGAGGAAACCACATACTCCATACTCTCAGTTGGCGAGTCTTGATAGGTGATGCCTGCTACATTTGAAATCTGTGAATAAGTTGTGGCACTAGCACCTTTGGCTGACCACTCATACTCTGTTGCCGTTCCATTCTCTATGGCAAGCGTCACTGATTCGCCCTTACAAATAGTCTCCTTCGAAATGGTCAAATCCAACTGATCTGATTCCACTACCTTCACGCGTACCGTATCTGTCTTGTCTGGGCAAATAGCACCACCCGCAACAGAAACAACATAGGTGGCATCCTCTGTAGGAGAGTCCTGATAACTTAATCCTGATGAACTGGTAATAGGAGAAAAGGTGGTAGCATTACCTCTCTGCACACTCCATGTATAGTCGGATGATGCAGCCGTACCATTTTCGACATCTATCTGTATGGATTCTCCAAAACAGATAATCTCTTTGGATATTTTCAAATCAAAGTCTGCCGTTTTCGTAACAACCAGACGTACAGTATCAGACTGACTGGCACATTCAGCCATTTTTGCCGATACAACGTAGGTGGTACTCTCTGAAGGCGACTCTTGATAAGTAGTTCCCGTAGCCTGCGAAATAGGAGAAAAGCCAGAGTCGGATTCACGCAAAGAAGACCAGACAAAATCAGATGTAATAGGCTGAATATTCTCCACTGATAACGTCACAGACTCTCCCTCGCAGATGATATCCTTCGAGAGTGTCAGGTCAAAGCGGATGGAGTCTATCAAAGAGACAGTGATCGTATCCGTGTGATCCCCACCGCAGGAGGCACTCTTAGAGATTGCAAAGTACTGTGTTTGGACCAAAGGAGTTATGTCATACGTTTTAGAGTAGATGGTATCTGTCGTCGGTCCGTTTTCTTGTGCTACCACAGTCCATTCAGTGGCGCCTTCCTCTTTGTAATACCATTCATACTCCAGTTCCTCATCTATTTCTTTTTCCACCTTAGGTGTCAATGTTATCGTGGCAGACTTACAAATAAGCGTGTCTTGTGGCGTCAAAGAGATTGGCAATGGTTCGCAGTGACACGTAAGTGTAGAGACGTTACTGATAGCATAGGGGTGACAAGCGTCGTCCAAGTAACCCCTTTCAGCAATCTGGTTAGCCTCTGTTTCATTGCTTGCGAAGATGACTCTGTAGCGAACACCTTCTGGCATCTTTTTAAACGTAACATCAATATAGGTGGTGTCAAATCCACCTGTTACATTATCCCATGTTAGACCGCCATCTATGGATGATTGCCACAAGCAATAGATCTTATCGTAATAAAGTTTCCATTCCGACAAATCAGAAAGGCGCAGTCTGGTCTTCTCACCACAAACACCATCTTCATCCACATCCATTTTAGCACTTAATTGAACATTAGGGATTCGTTTGTGACAAGCAATCAAAGAGATATCATCAATGGCCATATCATTTCCATAGACACCTTTAATCGCATTATCATAAATTCTCAGTAGTACATTCTTATTGTTACCCGAATTGAAACTCACTCCATAATTATACCACGTTGAGATACCACGAGGGGTGACGGGGACGTCGCCCGATTCATCATCTACCAAGACAGTCACTCCATCTTCACCAATAATTTCGAACCTAAAATTACATGGAGCGTATGTTCTATTTGGATTATCGGCCGCTCCACCAGTGATACACATGGCATAAATAGAGAAGTAGTACCAAGTATCCGGACACAAGTCAAACTCCACCTTTTTCTCGAACATCAACTTATTGGCAGAAGCCTCATCATCCTTATTATTGATAATCAAGAATCCTCCATCCTTGTTTCCTGTATGGTCTGTACCCCCTGAAAACCAGTTATAGCTTGGTATGGAACCATCTTCCACATGAGAGACCACCGCATACTTTCCATCACCGACGTTCGTGGAAGAAGACTCATTATAGTAACCTGCAAATTTCTTATCCACCAAGTTTTCACAGGTACGTCGTTCACCACGCGGTACACTATTAAAATCCTCTTTCCACACCACTAATCTATCCTCCTGCGAACCACAGAAGGAAAGAGAACACTCTAATGTCACCTCGTTAGTAATTGCATATGGAATGACTGTGTTTGTAGGAATACCAATCATGCTGATTTCCTCTGCGATAGTTTTATCATTTGCAATAATGACACGATAGAGTTGCTTGGTTCCATCATCATTGCTCACCTTAATTTCAAACACGCCTTCACCACTATCCCTAAGATTCTGCCATGATAGTCCTTGGTTGTCAGACCGTTGCCAAAGGCAATATGGTTGTGAGGAGAATGTAGTGGTCCACGTACTTGGGTCTGATATGCGGATTGTTCTTAAATCGCCACAAGGATACCCTACGAGAGAAGATACTTCTGTGCCATCATCATCCAATGTTGATATAGACTGTGAAAAAATGGTCCCCAAAAATATCACCCACGTTAAAAAACCTATTATATATCTCTTAATTCTCATAAAATTCATCAAAAAGTAACGTTCAAATATATATAAAAGATTGATAAAATTTTAATTTTTTTAACAAAATGTTGTCCGACATAAAAAGGGTGTGTATCGTAGGGGAAAAGCAGGATAGAGATGTTTGATGGTAGGAAGTAGGAGCATATAATAAAAAATGAGAGTGCATCACCGACGCACCCTCATCATTCATATAATTTTATGTAAGAAATTACAATTTAGGACCTGCAGCAACCAAAGCCTTACCAGCAGCGTTTCCAGTATACTTAACGAAGTTCTTTTGGAAGCGAGAAGCCAAATCTTTAGCTTTAGTCTCCCATTCAGAAGCGTTAGCATACGTATCGCGAGGATCCAAGATAGCAGGGTTAACACCTGGCAATGCAGTAGGAACTTCGAAGTCGAACAAAGGAATTTTCTTTGTAGGAGCTTTCAAGATATCACCGCTCAAGATAGCGTCGATGATACCACGAGTATCAGGAATAGAGATACGTTTTCCAGTACCGTTCCATCCAGTATTTACCAAGTAAGCCTTAGCACCTGATTTTTGCATCTTCTTAACCAATTCCTCAGCATATTTAGTTGGGTGCAACTCCAAGAAAGCTTGACCGAAGCAAGCAGAGAAAGTTGGAGTAGGTTCAGTGATACCACGCTCTGTACCAGCCAACTTAGCAGTAAATCCGCTCAAGAAGTAGTATTGAGTCTGCTCTGGAGTCAAGATAGATACAGGAGGCAATACACCGAATGCATCAGCTGACAAGAAGATAACGTTCTTAGCAGCAGGAGCAGAAGAACCTGGTTGGATATTCTTGATGTGGTTGATAGGGTAAGAAACACGAGTGTTTTCAGTTACGCTCTTATCATTGAAATCAATCTTACCGTTTGCATCAACAGTAACATTCTCCAACAAAGCGTTACGTTTGATTGCGCCGTAGATATCTGGCTCATGCTCTTTGCTCAAACCGATTACCTTAGCGTAGCAACCGCCTTCCAAGTTGAATACACCTTCATCGTCCCATCCGTGCTCATCGTCACCGATCAATTTACGTTTAGGATCTGTTGACAAGGTAGTCTTACCAGTACCAGACAAACCGAAGAAGATAGCAGTGTTCTTACCTTCCATATCGCAGTTGGCAGAGCAGTGCATAGAAGCGATACCCTTCAATGGCAAGTAGTAGTTCTGCATAGAGAACATACCCTTCTTCATTTCACCACCATACCAAGTATTGATGATTACTTGCTCACGAGAAGTAACGTTGAAAGCAACGCAAGTCTCAGAGTTCAAACCTAATTCTTTATAGTTTTCAACCTTAGCCTTAGAAGCATTGTAGATAACAAAGTTAGGCTCGAAGTTAGCCAACTCCTCAGCTGTTGGTTGGATAAACATGTTCTTTACAAAGTGAGCTTGCCAAGCTACCTCTACGATGAAACGTACAGCCAAACGAGTAGCCTTGTTAGCACCACAGAAAGCATCAACAACATAAAGATTCTTGTTGCAAAGTTCCTTCTTAGCAATATCTTTCACCTTATTCCAAACCTCTTCACTCATTGGGTGGTTATCGTTCTTGTACTCCTCTGAAGTCCACCATACAGTGTCCTTAGAGTTCTTGTCCATAACGATGTATTTATCTTTAGGAGAACGACCTGTGTAGATACCTGTCATAACGTTTACAGCACCAAGTTCTGTTTCCTGACCCTTTTCATAACCTTCAAGGGATTTGTCAATTTCTGCTTTGTAAAGCTCTTCGTAAGAAGGATTGTGCGCGATTACCGTAGAACCAGTAATACCGTACTTTGATAAATCTAAGTTTGCCATGCTTACTTAATTAATTGATTATATTTTAATTATTAATATTCCTAATTCTCGTTTTTCGACCAAAACGAACTATTTTCGCAAATTTAATAAATTTTTTTTAATATCCCTTAGAAATAGGATTTTTCTTTAAAATAGGATACAAAAAGATTTTAATATTATTTACGCTTTGAATATCAACGATTTACATCCGTTTCATCCAAATGATTTTCCCACAAATAGTATTTCGTCTCCTTCCAAATAATTCCAGACAAGAGCAACACGGCTATTAAATTAGGGACAGCCATAAAAGCATTCATAATATCGGAGAGATTCCAAACGAGCGACAATCCTGCCGTACTTCCCAATATTGTCACGCCAACCCATAGGGCTCGATATGGTTTTATCATTCGTTTTCCTCCTAAATACTCCACGGCTTTCTCTCCACAATAGCACCATCCTAATATCGTTGAGAATGCAAATGTAATGATGCCTAACGAAAGAATATGCGTACCCACATACGGAATCTCATCAAAAGCCAATCGCGTCAAAACACCCGATGAAGAGACCTCTATGTGATCGTATGCCAGAATACTGGAGACAATCGCCAAACCCGTCATGGTACAAATTACCACACTATCCCAAAAAACACCGGATGAGAGCACTAATGCCTGACGTACAGGGTTCTTACTTTTTGCAGCAGCGGCAATAATCGGAGCCGAACCCAGTCCCGCCTCATTAGAAAAGAGTCCTCGCGCAATACCATACCGCATGGTCGTCATAATGGCAAACCCAGTGGCTCCACCTACCCCAGCCTTTATGGAAAAGGCTTCCCGACAAATCCAACACAATGCTTCCCATATATAGGCATGATTCACACATAAGATGAAAAGACACCCTAAAATATAACATCCTGCCATGATGGGAACCATAAACGAACAGATCTTCGTTATCTTCTTCAAACCACCAAAAATCACAGAGGCCACAATGACTGCCATCACTAATCCTACAATGATGCGACACGTTCCTGGATCAGCCGTCGGGTTATACTGAACGTCATACTGAACAAAGATATCGCTGATGGCTTGCGATTGAACGGCATTTCCTATTCCAAAAGCGGCAAAAGCTGTGAATATGCAAAACAAGACTGCCAACCATTTCATTCCTAACCCTTTCTCCAAAGCATACATAGGTCCGCCTAATATCTCGCCATTTGCCGTTTTCACTCTGTATTTGACAGCTAAGAGTCCCTCGCCATATTTAGTTGCAATACCCAAAATACCCGTTAGGAAACACCAAAAGACAGCTCCCGGACCACCCATAGAGATCGCTGTCGCCACACCTATAATGTTACCCGTACCTATCGTAGCAGCAAGAGAGGTGGCCAAGGCTCCAAAATGACTGACATCACCCTCGCTCCCTTTATCTTTTTGAAAACTGATGCGAATGGCCGTCAACATCTTCCGTTGAGGAAACTTTAGTTTGATGGTTAAAAATATATGCGTACCTAATAGGAGAATGATCATAGGCCATCCCCATACATAATCGGAAAAAGTACTTATAGATTTCGAAATAATCTGCTCCACTATTTTTTATCTTATTGAACACACAAATATAAAGAAATTTATTGGGTTTACCCGTATGAAATCACACCTACCTTCGGAGTTGTTCGAATGTGGTTGAGAAACGCACCACTAATGCGTTCAGCAATTGTTTGATTTGAGCAAATGAAAGTTTCATAGTAATTTCTTTTGGGGGTAAAGATAGGGAAATTATAATTTACAATGCACAATTATATTTAACGTAATTAAGCATTGAACATTGTGCATTGAGCATTATTTCACATCTTGCACAAGACGGACAGATTCTCCGTTGCTACGATCGCTGCAGCCCGTTTCCAAGCCGTAGCCGTCAAAGTACAGACAGTACGCGAAGTCGCCGCCGCTAGCCGAACTCGACCAATAGCAACCATCATCGGAGGTCACATACGTACCGCCACGGAGGTCCGCAGCAGGAAGAAACACCGCACCGTTAGTTTCCATCTTTGACCAGTCGCTTGCTGAATAAATGTTTTGATAAAAGTTCGCTCCGCATTCGAATGTTATGCCTGTAGGAGTGGTCCAATTGTCGGGCAGGAACACGTAACCCTCCTCTCTGTTAACCATTGCAGTTCCGTATAACGCGTCAGCGTTTTTCCTATTATATCTTAAATATCTCCATTCGTCGTATGTGAGCGTCCGCCACAATCCCGTTTGGTTTCCGCCATTGGAAATCTTGTTGTACACGCCCCAATCGTAATTTGTGCCAGCAATGTCGTTTTCGCCGTCACCATAATCAGTATCTTTTTTACTTGTCATATATGGATTCTTGCCGTTGTAACCACTCGTTCCCCAGCCAAATAAATCAATCCAACCAACATATTTTTCTGATATATTCTCGTTGTCATTTCCTACATAATCCCATTGGTGTTCCGCAAACCGCCACGTGTTCGTGCTTGCCTGGTATTGCAAGTTTCCTTGCGAGAAATACACCTTTGTGGAATCGCTCACTGAAAATTCGGCACGGATGGCACCGTCTTGTATCTGCACGCTCTGTGCCGCAACTGCCAATGGCAGAAGAAGAGAGAGGAATATGGAGGGGAAGAGTTTCATAAATTTGAATTATTTGAGTTCAAAGATAAGAGAAATCATCAAGTGAAGGTAAGATATTTTACAAATATATTTTTTTGACTAACGCGCCCAAATATATTTGGAGAAAACTAAAAAAGACGATGATGTATGATAGAATTAGGTGGTAGAAGATTTTTTTCCTTTACCTTCTGTACAAGACGGACAGCTTCCATCATACGAGTTTTCTCCCTAAACTTTCCCATGGACCGTGTGGATGGTGAGTTTCTATTCATAAGCAAATCTGTTTAATTGTAAAGATGGTACGTTATTTCAGCTGTTAACCTCGAAGTTTTTCGTAAGCTTCATTAATTTTCTTCATCATCTCCTCACACTCCTTGATTTTGCCAGCATTTTTCGGTAAATCAGGATGGTGCTTCAAGGCCAAGTTGTGATAAGCTCGTTTGATCTCCTCGATGGATGCCCCCTCCTTCAGTTCGAGGATGGCATAATAGGGGTTCAAATTAACATTGGGCTTCTTGACCTTCGACGAAGTCTTCTTACGTTTGTAATCATCAAACTCAGTACGCAAGGAGGAGTATCGGTTCTTGAAATATTCGATGTCACGTTTGCCGAACTTCAGTTGCGTCATTATCTGAATCAACATATACCATTCGTCATTGTGAATGCCATCCTCCACAATGGTGAATTTGAACAGGAGTTCCATCAGAGCCTTTTTCTCGCGCAATTCTCTTCCCCTCCAATATCGATAAGAATTCGTTGTCTGCTCATCTGAATACCTCTTGTTAAAAGCATCCCTTATCTCATCTTCATTAAAAAATTCCGACAAAAACGTTTTCTGCTCCTCTCTGGCGTTTTTATTCAATTGACACAGCCGACTAACAAATGGCAATAGATGCGAATTGGATTTATCTCTTTCCGACTGCACCCCCTTATGGTAGTTGTGATTCTTTGTCTCTTCATTTGTTGTGTCCCTTCTCTTTATTACACCACCTCTCTTTTCATAATATTGCAACAATCGACCTGAAAGATTTGGATTACAATGTAGCAAAAAACTAATTCTATCCCAGAAAAGTTCACGAACCCAATGGGAAAGTTTATCAAAGTGTTTTTTTATTGGTTTGTATGAGAAGGAAATAATAAGAGATGTAATCCAAGAAACAAATAAAGCCGCCATCAAAATACACGAACCCTTTTCCCCAAAACCATAGGCTGATGAAAAATAATTAGTAAACGAAATCACACAAAAAAACGGTATCATGAATAATACCACATACAATACCAAGAAAACTAAAAGAAAGAATATTAGGCACATTATAACACCAGGCAGTTTATCCAGCACACGAAGAATCGCATGCAATGGCATCACCCAAATATGCTCATT
>JAFRNH010000052.1 GCA_017430235.1 Paludibacteraceae bacterium | reverse complement strand
TTGAGTCGATAGAGTCGATGGCAGTTCCATATTTGAAGGTGATACCTTCTTGTTCCAACACATTGATTCTTCTATCGATGATGGTTTTATTCAGTTTGAAATTAGGAATTCCATAACGTAGCAATCCGCCGGCTGCCTCATTCTTTTCATATACAGTCACCTCATATCCCATTAGGTTAAGTTCGTTTGCAGCAGCCAATCCAGCAGGTCCAGCACCAATAACAGCTACTTTTTTGCCATTACGAATAGGGTGATGGATAGTGATATACCCCTCGCGGAAGGCACCTTCCGTGATTGCACATTCGTTTTCACGGTTGGTGGTAGGCTCATGATTAAATAGATTAATGACGCAAGCCTTCTCACACAATGCCGGACAGATACGTCCTGTGAACTCAGGGAACGGGTTGGTGGAATTTAACAAATGGTAAGCTAATTCCCAATCACCATTATACAATGCCTCATTCCATTCTGGAGCCTTGTTACCCAATGGGCAAGCCCAGTGACAGAAAGGCACGCCACAATCCATACAGCGAGAAGCCTGCTGACGGCGGTCTTTCGTATTCAATGTCTGCTCCACCTCACCGAAATCGTGAATTCGGTCGTGTATCGGGCGGTAGCCAGCTTCCTGCCGAGCCACCTCCATGAATGCTTTCGGATTTTTCATATCTTAATAATCTCTTTGTACGTCTGCAATTTTCTGTTGTAATTTTCTCATTTGCTCCTCCTGCAACACTCGTTTGTATTCGATTGGCACTACTTGGATGAACTGCTCTACATAATGTGACCAGTCGTCCAACATTGTACGAGCCAACTTAGAACCAGTGTACAGATAGTGTTGACGAATCAACTCATGCAACTCTCTGCGATATTGAGTCTCCTCGACAAGATTGATCTCCACCATATCCATGTTACAGTAGTAATCGAATGATCCGCGGCGATCCCATACGTAAGCAACACCACCACTCATACCTGCAGCGAAGTTACGTCCTGTATCACCCAACACGACAACACGTCCGTTGGTCATATATTCGCAACAGTGGTCGCCTGCACCTTCAATGACTGCGATGGCTCCTGAGTTTCTCACGCCGAAACGCTCACCCACTCTACCATTCACATACAACTCTCCACTGGTTGCACCATAAAGTCCTGTGTTTCCTGCGATGATGTTATCTTCAGCAGAGAATTCACTTCTTGATGGCGGCAAGATTGCGATTCGTCCTCCTGACAATCCTTTTGCAAAATAGTCGTTTGTCTCTCCTTCCAATTTGAATGAGACTCCGTGAACAAGGAATGCTCCAAATGACTGTCCGGCAGAACCTTTAAATTTCACATTGATCGTATTGTCTGGTAATGCAGCTTCACCATATTTCTTGGCAATCACACCTGAAACCATGGCACCCACTGCACGGTCTGTATTCTTAATAGCATAATCAAGGTTTACCTCCTCATGACAATCAATAGCTGCCTGTGCTGCTTTAATAATCTGTTGATCAAGAAGTCCCTCAAAGTGACGAGGCATATCTGTTGTGTGATGTAACACACCCTCTTCCTTGTATAACAATCGAGCTAAATCAAGTACTGATTCTTTCGTCTCGATAAGTTCTGTGTGACCGATGATCTCATTCAATGAACGGTATCCCATCTGAGCCAAATATTCACGAACCTCCTGTGCAAGGAATGTGAAGTAGTTTACCAAATGATCTGCCTTACCAAGGAAATGTTCTCTTAGACGAGGATCTTGTGTTGCAACACCCATAGGACATGTGTTCATATTACATTTACGCATCATTACACATCCTAATACGATAAGTGCTGTTGTTCCAAAACCAAACTCATCGGCTCCTAACAATGCCATCAACACTACGTCGCGTCCTGTCTTGATTTGTCCATCCACCTGAAGACGTACCTGAGAACGAAGTCCGTTTCTAACAAGTGTCTGTTGTGTCTCAGAAAGACCAATTTCAGGAGAGATACCAGCGAAACGCATAGAACTTGCAGGAGAAGCACCTGTACCACCCTCAGCACCACTGATAACGATGAGGTCAGCCTTCGCCTTAGCCACACCTGCTGCAATGGTTCCCACTCCACTTTCAGAAACTAACTTAACACTGATAGCTGCAGTAGGGTTCACATTCTTCAAGTCGAAAATCAACTGTGCCAAGTCCTCAATACTGTAGATATCATGATGAGGTGGAGGTGAGATAAGAGAGATACCAGGGATGGAGTGACGAGTACGAGCAATGATCTCGTTTACCTTGAATCCAGGCAACTGACCACCCTCTCCTGGTTTAGCACCCTGTGCCACCTTAATTTGTAACTCCTCGGCATTGACAAGGTATTCAGTGGTTACACCGAAACGACCAGATGCAATCTGCTTCGTCTTACTAGAAAGACTAACGCCATCCACCTCTGTGTGGAAACGAGCAGAATCCTCACCACCTTCACCTGTGTTGCTTCTTGCACCTAAACGATTCATTGCTAAACAAATCGCTTCGTGTGCCTCTATACTCAATGCTCCGAATGACATGGCACCTGTGACGAAATGTTTTACAATCTCACTAACAGGTTCTACCTCTTCGATGTCGATAGGTTGTTTTTTGATACCTAAGAAATCACGTATGAATATTGGATCAGCCTTGTCATCCACCAATTTTGAAAACTCCTTGAATTTTGCATAATCACCTTTTCGACAAGCCAATTGCAAGGTAGCGATGGTCTCAGGATTCCAAGCATGGCGGATACCATCTTTTCTCCAATGGAACTGACCAAGATTAGGTAGGAATGAACCTGAAATGGAAGGATTCTGATTGATTGCCTTCGCATAGAAAGAACGAGCGTCTGCAGCAATCTTCTCCAAACCGATTCCACCGATTGTGCTCACCTCCGTACCAAAGTAGTTACGAAGCAGGTTCTCACTCAAACCAATGCTTTCGAATATCTTAGCACCTCTATAAGAACGAATGGTAGATATACCCATCTTCGCCATAATCTTAAAGAGACCCTTTTTCACTGCGTTGATGTAGTTGGCTTCTGCAGTAGCATAATCCTCTTGAATCTTACCCTTCTTTACAAGGTCGTCCAAGATAGCAAATACCATGTAAGGACACAATGCAGAAGCACCATAACCTAATAGAAGAGCCGCATGCATTGTCTCACGTATCTCACCACTCTCAACGATCAAAGCGGTTTGTACACGTTTACCAACAGAGATCAAATAGTGATGTACAGCGGAAACTGCCAATAAAGAAGGAATGAACGGACCATCCACCTCTTTATCTGTTAAAATGATATAGTTGAAACCTTGATCAACGCTATGTTCTGCATCTTTGCAGAGTTGATCGAGTGATGTTCTCAAATCTGTGGTGAATGTCATTGGCAATTTCACCGTGTTGAATCCTTTGTATCTGATGTTGCAAAGAATATCCAATTGAGTGTTGTTCAAGATTGGATGAGGTAGACGAACCATCTTACAGTTGGTCTCATCTGGATTTAGAATTCCTGTTCCGACGCGACCGATATATTCAGTAAGGCTCATTACAAGGCTCTCACGGATAGAGTCGATAGCAGGGTTGGTTACCTGAGCAAATTGTTGACGGAAATAGTTAAAGAAGACCTGAGGCTGAGTAGAGAGAACAGCCAATGGAGTATCGTTACCCATGGCAGCTGTTGGTTCCTGGCCTGTTGTTGCCATTGGAACAATGGTTGAGGTGACATCCTCCTGACCATAACCAAACATCAGTTCTTTCTCTAACAGGTTGCTAACGCCATTCTCCACTTTACGACCGCTTTTCAATTTCTCCAACTGAATACGGTTGGTTGAAAGCCACTGTCGATATGGATGTTCAGACGCTAATTGCTGTTTGATTTCGCCGTCGTAATAAATTTTACCCTCTTTTGTATCGATTAGTAATATCTTACCAGGTTGTAGGCGACCTTTTTCGACCACTTCTGTTGGATCGAAATCCATCACACCCACTTCACTTGCCACTACCATAGTGTCATTTTTGGTGATGGTGTAACGCGCAGGACGCAAACCATTACGATCAAGCATACCACCCGCAAAACGGCCATCGCTAAACAAGAGAGCAGCAGGTCCGTCCCATGGCTCCATCAAAATGGAGTGATATTCGTAGAAGGCTTTCAGATCCTCACTGATAGGATTTTTATCATTGAAAGACTCAGGTACAAGTACCGCCATAGCGTGAGGCAAGCTCAAACCAGACATAAGGAAGAGTTCCAATACGTTATCCAACGAAGCGGAATCACTCATATCAGGTTGTACGATAGGTGAGATTTCGCGAATATCACCCAAAGCCTCGCTACTCAACACGCTTTCTCTCGCCTTCATCCATCCGCGGTTACCACGAATTGTGTTGATCTCACCATTGTGAGCTAACAAACGGAAAGGCTGAGCCAACGACCATGTTGGGAATGTGTTTGTACTAAATCTAGAATGCACCAATGCCAATCCACTTGTGAAATAAGGATTGGAGAGATCAGGGAAATATTCTCTAACCTGCATGCTTGACAACATTCCTTTGTATACGATGTTTGAGTTGCTTAATGAACAGATGTAGAAATCGCTGTCTGAGACACGTCTCTCGATCTTTTTGCGTATTTTATATAACTTACGTGGGAACAATTCCACTTCATCGTCTTGCACACCCGTGATGAATAACTGTTTGATATCAGGCTCCGTGCTAAGAGCTCGTTCACCCAAGCAATCAGGATTAGTAGGTACGGCACGTAGGTGCATTAATTGAAGACCCTCGCGTTCCACCTCTTCGATGATAATGCTAAGAATCTCTTGTTGACGACTTGCTTCCTTAGGCAAGAAGACAAGTCCCGTACCATATTTCCCCTTCTCAGGGACAGGGATACCCTGCAACAGAATAAACTCATGCGGAATTTGTAACATGATACCCGCACCATCACCATCTTTTCCAATTTCGGCACCACGGTGTCTCATGTTTTCCAATACTTGCAGTGCATCGTCGACCAACTGGTGACTTTTACCGCCATGGATGTTAACCACCATGCCCACACCGCAGGCATCATGCTCATACTCGCTCTGGTAGAGCCCTTTAGAATTACACTTTGCCATATTATTCTTTTTTATTCTTTCATTTTGAATGCAAAAATAATAATATTCTGACATTATGACACAAACACATGGATGTAACTTTCTTGAAAATGGGCGATAGTAACCATTCACAAGAAAACAAAACCTATTAATTACAAATTGAAAGTAAATAGAGTGGGTTTTCTTTCAATCCGCTACTAATTGAAAAAAACAAGGTGTTGAAGAGGGGAAAATGGAATAAATACAGATTGTTTTTTAACAATGAATTAATAGAACTCACGTTATATTTTCCTGTTTATAAATTGAGGCGCTACCTTTTTTATATATTTAAATGTTTCTATGTTAAATTTGAATAAAATAATTACATGATATCTTCAAAATCAAAAATAGATTGTATTTTTACAAAAAAATTATTAACTTTAAATACTTTAATGATTATGAAAAAAATGAAGAATCTAATGATCGCTATTGTTGTTGCAATGCCTGTGTTTTTATGTGGGTGTCCTGGTGACAATTGTGTGGATGAAAATGATCCTAAAGGTTATGTGGTCAAAATGAAGAATGATTATACGGACAAAGTGCTTGTAAGGATGTTTGTTCACAATGAGGGAGATACAAGTTTCTGTTGTGCCAGTATCAAGGACCATACGGTAAAAATTGTAGATGATTATTATAGATTAAATTGTTATCCTTACTATATAGCTGCATATACCTCTATAAACTCTGATGATTGGGATGAATCACTTTTGGACTCAATATCAAAATATGTAATAGACAAAGACCCCTTTGAAGAAGTATATGTATGTCATCACGATTATGATATAGATGCTTTAAAAGCTTTCATTGAAAATAATTCACTGAACAAACTTGAAAGACTGAAATGAAAAAAATCATCATTATTTTTTTGTTCTATTTATCTCAATTAACCTGCACAAGTCAGGTGTATTTGTATGAACCAGGGACGATTCTATTAGATAAAAGAGAAGGAGAAGTCATGTGGGGACAAAGCAAAAATGGAGAAAAAGGTTGTTCTCCCTCTTACAACTACTTCTGTCCAACCGACGATGATGAAAGTCAATGCGGACACACATTAGCGGGTTGTGCAGCAGTAGCAATGGCACAAATTATGTATAGGTGGGGCTATCCAGAGAAATCGATGTACAACACATACAACTGGGATAGGATTCCTCCTGTCTTGACAGATGGATGTTATGATGATTGTCCTCAATTGATTCATGATTGTGGGTTAGCTTGCAATATGCACTACCAAACTTTTGCAGGAATACACATAACAGGTTCGTGGACAACCCCATCAAACGTTGCCAAAGGGTTTGCTGATTTTGACTATAGTGCACATTTGTGTGACATGAAAGAGTGGAAATTTGGTTCTGCTTGGGCTGATTTAATTCGATCGGAGATTGACTGCGGCCGTCCAGTACTGATGTACGGGCAACATAACATCATTGAAATTCGTGAGAAACATTACTTCGTGATTGATGGTTATTCAAAAGAAGACAAAAATCAGTTTCATGTGAACTGGGGATGGAGAGGATATAAAAACGGATACTACGATCTGGAAAGGTGTGGCTACTCAAATGGTCAGGATCTTATTGTTGGTATAGCACCAAAACATACGGGAACCGCCCATGCTCCAATCTCTTTCTCAAAGGTTTCTGAAGTCTTAACTCCAAAATGTCCAGATGGAGTCAACGATAGACTTCAATACAAGGTGAATAATGCGGATTCCTACGAATGTCACATCTACGACCGTACAGGCAAAAAAATCTGGGCTTGTGCGGGACTTATTGAAGATGGATATGCAGACATGTGGGATGGATCTTCTTCAAATCCTATATCCACAGATACTTACTATTATATTGCTGTTTTCAAAAATAATTTTGGAGATCGTGTAGAAACCAGCAGTAGTGTGATGTACTTCAACGCTAATTGTCAACCTGGAACAATAACAGATTCACCAAGTATAGAATCAAATTCGGACATTCCTACATTAATCTCCAATCATAAAGAGGGAATCACACATATTGTATCTCATTCAAAAATCCTCAGTGTTGAGATTATTGGCATGAACGCAAAGGTTTTATTGTCAGAGAAACCGAATTCAAACGTTTACAAAATAGATACAAAAAGGTTTGAAAAAGGAATACTTATAATCCGAACAACCACAGAAAATGGGGTATATACAGAACGTCTTTTAATTAGATAAGCTTATCATAAAAAAAACAGTCCAGCGTACCTATCAGCAGGCACGCTGGACTTGATATACAAAACTTCAGCAGAAAGTTAAATATATTATGGTTGTAACGTGAGTCCAAAGACAAAGTACGCTTTCTTCTCATAAGGGTTCGTCGCTATTTGAGCGAAGAGTGGAATGGAGAAAGTGTCCGTAATGTGGATATCTTTCGTTGCTTTCAGCGAGATATTGGTAAGTCCAATACCTGTGGTGTTGTAAAAGGTGGTAGCCATAGGCACTACTCCGAGTGCGGCCTCCCATTCACACGTAGCAAATTTGAATGGTGCAGCCAACTCTAAATAGGTGGAATAGGCTCGCTTACCATCTTTGTTCACACCATCATTACCCGCAAAGTTGACAAAGGCTTGGAAAGAGACAGGACCGAAATCATATCCCAAGTTTCCTTCAAAGACATGGTTTGTCTTATGTGCATGATATTCGAAATAATGGTTGTCCGGATCTTGTCCAGCATTGAACCAGTAGTCGGTTATCGCAACATTGAATCCTCCCTTTTCATATCCAAGCGTGAGATCAAACTCCTTCGTGTCACTCCAATCAGACAAACCAACACTTCCCCATGCGCTAAAGCTCAATCCCTTATAGGAAATACCGAGTGTAGGTTGAAGGGATACATCTCCCAAGTCTTGACCACGCCAAACATAGTTACTAACCAAATCCGTACCAATAGACGGTTCTACTTTATCTTGAGCCATCGCGGGATGAGCACCTAAAAGTGCTACCATCCCAATTGCGAATAATCTATCTAATTTTTCCATAATTGTAATCATTAAGTTGTAATATGTAATTGTAAAGTTGTAAATTGTAATTTTTAGTTGTAGCAAGTCTCTCCGTGTTCGTAAACATCCAGACCCTCTTCCTCAATTCTGCGATCGCAACGCAATCCTACTGTACGTTTTAATCCGAAGAAGATGATAAGACCCATTCCAAATGCCCATGCACATACGGCAAGTGCACCTATTGTTTGAGTTAGGATAGAGACCTCTGAACCGTTGATGGCAGAGTTAGCGAAGACTCCTGTAAGAATTGTACCAACAATACCACCCACACCGTGAACACTGATTGCACCAACTGGATCGTCAATATGTAACTTTTTGTCAATGAATGAAACAGAGAAACACATGATAACACTTGTGATGACTCCAATCAAAGCAGCAGCCCAAATGTCTACGCAATCACATCCTGCGGTGATACCAACAAGTCCCGCCAAGATACCGTTGCAAACCATTGACAATGAAGGTTTTCCGTCTACCAACCAAGTGTAAATCAAAGCAGCGATACCTCCAGTGGCAGCAGCCATGTTTGTCGTAATGAAGACATGAGAGGTATGGAAGGCGCTTTCACCTGTGATACTCAACTCAGAGCATGGGTTGAAACCAAACCAACCTACCCAAAGGGCGAATACACCGAGTGCACAGAGAGCAAGGTTGTGACCTGGAATAGCGCGACTCTTACGATCTTTGTCATACTTGCCGATACGTGGTCCGAGTGCAATAGCACCAGCCAAAGCCAACATACCACCACAAGCGTGAACTAATGTAGATCCTGCGAAGTCGTGGAAGCCCATTTCAGAGAGCCATCCACCGCCCCATCCCCAGTGTCCTGATATTGGATAGACGAATGCAGAGATTAATATTGAATAGAGCAAATAGTTAGAGAATTTTGTTCTCTCAGCCATTGCACCACTGACGATTGTGGCAGCTGTTGCACAGAACATCGTTTGGAAGATGAAGAAAGCAGCTGATGGTAGGTTGTCGTTACCGGCATTGGACATGAAGAAGAATCCATCCCAACCTAAGAACCCATGATCTGTTCCAAACATCAGTGAGAAACCGATAATCCAGAAAAGTACGGATCCACACATGAAGTCACAGAAGTTCTTCATCAATATATTCGCCGTATTCTTCGACCGCGTCATGCCCGCCTCGACCAAGGCGAAACCGGGCTGCATCCAAAAGACAAGCATCGCACCTAAAAGAACCCATAACGTGTCTACCCCACTAATGGAGTCTAACACCGGTATTGATAATAAAGTTTCCATAATTCTAATCTAATTAAAAGTTGTTTGTCAAATTGTTACTTTTTGTCTCTTAACACTGTATCGCCATTTTCTCCCGTACGAATACTATAGGTGTCGAGAACTTCGCTGGTGAAGATTCGACCGTCTCCAACCTCTCCAGTGTGCGCCACTTCCATTATTACCTTTACAGTAGGTTCCAAAAACTGATCACGGCAAACAATTGTAATAGCCACACGTTCAATAACATCGGTAGAGTAAAGTACTCCACGGTAGATGCGCTCCTGTCGACTTTGTCCGATACCGTGCACATCATGATACTCAAACCAGTCAATGTCTGAACGACCTAGCGCCTCCTTGACCTCTTCGAACTTAGTCTTTCTGATAATCGCTTCAATCCTTTTCATAACAAAAATTTTTAAATTAATACTAATGTGTGACATTTTGTAAACTCACTGAGGCAAAGTTATAACATTTTGTCATCAACACAAGGAAGAGCTTGTCATTTTGTTAGAAAAATATATTTTTAATTACACTTTTTTTGTGTTTTGCACTTTTTAACTTTCAATTTATAAGTAAACGGACTCTTTCACTTACAAGTTGTAAGATGCCTATAAAAAGATGATAAGTTATGTTATTATTTTTATTCTGTTTTTGACTTTTTGTCGTATCTTTACAATCGAATAAAACAAAAAGAAAGTTTAACACGTAAAATTCAAGCAAAATGACACAACCAATACATTTTACTAAGATGCATGGAGCTGGAAACGATTATATATATGTAGATGCTACCTTATATAATATAGAGGATCCTGCTGCTGCATCCATCGCATGGAGCGATCGTCATAAAGGTATTGGTGCGGATGGCTTGGTTCTCATTGGTAAAGCAGAAAACTCTGAAGCAGATTTCACCATGAGAATCTTCAATGCGGATGGAAGCGAAGCACGTATGTGTGGTAACGCTTCAAGATGTATAGGAAAATATGTCTATGAGAAAGGCTTGACAACTAAAAAAGTGATTAAACTTCTCACCTTATCTGGCATAAAGATATTGAAACTGAATGTTGAAGGAGATGTGGTGAAGAGCGTGACAGTCGACATGGGTGAACCTTGTCTGACCAACGAGAAACAGTTTCGCAAAGTGGAGAGTCTGCAGGAGGGTACCTTTGTATCAATGGGCAATCCGCATTATGTCATCTTCACAGATCGGATTGATGACGTGGTGGAAATCGGTCAGAAATTGGAATTTCACGAGGCATTTCCTGAGCGTTGTAACATTGAGCTAGCTCGTATGAATACAGACGGGAAGATTCGAATGCGCGTATGGGAGCGTGGTAGTGGCGTAACAATGGCTTGTGGTACCGGCGCATGTGCCACAGCTGTAGCTGCAAGCGTGACCGGAAGAATCGATCGTCAGGCAACCATCGTGATGGATGGTGGAGAACTGGTCATTGAGTGGAATAAAGAGGATGGACACGTCTATATGACCGGATCTGCAGCTTTCGTGTTTGAAGGTGAGATCGAGAGTCTTGTTTAATAAGTATAACAAACGATAATAACATTATAAAAGAAAAAGATATGGCTCTTGTAAATGAACATTTCTTGAAATTGTCTGGTAACTATTTGTTTACCGATATAGCAAAGAAGGTGAATGCATTCAAGGCAACGCATCGACAGGCTGATATCATCAGTCTTGGTATTGGTGATGTGACACAACCTTTGTGTCCCGCTGTAATTGAAGCTCTACACCGCGCCACCGACGAGATGGCTACCGCAAGCGGATTCCACGGATATGGTCCTGAGCAAGGATATGACTTCCTTCGTGAAGCAATATTGAAAAATGACTTTTTGCCTCGGGGTATTCATTTAGACATTGACGAAATATTCATTAACGATGGTGCAAAGAGTGATACGGGTAACATTCAGGAGTTAATCCGTTGGGACAACTCAGTGGGTGTAACAGATCCTATCTATCCAGTCTATTTGGATTCAAATGCTATGATAGGTCGTGCAGGACAGAAGGTGGACGATCGTTGGTCGAACGTGACTTACCTTCCATGCAATGCAGAGAATAAATTCGTACCATCATTGCCTGATCGCAGAGTAGATGTCATCTACCTCTGTTATCCGAATAATCCAACTGGTACCGTCCTTTCGAAAGAAGAGTTGCGTAAATGGGTGAACTACGCTCTTCGCAACGACACTCTTATCTTCTACGACGCAGCTTATCAAGCATATATCCAAGACCCAGAGATTCCTCATTCTATCTACGAAATTCGCGGTGCACGCAAGTGTGCCATCGAGTTCCACAGTTTCTCAAAGACTGCTGGATTCACTGGCGTTCGTTGTGGATATACAATCGTACCAAAAGATCTAACAGCTGCCACCCTACAAGGTGAACGCATCGCTCTGAATCCTTTATGGTTACGTCGACAGTCAACAAAATTCAATGGTACAAGCTACTTGAGTCAACGTGCCGCTGAAGCCATCTACACACCTGAAGGCAAAGAGCAAGTTCGTGCAACCATCAACTACTATATGCAGAATGCTTCACGATTAGTTGAGACATTCCGTCGATTGAACTTCGAAGTATATGGAGGAGAAAACGCACCATACGTATGGATGCGCACACCAAAGGGAAGCAGTTCATGGCAATTCTTCGAGGAACTGCTCTATGGTGCACAGGTAGTATGTACTCCTGGTGTCGGATTCGGTCCAAGTGGAGAAGGTTATGTACGCTTCACTGCATTCGGTAGCCATGAACGTACCGAGGAGGCTTTGGCACGAATAGAAAAATGGTTTGGTAAATAAATCATTTCATAAGGAGATAATAATCAGAAAATTATAAGTTCAACAAAAAATAACAGAATATGGAAAACTTAAGATTTCAAGTTGTCGAGGAGGCATTCAAGAAGAAACCGCTCGACGTAAAAGTTCCTGCTGAAAGACCTTACGAGTACTTTGGCAAGAAAGTTTTCAACCGCGAACGCATGTATAAGTATTTGCCAAAGGATGTCTACGATAAGATGATTGATGTGATTGATAATGGGGCTCGTTTGGACCGTGCAGTGGCTGACGAAGTTGCTAAAGGTATGAAGCAGTGGGCTACCGAAAATGGCGTTACACACTACACACACTGGTTTCAGCCATTGACAGAGGGTACTGCTGAGAAGCATGACTCATTCATCGAACACGACCACAAAGGTGGTATGGTAGAAGAGTTCAGTGGCAAGCTATTGGTACAACAGGAACCTGATGCTAGTTCATTCCCAAGTGGAGGTATCAGAAGTACATTCGAGGCTCGTGGTTATTCTGCATGGGATCCAACATCTCCTGTCTTCATCATCGACGACACACTATGTATCCCAACAGTCTTCATCAGCTACAGTGGTGAGGCTCTTGACTATAAAGCACCATTGCTTCGTGCCCTTCGTGCTGTAAGTGCAGCTGCTACAGAGGTATGTCACTACTTCGACCCTGCAGTTAAGAAGGTAAATTCAAACCTTGGTTGGGAACAGGAGTATTTCCTTGTTGACGAGGGACTCTACTCTGCCCGTCCTGATCTATTGCTTACTGGACGTACATTGATGGGACACGATTCTGCAAAGAACCAGCAGATGGACGACCACTACTTCGGAACAATTCCTGATCGTGTACAGGCCTTTATGAAGGATCTTGAGATTCAGGCACTTGAATTAGGAATTCCTTGTAAGACTCGTCATAATGAGGTGGCACCTAACCAGTTTGAGTTGGCTCCAATCTTCGAAGAGACCAACCTTGCAGTAGACCACAACATGTTGTTGATGAGTTTAATGAAGAAGGTTGCTCGCAAACACAAATTCCGTGTCTTATTGCATGAGAAACCATTCGCAGGTATCAATGGTAGTGGAAAACATAACAACTGGAGTTTGTCTACAGATACAGGTGTATTGTTACACGCACCAGGCAAGACTTCAACAGACAATCTTCGTTTCGTTGTCTTCATTGTAGAGACATTGATGGGTGTTTATCGTCACAACGGATTGTTGAAGGCAAGTATCATGAGTGCATCCAACGCACACCGTCTAGGAGCTAACGAGGCACCTCCAGCAATCATCTCCAGCTTCCTTGGCAAGCAGGTATCAGAATTGCTAGACCATATTGAGAATGCAGACAAGGATCAGTTGGCATTGGCAGGCAAACATGGTTTGAAGATGGATATTCCAGTCATTCCAGAGTTGCTCATCGACAACACCGACCGTAACCGTACGTCACCATTTGCCTTCACAGGTAACCGTTTTGAGTTCCGTGCCGTAGGTAGTGAAGCCAACTGTGCATCAGCCATGACAGCACTTAACAGTGCAGTAGCAGAGGCACTTATCAACTTCAAAAAGCGTGTTGACGCTCGCATCAGTGAGATCAAGAATGACCCACAATATGCAGCAGGTACAGGTCACACAGCTAAGTTCCACGCTATCCTCGACATCGTTCGTGAAGATATCAAAGAGTGTAAAGCAATTCGCTTCGACGGCAATGGATACAGCGACGAGTGGGTGAAAGAGGCTGAGAAACGTGGTCTTGACGTTGAGAAGTCTTGTCCTAAGATCTTCGAGAGATACCTCGATGAGAAGAGCATCCAGTTGTTTGAGGGTCTGAAAGTGATGACTCGCAAAGAGTTGGAAGCACGTAACGAGGTGAAATGGGAAACCTATACTAAGAAGATTCAGATCGAAGCACGTGTATTAGGTGATCTATCCATGAATCATATCATTCCAGTTGCCACAAGATACCAAAGTCAGTTGTTGGAGAATGTGGAGAATATGAAGGATATATTCCCTGCAGATAAAGCAGAAAAACTCTCTGCTCGAAACATAAAGATCATCGAAGAGATTGCAGAGCGCACTTCTTCAATTGAAAAACAAGTGGAGGAATTGGTCAACGCTCGCAAGGTTGCCAACAAGATCGACGACGAACACAAGAAAGCTATTTCTTATCACGACAAGGTAGAACCAAAATTAGATGCTATCCGTAGTGAAATTGATAAGTTAGAGTTGATTGTTGACGACTCATGCTGGCCACTCCCTAAATACAGAGAATTACTGTTCATCCGATAAGAAATTCAAATCACTCGAAAAAGAAGACGAAGCCCCGACTCTATGGTTGGGGCTTCGTTGTATATTTCCATAACGTCATTTGCATATGATAAAAAATTTTCTGACTTTTGTAATAAGATCATACACAACCAACATGAAGGTGGGGTCTGTAAAATCATCATAAGTACAGAGCATGAAATATATATACAAGGATCAGGTGTTTCTGAAGGAATACAAGGAGGTTTATTTACAAACAGAGGATACCTTTCGAGAATACTGTGTTATCTGGGCAATGGTTACAATTTTAGCATCATTACCTGCTGCAGGAATAGCGGAATACAGTGAAAATCTTGCTGCTGCATATGTGGCGTTTGTAGCCTTTTTTTCTGCCGCTTTCATCATAATAATAGATCAGAGAAGTAAGAAAAATTTTCTAAGTTATTACAACAAAAACAAAACAGAAGCAGACAACTACTATCAATTTCTTACAAAGGATCTGGTATATGCCCCATTGTTACAACGGACATGCCTGATGAATCCAAATGCAAAAGAAACACAAATTGAGTTGCTAAAAAAATGGTTCTTTCTCGATGATGATTCAATCTCAGAATATATTTTTAATGAAAAAGGCAACGACAACGAAAAGAGGAATGATGATGAGGATAATGCAATAGAACAATTGAAGAAAGAAGATTTAACATATAAAAGAACATTCATCAACAGACTATTTCAACTCGTCATCTTAGAGGATGGCATTCATAATGATGAATGGAAGTTTATGATGCAGTTAATAACACAACTACAGTTTAATAAGAATTACGTCAACTATTTTAAGGATCGATATGAGC
>JAFRNH010000051.1 GCA_017430235.1 Paludibacteraceae bacterium | reverse complement strand
CTTGTATTGTAACAATTGTGAATTGTCAATTGTGAATTGTTAATTGTGAATTATCCATTATGAATTATCATATTCACCAAACAAAAAAACTCTTCGACGAACAAATCATCGAAGAGTATATATCAATATGATAAATTGTTTATCTTTCTTAGAACAACTGGAATCTGTAACCCACGGTCAGAGCCAGACTTGAATTGTGCGCATGATCCAAGATAATCTTTGCACCTGTTACGCGAGGCAAACGATTGATGTCCCATGTGTAACGAGCATCTACATAATACTTATTCTTATATAAATACTCCACACCAGCCGTTAAGCCAACATTACCTTTCTTGATGCTATTTCTGATATTTACAGACCTGTCAGTACGTGTACGGTCTTTTGTCCTTGCTCTGATAAGACGAGACAACGTCAAACCTCCGTACACTCTGAAGTTTTTATTGAGAATGTACTTTCCCATGTAAGAAGTGCTTATATACCACAACTTATAGTCGTATGGTCCATGAGCATAATCCTTAATATTGTATTCGTCGCTGTCGAAGCGCATGTTTTTAGCACCTTTCTTGACTAACGTCATATCTACGTCAACCATGAACTTCTTTGTTACAAATATCTCAACGTCTGCACCAATCGTCGGACCAACCAAAAAGCTATTGCTTGCAGGTGCACTGGCAAAATGGCTAAAGGCAGCACCTGCCCTTACACCCATCACAACATCGGAAACATCATATTCATCTTGTGCTATTGCTGTGGTCATTCCACACATCAATAGACACGTCATTAAAAGATATTTTTTCATCATTTCAGAAATTTTGTGCAAAGATAATCAATAAAATTGAAACTGAATATGGAAATGGTTATTTTTTTACTTTTCACCCTCATGTTTAGGGTATAAACTCAAACGAATAGGTTTCGTAATGACTGGTTTTCCATGATAAATCAACAAATCTCCTGGCATAATGACCAATTGATCATCTTTATTTAATTCCCTCTTTTTTTCTGGTAATATCAAAAAAACAGATTGGAAAACATGAAGATCAGCCTGAGAATCTATTCCCTTACAAAAAGATTCATAATCATACAATCGTAAATCGGTAGAACTTAATTCAAAACGAAATTGATCTTGAATCATATAGATTACGTCTTTATCCTTCTTTCTCAGTGCTTTCTCTATACTTTCGACTCGCTTAACAGGAATATGTGTATATTCATTTTTGGTAGCTACACCTCTGGCATATAAACGAAACAAATTGGGCTTATGGGTGAATTGCAACGAAATTTCAGCTACAGGGTTACCTTCATCATCATTACAGACCACTTTATTTATACGATGATAAGGATATAAGTACTGTGAACGATTTTGAGATTTATAGATAGCCTTAAACGACAATGTATCTCCTTGGTGTGGAAAATCTGCTTCTGTAATACAAATCTCATCACCATCTTTCATTTTTGATGGTGTTTTCAAATACAAATGTAGAAGATGGTGTCCAGGTAAAATCATCGTGGATTTCACACGTTTCCTCTCCCCCACTTCATTGTATGTTTCCATTTTGAAAGAGACTGGATTACCCTGATGAGTAATCATTACCTTTCTAATATCCAACAATGGTTTTCCCGAAAAGAAATTTAATTGTTCGAGCATAGCACGTTTTGACATATCCATGCCGATACCATAACCACTAAGGTCCAAGACATGATTATGATTTTGATCTCTTAAACGAGGTTGTTCTTCTGTACTAAAGTTGATAAACCAAACAGGAAAGCTGCATGAACAAAACAGATAACAGGAGAATGCCAAAGTTATAATATGTCGTTTGGGAGTCTTTTTCATGATATACTCTCCAACTCTTCCGACAACTGCATCCAACGTTCATTTTCCTCATCCAATGCCTTCATGGTTTGCGAATATTCCTCTATGAGTTTCATGTCGGTTGCATATTTGGGATTCATAAGCATCTTATCCAGTTCCTTAATTCTGGCTTCCATCTGTGCAATTTTCTCTTCGCTGGCTTTCACAGCCTTCTCCACTTTCTTTACTTTCTTCTGTTGCTCCTTTCTTTCAGCATAATTCTTTTTGTTTTCAGAGAAAATGGGAGCAATCGTCTCTGATGTTTCAGTAGTCTTGGGAGCAGCAATCTCTAATTGTTGCAAAGTCTCAATGTTCTTATGACGAAGGAAGTCATAAATGCCGCCAAGATGTTCACGTACTTTTCCACCACCAAACTCATATACCTTTGTGACAAGACCATCCAAGAACTCACGGTCATGACTGACAATGATTGCCGTTCCGTCAAAGGCACGAATGGCTTCCTTCAGCACATCTTTCGATTGCATGTCAAGGTGGTTGGTTGGCTCGTCGAGAATCAACAAATTAACAGGCTCAAGCAGTAACCGAATCATTGCCAAACGACTTCTCTCTCCGCCAGACAGCACTTTCACCTTTTTCTCCGACTCTTCTCCGCCAAACATAAATGCACCTAATATGTCGTTGATGCGCAAGCGAATTTCGCCCTTTGCCACATAATCGATGGTTTGGAAAATACTCAAAGACTCGTCTAACAATTGCGCTTGGTTCTGTGCGAAATATCCTATCTGAACATTGTGCCCTATCTTGAGCATTCCCTGATAAGGAATCTCGCCCATGATACATTTCACGAGCGTTGACTTACCTTCACCGTTCTTACCCACGAATGCCACTTTCTCGCCTCGTTTGATAGTGAGCGTTACGTCATCAAACACCAAATGCTCTCCATAGCTTTTAGAAACGCCATCGCAAATCACAGGATAATCGCCACTACGCAAGCAAGGAGGAAACTTCAAGTGCATGGCTGAATTATCCACCTCGTCTATCTCAATGGGAACAATCTTCTCTAATTGCTTGATTTTTTGCTGCACCTGAACGGCTTTCGTAGCTTGATAGCGGAATCTGTCGATGAAAGCCTTCATGTCGGCAATCTCCTTTTGCTGGTTTTCGTATGCTCGCAACTGTTGCTCTCTTCTTTCCTTCCGCAATACCACGTATTCGTCGTACTTTACCTTATAATCTATTACTTGTCCGCAGGAGATTTCCAAAGTACGATTGGTTACATTATTAATAAATGCACGGTCGTGAGAAACCAAAACCACAGCCCCGCTGCTCTGCGCCAAAAACTGCTCTAACCATTGGATAGACTCAATGTCAAGATGGTTGGTCGGCTCGTCTAAGAGCAATACATCTGGGCGTTGCAGGAGAATCTTTGCCAATTCGATACGCATTCTCCAACCGCCAGAAAACTCTTTAGTGGGACGTTCAAAATCTGTCCTCACAAATCCCAAGCCGGTCAGCGTGCGCTCTATCTCTGCCTCATAGCCTTCGCCACCCATCATCAGATATCGCTCATGCTCCTGGGTAAACCGTTCTACAAGTGCCATATATTCTTCGCTTTCATAATCGGAGCGCTCGTTCAACTCACGTTCCATCCTGTCAAT
>JAFRNH010000050.1 GCA_017430235.1 Paludibacteraceae bacterium | reverse complement strand
GTATGTAACTGTCGCTGTATTTTATTCACAACAACAAAGCAAAGATAGAGAAAAGTAAGGAGAAAAAACTGATTTTTCATCAGAAAAACAGACTTCCCTTAAGGTCATTCACTCAAATGATCCACATTATCCCAATCCAATACAGCCCAGACGCCATCTCTTTTCTCCACTATGCATAAACCTGTGGAGTGTGGGTGCGGAGCATTTGCGATATCATGAATAGGTTGGTACTTAAAGAAGGTGTAGAGTGTTTTCAGTAAGGCGCCATGAGTGACCACGAGGACGTTCTGTCCTGGGTGTCGTTGAACCATTGTCTCCATGGCAGAGGCAGCACGGTTGCGCACTTGTTGGTAGGTTTCACAGGTTGGACGTGCAAAATTTTCAGGATGATGCCAGAAGGTGTCTAATTCTTCGGCAAATTCTGTTTCTAGATCAGAGACAAGACGGCCTTGCCAATCGCCCATAAGAATTTCTTTCAACTCATCCAGGTAGATGGGTTCCAATCCGAACCCTTCCGTTAGAAGTTCCGCTGTACGACGGGTGCGACGAAGCGGACTGACATATAAGGCAGAAAAACTGATATCCTTCAGTTTCTTACGCAAGGCTATCGCCTGTTGTTCTCCTTCTGGAGTTAAGTCCGACTCCATCTGTCCCTGAATACGACGTTCGGCGTTGAAAGTCGTCTGTCCATGTCTTACCAGATAAATACGAGTCATACCTACAAAGAAGAAATGAGGAAAACCCGAAGATTCTCCTCTTATCTTTTGTTTTGTTTTTTCTCCAAGGAAAAAATTATACTGCTGCTTCTTTCTCTACAGCAACCATTCCGCGGTAGTAACCACACTCACCGCAAACACGGTGAAAGAGATGCAATGCACCGCAGTTAGGGCATACTGCCAATGTAGGAGCCTCTGCCTTGTAATGAGTTCTTCTCTTTGCTCCTCTTGATTTTCCTTGTCTTCGCTTAGGATGTGCCATTTTGTTTTTATTTTTAAATTAGTTATTATCTATTTTAATTACTTTGTTTCCTCTTTATCCATCAGTTTTCGAAGTCCTTCCCATCTTGGATCTATCGCCTTTGGGGTTTCATCCTGATCGTCTTCCGAATCATCTTCCGAACGCTCCACTATCAGATAATTATTCAGTCTACTCATCATCTCCTCCGAACATTCGCCCTCTGGATGTACATGCTGAATCGGAATAGCCAACGCTATGAACTCATACATATACCATGACAAATCTATCTCTCCCGGATACTCGGGAATCACCACCAACTTGTCATCCACCTCCTCAAACGAATCACCAAACTTCACCACCAACTGATCTTCTGACTCAATCTCTTGCTTCATATCTTCCAGACATCGATTGCAAGGGATATACACATACCCATCAGTTTTGAATGTGAACTCACACGATTGACTCGACTTCTTCAAAGAAACGTTCACTGCAACACTACCCCTCTGTACTTCTGGCGCCTCTATTCTCTCAAAGAAGCTATCCTCCAACTGAAAGTTGTACTCTTGCACTCCTAAAGGCAAATCCTTTAGCTGTATGACATACGTCTCTTTCTTATCCATCTGCATGGTCTCCAAAAACTTTGCAAAATTACAAAATTTACCAATACAAAATCCATTCGGAATCGCATTTTTTAGAAAAAATATCTAAATCTATTCTATTATCCTATAAATCAGTACAATACATTATCAACCTTTCGTTTCTCCTCTATCCAATAGAATACGAAAGACGGTTCCTTTTCCTATTTCAGACTTTTTTACATAGATTTTACCATGGTGATATTCCTCCACAATTCGCTTCACCAACGAGAGTCCCAACCCCCACCCTCTCTTCTTGGTGGTATAACCAGGATTAAAGACGGTCTTATATTTGGATTTTGGTATTCCTTTACCTGTATCATGGACATCTATACAGACTCGATTATCATTTTCTAAAGAGACATACGCCGTTATGCTACCCTCCTTGCCAATGGCATCGATTGCATTCTTACATAGATTCTCCAACACCCACGCAAACAGAGGCGGATTCATGTCAACATAAATAGGTTCTTCCGTTTCATAAACAGATGAAATGACAATGCGACTAGAGGTTCTTTTTTGCATATAGGATAACGTATTATCCACGACCTCTCTCAGCAAAGTAGGGGTCAACTCTGGCTTGGATCCAATCTTAGAAAAACGTTCGGCAATCACTTGCAGACGATTCACATCTTTCTCCATTTCGGGAATCATCTCCTCTGGCATCGAACCTCCCTTAATAATCTCCATCCATGCCATCAACGACGAAATTGGCGTGCCTAATTGATGCGCCGTCTCTTTCGAAAGTCCCACCCACACTCTGTTTTGTTCTGATTTCTTCGCACTAGCAAAGAAGAAGAAAAGAACACAGAAAAAAACAATGATAATACCTCCTTGCACGAATGGATAGTAAGCCAATTTTTTTAACAAAATGGAATCGTCATAATAGAGGTACTGATAAAAGTCCACATCCAGCTGCATCTCAATCGGAGGATGCACGGTTTTCAATTCCGCCAGTTTTTTTTGCAAGAAGGCAAGCGTGTCCGAACCCTTAATTTCTATATTACGATAGGTAATCACCTCATCATCCATTCCTGCAATCATCACAGGTATGGTGTTATTATCTTCAAGTACTTTTAAGATGAAGTTGAAATCGGAACCCGATATATCATTCAACAACAGACGAGTCGCATCAGCCCACAACTCAATGCGCTGATGTTCCTCTTCGGCCATTTCTGTTGCCAAACTGTCGGTGAAATAGACCGACAAGGCAACAATTCCTGCCGCTATAATGGCGAAGAAATACTTTACATTACGGAAATTATCAAATGTTATCTGCACTCTTATCGATATTTACCTTCGTCGCAATCTTCTAATATACTCAAATAACTATTGTATCTTGATTCGCTGATAAAATGATCTTCCAACGCTTTCCTAACGGCACACCCTGGCTCATGTATGTGTGTGCAATTACCAAACTTGCATTCTGCCGAAAAGCGGAATATCTCAGGAAAATAATGTCCCACCTCCTCGCGTTGAAAATCAATGGTTCCGAAACCCTTAATGCCGGGTGTATCAATCAGGAAACTATCCGCTCCCACTTCGAACATCTCGGAAAAGGTCGTCGTATGCATTCCCTTGTTATGCACATCCGATATCACACCCGTTCTTGTCTCTATGGAAGGTGAAACGGCATTGATGATGGATGACTTTCCCACACCAGAATTACCCGACAACAACGAAGTCTTTCCCAATAGCGAAGATTTAACTTCAGATATGCCAGCACCACTCTTCGCAGAAACGCATAGCACCCTATAACCTATAGACTCATATAACTGTTTCAAAGCAGTCAAATACTCCTGTTCATCCTCTGTATAAAGGTCTATTTTATTAATAATCAATGTGGTTGGCACCTGATATGCTTCAGCTGTTGCCAAGACGCGGTCAATAAAAACGGTGGAGGTTTCTGGATGATTGATGGTAGCCACCAATAGCAGCTGATCTACATTAGCTGCGATGACATGTAGTTGTTTGGACAGATTGGCGGGACGACGAACGATATAGTTTTTACGGTCTTCGATCTGTGTAATCCACCCCGTTCCATCTGCCATCACTTCAAAAGAAACCCGATCGCCTACCGCAACCGGGTTTGTACTTTTGATACCTTTAATACGGAAATTTCCCTTTACTCTACATTCAACCAGTTCGTTATCTAATGTTTTCACCAAATAACTACTTCCCGTATTTCTAACTACTAAACCTATCATAGAAATAGATTAGACAGTCATTATTTCTTTCTCTTTTGCTGCCAAAAGTTCGTCCACCTTTTTTATGTAACGGTCGTGTATCTTCTGAACTTCTGACTCAGCATCTTTCTCAACGTCTTCTGACAATCCGTTCTTAATCTCCTTCTTCAATCCGTCGATTGCATCACGACGAGCATTACGAACACTCACCTTTGCATCTTCTCCCTCTGCACGAGCTTGTTTCACCAAAGTCTTACGACGATCCTCTGTCAACGGAGGAATGCAAAGACGGATGATTTCACCATTGTTTTCTGGAGTGATACCAATTTCAGAGTTCATAATGGCTTTTTCAATCTCACCAATCAACTTCTTCTCCCATGGCTGAATAGCAATGGTTCTTGCATCTGGCGTTGTGATAGTCGCCACACCAGACAATGGAGTCATGCTACCATAATAATCCACTCTGATGGGATCCAATATACGCACATTTGCCTTTCCTGCACGAATATGTGCTAATGAATCATCCAAGTGAGAAACAGCTTGAGACATCTTATCTTCTGCTGCTTTGTAATATTCTTTTACTTCTGCCATAATTATTCAAAATCTTAATAATAAAACAAATCTATTGTTTATAGAAAGCGCAAAAATATATTATTTCTTCATTCTCGACAAATTGTTACGCGAGAAATATCCTTTTGCCTGTTTTATAAATAATTTATATTATTAATTTTCAGTAAATTACACTCTCCTTCAAACAACTGCATCTTCCTTATCGAACAATGTCCAATTTATCTTCTGTCAAAGGAATCCAATTCACCTTTTTCGTATCTCCCTGCAAGAGTGATTTTCCTGTAACATCCACAACGCCTCGTTTACCTGCCACCTTCACAGAGAACAAGTTCTCTCCATTATTCTTTATATCATCATACAAGCATGGAACGACAATCTTACCGGAACAATCTATCACGCCCCATTTGTTAACAATCTTCAAAGGTGCATATCCATTCTCGAAAGAACCAATCTGGTCAAAGACACAATCAGTCAATTGTTTCCCATTCTCATCCTTCATTCCAAACAATCCATCTTTCTCAATCACTTGCGAAGGGCACACCTCATTCGAGTTTTCTGATATGTTTTGATTTGCCTTCTCCACACCTGCAGCATCCAACGTGTAACGTATTCCACCTCTCGTCACAATGGCAAATCCATTTCTAAAGGATGTGGCTTTATCATATTTGCAATCAATAACCAACTCTCCTTTTTCGTTTATGTATCCATACTTGCCACCTTTCTGTACGCGAGCCACACCTCCAATAAAGGCAAGTGCATCTTCATACTGACAAGGAATGATTTCCTTTCCTTGATGGTTGATGAATCCATATTTTCCCTCCTTAGAGACTGGTATCAAATCAGACTTAGACCATTGGAAAGACCATTTTTCACGAACATCAGAAAATGAATAGTCATATTTAAACGATGAGATAGGTTTCATCTCCTCGTTCACGAAGCCCCATTTCCCTTTCTTTTTTACGGGACAAATGCCATTACAGAATGGGAGGATCTCTTCATACTCTGGTGTAGCTACCTCTTCTCCTTTCTGATTGATGAAATTCCATACTTTTTTATCCTTCTTCCATGCCGACACACCGGTCACACTTGCATTGAAAGCTGCAGCATCTTCATACTTGCACGGAATGGTCAGTTCTCCTTTCTTATTAATGAATCCCAACAATCCATCTTTCTGAACCATAATCATCTCAGAACCGACAGAAAACACCTTTTGATAATTACATGGGAAAAGAGCGGATCCATCCGTCTTGATGGCTCCTCGCAACCCATCTTTTTCAACAATGAAATACTCCACAGCAGATGAGAACGGCCCCTCTATCTGATCGTATTCACATGGAACAACAATCTTTCCTTTTGAGGTCAAAACACCATATTTCTTCTTTCCTGCCGTATTCTTTTGCATCACAATCGCATATCCATTGTTGAAGACACCCAACTCATCAAACGGAGTAGGTGCTTGATCATAGAGAGCAGTAGCTCTTAACTTTTCCAATTGTGATTTGCTATTACTCATTGCCACCTTGCTGCGTGGAGGTGTGATGGTCGTCTCCAACACATTTCCTTTCGTGTCGATAACAATCTGCTCACCATTCTTTCTGACAATGCAGACAGAGTCCTTAAACTTCAAATTTTCCACTTTATCATAAGAGAACGGAACGATCAGCAATCCGAAAGAATCCACAAAGCCCAATGAATCGTTTTCATTCACAACAGCTGCCATACCACAAGAATAAGGATAAGCCTCCTTGTATCCGAAATTGGCAATCAGCTTGCCTTGCTCGTTAATATAACCCCACAATCCATTGCTTTTAACGGCAGCTTTACCCTCTGAGAAATCTCGGGCGTCGTCATATTGGCAGGCAATCACCTCCTTGGTTGTTTGGTCTATATAACCATATTTCCCATCTTTGATAACGCGCATAAAACCATTTCTGAACTGATAGTCAGCTGGAATCTTCGAATCCGACTTATCTTTTTCATACGTAGGTTTCATCACCATCTCACCATTCAATGACAAGAATCCACACTTGTCACTTTGCCATACAGGCAACAGACCATTCTGAGGCAAATCAACCTCTGCATAACGAAGTGTTGCAATACGCATTCCCAATGAGACTGGAATTGAATTCTCCTGTGAAAAGGAAGAATTAAAAGACATTGCGAATGTCAAGATAAGCGGGAAAAATCTCTTTTTCATACGATTCGATGTTATTCTCTTAACTATTTAAATTAAAAATCTAAAAATGAGCTAGCCACACGTTAACGAAATCATGCAAATTACTCCCATTCAATCGTTCCAGGAGGTTTGTGCGTCACATCATACCACAAAGAGCCTGCTCCTTCTGCCACGAATCTGCCCCACAGGCCTTCCAACAGTTTCTGGTCGATCTCTGCGAAATTAGCTGTCATTGCCTCTGAGCTATTCACTGGACGCATCACAATGCATGGCTTATCTGCTACCGTCAATGGAACGGAAACGACTGGCATCTGCCAAATAGATTCGTAGAGGTTGTTCTCCTGCAAGAACTCCGTACAGATATTATCAAACTTACGCAACACATCAAAATTATGTTTCGTTGCATATTGCTCGATCAGCTTAGGCATCTCGTCTGAGACTGCTCCTACCTGCCAGATCACACGGTTGATCACCTTGAAACGGTTCACCAACTCTGTGCTGAACTTCTCGCATTGCTTCCATGTCAGATTCTTTGTAGTCAGCAAGAATGGTTGCGCATAGGTACGTCCATCTCCTTGTACGCCCACACTCTTGATTGGAAGTATTTTACCTTCGATATGATTTTCTTTCAGATAATCTGCCAATCCTGGCACATCCTCAAGTTTAGCGAACTCGCCCTTACCATCCGTACACAACAAACGGACGCCCAAACCTGGTCCAGGGAACGGATGTCTCCACACAAGGTTATGAGGAATACCCAACTCCTCACCCAACATACGAACTTCATCCTTGTAGAGGTCTGCCAATGGTTCCAGCAACAAGCCTTGAGCCATCAGATCCATCACCTCCTTCACCCGATTATGGTGTGTTTTAATCAAATCTGCATTCTTAGTTCCTCCACTTTCGATGGTGTCTGGGTAGATGGTACCTTGAGCAATCATCCACTCTTTCGGATCGAGATTCAATTTCTTCATCTCTTCGTCCTTCACCACCAAGAAGGTTGCACCAATGCGTTTACGTTTCTCCTCTGGTGCCGTGATGCCCTCTAGTTTACTCAAGAAGGTGTTCGTTGCATCCACCACACGTAGGTTGTGCATACCCTCAGCCTTTAAGAAATCGATGATCTTAGCAGACTCGTCCATACGCATCATACCATTATCGATGTGCAGACCCATCACACGATCGGTACCCAACACACGATTCAGCAACACGAAAGCCACGGTGCTATCCACACCACCAGAAACCAGCAAGAAGACTTTACGATCGCCCACCTCACGTTTAATCTTCTCTGAGATGAGAGGCATGTAGCTCTTCATGTTCCATGTGCGGGCACATCCACAGATGTCGATGAAGTTGTCCAATATCTTCATACCATATTTGCTATGAGTCACCTCTGGATGGAATTGAATACCATATATCCTACGCTCGTCCAACGCTACAGCAGCAATCGGACAATCCTTGGTAGAAGCGATAATCTTATAACCGTCAGGAAGTTTTTCAACAGCGTCACCGTGACTCATCCACATAGGAGAGCTGACGGGAATATTCTTCAACAATGGGTGTTGAGGTTCTGTCAAGACAAGGTCTGCTATTCCGTACTCTTTCACCTTACCAGGACGAACGGAACCACCCAACTGAGAAGCCATCAGTTGGTGACCATAACAGATGCCTAACTTAGGAACAGGTATGTTTAAAATTTCAGGATTATAAGCTGGAGCATCTTCTGCATAAACGCTAGAAGGTCCACCACTATAGATGATACCCTTAGCACCAACCAATTCTTTCACATCTGCCGTTGGGGAACAGATTTCTGTAAAGACACCCAAACGACGAACTCGATTCGCAATCAAGTGAGCATACTGCCCACCAAAATCCAACACAATAATTTTCTCTTGCATGAGGAATTTATATTTAAACTTTGTTATTTCAATATTTGGTCGAAAAGCACATCCGACTCATCCATCGAGTCGATAACATGTTTTGCCTGCAAATAGAAAGGTTCACGTGCTTTCAGCGCATCTGTAATGAACTGCAGCAATTCGTCATCCGACTTACCTTGCAACAACGGACGAGACTGTTTGGCATTTTTCAAATAATCGAACAATGCCTTAGGAGAAGCCTGCAGATAGACAGTCTCGCCACACTCGTTCATAATATCCATGTTATTATAAAAACAAGCAGCACCTCCACCTGTTGAGATGATGACATCTTCAAATGCAGCCACCTCCTCCAACATGTTATGCTCTAATTTACGGAAGCCCTCTTCACCTCTTTCAGCGAAGATTTGAGGGATTGTCTTATGAAACCTACTTTCTATATAGGCATCTAAATCGATAAATTCTTTATGATATTTTTTGGACAATCGTTTTCCCGTATGGGTTTTTCCACAACCCATATAACCTACCAAAAATAGTCGATTACCAGCTGTCATCCCATTGTATATTGTCATACTTTCCTCCTCCACTGCTACTATTATCTGAATCACTCGAACTACCATAACCAGAATCTTCCGAATCCCAATCATATTCCATATAGTCGGTCGATGGTGGTGGTGGCATCTTCGATCTAGTAAAATGGAATGGTATCAACAATGCTACCTTGACACGCACACCATTCATCTCACCTGGTTTAAAAACCGGAAGCCCCTGCGTTATGCGAAGCGCCTCCATATCATATTCATCATTAACAGATTGCACGATCTCCTGACGTGTGGCACGACCACATCGATCCACCACAATCTGAATAACAACCGTACCCTTGGCCAACACCTCGACACTGTCTTTGTCCGGTCCATTCGGATAGGCATACGATTCTACCACATGCGGATACTCAATACTACTATGTACAAAACGAGTAAGTTCCACATCACCTCCCCCTGGAAACTCCGGAGGAATCAATGCTTTAGGCCAACCATTATAGGTGCCACCATAAATGGTAGACTCCTGATTATCGACACAATCGGGGTATAAATTCTCATACTCTGAATGGTCTTGCGCCATCACAACATACGAGCTTATGAGGCCTAAGAACAAAATAACTATTTTCTTCAAACTAATCATACACTAAAAGAATGACATTTGACCACTTTCATCTGTGGAGGTTGCATCAGAACCATCACCATTCTCCGAATCACTTTCTGTCACCTCCGTTTCATTTGTCTCCGTTTCAGGATAACGAAGAGGTTCCAATTCCTCTATTTTCTCAATATTCCATGTGTGCAGACGTTTTCCCTTCGCCTTCATAC
>JAFRNH010000049.1 GCA_017430235.1 Paludibacteraceae bacterium | reverse complement strand
TGCCTCACGTAGTGGATGTACGTGGTCGTGGTTTGATGATTGGTGTGGAGTTGGATTGCCCTTACAAGGAGATTAGAAACAAATTGGTCTTCGAACAACATGTCTTCACAGGTTGTAGCGGTACGAATGTGCTTCGTCTATTGCCACCTTTGTGCTTGACTAAGGCGGATGTGGATGAGTTCATGGTTCGCTTCAAAAAAGCGTTGGCTTAATAGTTAAAGCAGGCGTGGAGTGCTTCCGCGCGAGTGGTAATTACTCTTTTGAAAAAACAGAATAAAAATGTCAGAACAAATTATTAAGATAGGCGGAAAGAAATTGAACGTGAAGATGGTATGCGAAACAAATGTTTTGCAAGCTGTTGTTCAAGATGTACGCACCAAACAAATTCTTCGTGTCGGATTCGTCAATGATGAAGCCATTGCCAAAATGGAAGAGACGAAGACGGTTTATATGTTGAATGATGACCAGTCCGGATTGGAAGTGATTACGGGTGGCGAATATTTCAAACCAATTGCAGTCGATTCATTCGTATATAACACGGACAAGAGTGCAGTGATTATCAAGGCACTCCCTGAAGGTTCAACAACAGGTGCAGACACGTTCCGTGGTGATAAAAACATCGAGGACTTAGCTTTCCTTTCCTATTTGCAGGATTTTATAGAAAAACGTAAACGTGAGATGCCAGAGGGCTCTTACACTACTAAACTGTTTACGAAGGGTGTGAACAAAATCTCTCAGAAAGTGGGAGAAGAGGCAGTTGAAACAGTTATCGAAGCTACAAACGGAACAGGAGAACAGTTTCTTTATGAATCGTCCGATTTAATTTATCATCTTATTGTATTGTTGACGGAGAAGGGATATCGTATCGAAGATTTGGCTCGTGAATTGAAAGCGCGTCATAAAGAATAGCTTTTAAACAATTAAGGGGGGAGAATGGAGATATTTGAAGATATAATGATGTGGCTCCTATATATAGCTTTTGGAGCAGTTATATTCTTCAAAATATTCGTTAGAATTTTCTCCATTATTACCATTCCGGCAATATTAAAAACAGAGAGAAAAATAAAATCCTTCAAAAAGGATAGTGAGGGTGATATTTTCCCAAAGGGGATTTATGACCTTACTGAGTATAGTTTATATAAAGATGGCATTATTGCCGTCGTGGCTGTTTTTGACAAACTGATCAGATGTAAAGAGACTGTGACGGAGGCGGAACTTGAGGTGGCAACCACCTATTTCCGAAAAAGATTCCAACATTCACGTTTCATATTCCCGATTTATGAGGATGCCGATAGAATGGAGCATTTATTGCGAAATAAATCGGGGAAATACAAATCAAACTATCGGATCTATGCTATTTCCATTCTAAAAACAAGGATGTCGTATGAGGCCAGATTGGAGTTGCTGGAGTATCTGTTTAAGACCGCCTTTCTGAATGGTGGTGTGAACGACCAGCAACGCTCACTGTTGGAGGCATTCGCCAAACATACGTTGATAGACGAGTGGGACATCACACAATTGGAGTATCAATATGAATGTAAAAAGGAGGAGAATATTAATAATCAGAAATGTATTGAAAGCAGTCTGTCGGCGCAGGCCTTTGCCATTCTCAATCTAAAACCAGAGGCAACTGATCAGGAAGTCAAGGACTCTTATCGTGCTTTGGCGAAAAAATATCACCCAGATCGCTTGCCGCCTGATTCATCTCCAAAAGAGATAGAAGAATCGATTGTCTATTTCCGTCAAGTGACGGAAGCTTATCAGCTGATATGTAAAATTAAAAATTTGTAGAACTCACTAATAAGAATGAAACGGGATATGGAATATAAAATAGAAAATAAAAAGCTGATTATACCTGAAGGGGTTACGGTGATAGAAAAAAAAGCGTTTGAATATAACCGGGATTTTGTGCAGGTGCAATTTCCGAAATCTCTCTGTAAAATTGAAGAACGTGCTTTTTACGAATGTCAGGAATTGAAGGAAATCTGCCTTCCAGAGGGATTAACCGCCTTAGAGGAGGAGGCATTTCAGGACTGTCCGAAATTAAGGATGGTGACACTCCCTGATAGCTTAGAAGTGATTCCAACAAGATGTTTTGATGGTTGCACAAAGTTAAAAGACGTCACTCTTGGAAATCAATTGAAGGAGATCCAAGACGAAGCCTTCAGAAGATGCAAAGCATTGACGTCGATAACACTACCTATTAGCCTAATTACAATTGGTGATTCTGCTTTTGAAGAGTGTTCCTCTTTGAAAAGTTTCTTTATGACCAATATAGTGGAATACATCGGAGAAAGGTCTTTCGCAGACTGTACCTCATTAGAGCGTGTCGAAATAGATCAACTGACTTATTCTCCCTTGTATGAAGATGCCTTGGAAAACACAGCCTTGGTCAATAAAGATAGGAAGGAGCATAGACTGACCATCATTGGCGATTGTGTAGTGGATGGTAGAGGTTGCAGTGGTGAGTTGGTTATTCCCCAGGGAATTAGAGAAATTGGTCCTGGGGCGTTTAAGAATTGTACGAGATTGACAAAGATTGTTTTCCCTAATACGATGGAACACATCTCTTATAGAGCATTTTATGGTTGCGTCTCTCTCGAGCATGTGGAGTTGCCTGATAGTTTGAATTCTTCGCTTGGTGATTACATGTTTGAAGATTGCACCTCTTTGAAGAGTGTGGTCTTTCCGAAGGATAAAACATTGCCAATAGGGAAAGAAATATTCAAGAATACACCATGGCTGAGGGAACAGCAGGAGAAGGGGCTTGTCGTGATTAATGATTTTCTTCAGGATGGTAAGGCTTGCAAAGGTACGGTTCATGTTAATGGAGTGAAGGAAATCTCAGGATATGCCTTTCATGGAAACATAGATATCACAGAAGTGATTATCGAAGAGGGTGTGGAAACAATAGGGTATGGTGCTTTTTCGTATTGTTCGTTTTTAAAACGGGTGATACTCCCCAAGAGCCTTAAGAATATATATGCACATGCTTTTGAGTATTGTGCTTCGTTGGAAGAGATTGTCATTCCAGAAGGAATTGATGCCCTCTATTTTGCAACATTTAGAGGATGTTGCTCGCTTTGCCATGTGGAGTTGCCTTCGTCGTTGGAGCATATTTATGCTTCTGTTTTCGATGATTGTGGCAATCTGACAGATGTGCAGATTCCAGAGGGAACTGAAGTCTATGACAACGCTCTGCCGGGGGAAGATGCTGCGAAAGAGAAACCGATTATCTTACAAGTGCCGCAATCATATAGTATTGAGTATGGAGCGTATCAAGATCGAGAAGATATCATCGTGGCCATCATTCCAGAGGGAGTGAAAAAGATTGGACAACGGGCATTCTCCTCTTGTCGGTTCCTACGGAAGGTGGTGTTGCCAGATAGCGTGGAGGAGATTGAAGATGGTGCTTTTTTCCCTTGTAGAAATCTTCATGAAATCAACATTCCTAAGAATCTTAAATCTATCGGAAGAGAGGCATTCTATGACGTGAAAGTACGGAAGATGGATCTTCCAGAGGGATTAATTGATATTGGGGAGGAAGCATTTTCAACCTCATATTTGGAAGAGGTGGTGATTCCATCCACTGTTAAATGGATAGGGAGAAACTGTTTTGCCTCTTGTGAAAAACTTGAGAAGGTAACTTTCTTGGCGAATCCGCAAGAGATGCCGGAAGAGTTGTTTTCTCGGTGCGGACGTCTCACCTATTTCAGTGGACAAGGAGCTTTGTTCCAAAAGAGTATGTTCGAAGGCACACCGCTTATTCGGGAGATCAAAGAGGCGAATAAGGACTCTATGTTTGAAATCTTTGCGGGTACACTCTTACGTGCGAAACGGAAATATGATGAGTCTGTTATGATCCCTGAGGGAATATATAGCATTGGGGAAGATGCATTCAAAGGACATAAAGAGATCAAAAGTGTTCATTTGCCATCGACGCTTACTCGAATTGGTGATAGGGCGTTTATGGGTTGTACAAACCTTTCGGAGATTCACATGCCTGACACTCTGCAATATATAGGATCGGAAGCCTTTAGTGATTGTGCCTTTCAGACGTTTAAATGGCCTGCATTTGTTTCTTGTATCGAGAGTGGTACATTTGCGGGTTGTACTGCTCTTTCCCACATCGATCTGCCAGATAATTTGAAATATATTGGAGAGTCAGCCTTTTCTGGCTGCGACATCCATAATTGGGTGATCCCAGCCAATGTGCATCACCTCTCTGGCTCTACGATAATAACCGATTCTTGTTGGAAGGAGGATTGTCGTGATCGCTCGGGAGAGACGTTGACCTTGCTTGGAGAATACCTGATATATGAAATGAACGATAACTTGTACCGTAGTATATGGAATGAATGGAATGATTGCCAGCAAACGGTTTTGTGGAATGGAGACTTGTCGCAGATAAAGCGACCAGCCATGTTCCATAAAATGGTGAATGACTTCTGCAAGGGCATGGAGATGGGGTATGCGTACAGGGAAGAGACGGTAGATCGCAATCGAAAACTACTGAGACGCTTGATGCGTCGCACACCGTTCTTTGTGACGTTCTTTTATTACCTATATATTTTATTGCTAAGAATAGTTAATTGCTTTTTATACGTTGTATGCTTTCCATGGGTGTTTTTGAAGTCATTGGCACACATGTGGTCGACTTCAGGCTCTAGACAGTATATGTTCTTAGATCGTCATTTGGAGGATTTGTCAAGGGAACACGAGAAATACAATAACTATGAATCTAATGCAAGCAAAAGTGCTGTGCGATACATGATGAAAGAAGGCCTTTTGAAGCGCCGCCATGTCTCTCGTTACAAAAAAATATATTGTGATGACGATGCTTTGTGCAAGGAATTGGACCAATATTTGAAAAAGAAGATAAAACTAGTTGATTATAAATGTTTTATATGAATTTGTCAAATTCATATGCCGCTTTTGTGTATTTATGTTGAATTCAAATTGAACAATTTTTCATATTGAATATTGGGTTATATAGGACATTTGAAACAAAAATCGTATTGGAAGCACAAAAAATCATAAATTTTAGCTATTTCTCCATTCTAATTTTGTGACAGGAAATCATAAAATTAAAACTGTCATGAAGAATATTATTAGGATTTTTATCATCTGCACCTTGTTTGCTTCAGTTACTATAGAGAATGTTTTTTCTGTGGAAACATTGAAGGTGGATTTGACGGATAGTATACGTCCGGCTACCCATTGCGCTTCAGGTGCACTATATGGAATAACAGCTGATTTGCCTAGAGATATAACAGGTTTGGTGGCTTCTTTAAAAGGTAATGTGTATGTGCAGCCTGCCATTAGTGGAAATGGACATCAACAGCCTATAGGAGATGCTTTTGATGTTGCAAAAAGATTGCAAGGTACTACGGGAAAGGTGCAGATACGACTTGCTGACATCCTGCCTGGATGGCCTTACAGATGGCCAGGATGGAGTTCTTGGGAGAGTAGTGTCACTCAAATCATTCAAAAGAAATTAAATTCGGGATATACTAATTTTGATGGGTACGAGATATGGAATGAACCGTATGGTACATGGCAAGACTCGAACGGAGATTTTCACTCTTCTTTGTGGAAACCTACGTATGAACTGATTCGAAAATTAGATCCGAATGCTAAAATTATTGGTCCCTCTTTTGCCTATTACAATTCTACGCGAATGGATAAGTTCCTGCAATATTGTAAGAATAATAATTGTGAACCAGATGTTATTTGTTGGCATCAATGGGGAAGTGCTGGTTTCATTGGAGCCCTCGAAAACCTTCGCTCATTGGAGAAAAAATATGGTATGAAAGAGCATCCTTTGTCTATCAATGAATATTCATCGGAGACACACACCTACGAGGGATGTCCGGGTGTCTCTGTTCCATTTATTGCTAAGTTTGAACGCAATAAGGTGGAAAGTGCTATGATTTCGTGGTGGTTCACTAGTTTGCCGGGTCGCTTAGGTAGCTTGCTTACTGCCAACAATGAGAAAGGTGGCGGATGGTGGCTATACAAATGGTATGGAGACATGACGGGTTACATGGCAAGGGTGACCCCTCCGAATGATAAGAGTGATAAGGTGGACGGTTTCGCAGCGGTGGATAAAAAGAACAATTATGTTTCCGTCATTTTAGGTGGTAATTCCGTGGGGGATGTGAATGTTGCTTTCTCCAAAGTGCCTGCTTTCTTAGGAGGAAAGGTCCATGTTAAAATCGAGAGAGTGACATGGAAAGATAAAGATACCCCCGTGGCATCTACTGATTTGATTTCGGAGACGGATGTTGTGCTGAATGGAACGACCCTAACCATTCCGGTGAAAATTGAAAGTCAGTTTTATGCCTATCGAATTTATATGACACCGTTGGATGTCCCACAGACTCCATATAGAGGAGAACCTTTCCTTATTCCAGGTATTGTTGAGGCTGAGGATTATGATGTAGCAGGTCAGGGTTTCTCTTATATGGATAATGAGACGGAGAACAAAGGTGGTGAATATCGTACAGATGGTGTGGATGTCGTGCAGGGTGGAACTGGCTACGCCGTTGGTTATACGGAGAAAGGTGAGTGGATGGAATATACTATTCAGGTTGATGCTACAGATGTATATGAAATCACTGCTAATATCTCTAATTCTTCAGAGTTGGAGGGCTTTCGACTCTTCCTTGATGGAAGGGAATTGACAGATGATTACATGATTCCACAAGTGAGTGAAGATTGGAGCGCGTATGAAGAGATACTTATTCTGACGACTCGATTGGAAGAGGGTACCCATGAACTGAAAATAGAGATTGTGGGAAGCTATGTGAATATCGATTGGTTGCGGTTTGAAAAAGCAAACTCGACAGATTTGAATATCATTCATCCTGATGATGAGGCACTGGAAGAAAATCACTATTATGATTTAAACGGAATTAGGTTGAAATCGAATGAAATGGGTGGTGTGAAACCATGTATCGTCGTTAGACAAAATAAGAAAGGAGTGAAACTCTATGCTAAGAAGTTGACATTTAGTTATCTGAAGTAATAATGATTGTTTTTTATGGTGAAGTGGCGGGGAGTCGTCAGCATTAGTATGACTCTTCGCCACATTGAAGAAATGAAACAAAAGTTATGGAAGACGGATGATTAATTATAGCGTGAAAGCCCTTATAGCTTCTAATTTTGACATTGTTTTTAAAGAACTGTGTGAAATATTAATTTATAAAAAACCATGAAATATTTAGATTGTAAGTTAAAAAAGTTTTTTTCGATGTTGCTAGTCATGGCCTCTGTACAAGGAGCTTATTCTGCAGCAACACTGAAGGTCGATTTGACAGATAGTATTCGTCCTGTGACTCATTGTGCTTCTGGCTCCCTTTACGGGTTGACAGAGACACTCCCTAGTGATATCCCCGGATTGGTAGCTCCATTAAAGTGTAATTTGTTTTGCTTGCCACCAGAAGGTGGGTCGGGCAATCAGCACCCTTTTGGAGATGGTTTTATTGCGGCAGAGCGATTAAAAGGAACAACGGCCAAGGTGCAGATCACCTTTCCCGATTTGCTTCCTAATTGGCCTTATCGATGGCCGGGTCAACAGTCGTGGTTGAATTCAGTGAGTAAGTATTTGGACAAGAAGGTGAATGGCGGTTATGATAATATTGACAGCTATGTAATATGGAACGAACCAGACGGTACGTGGAACAATTCGAATGGAGATTTGAATACGACAGTTTGGAAACCAACCTATGATTTGATTCGTCAAAAAGACCCTGGTACTAAGATTGTGGGTCCATGTATTTCTTATTATGATGGTAATAAGATGAGAAGTTTCCTTCGCTATTGCAAACAAAACAATTGTATGCCAGATTTGATTTGTTGGCATCAGTGGGGTAGCGAAGGCTTTATAGGAGCAGTTGAGGATGTTCATAAGATAGAACAGGAGTTGGGACTTCCTACTACCTATCCATTATGTATCAATGAGTATTGTGCAGGAGCTGGTGAAGATAAAAAGAAATATGAGGGATGTCCAGGGTATTCTGTACCTTTCATTGCCAAATTTGAGCGTAACAATGTGGAGAGTGCCACTATATCGTGGTGGTTCACCAATCTACCAGGTCGTTTAGGTAGTTTGTTGACAGCCAACAATGAGAAAGGTGGCGGATGGTGGTTGTACAAGTGGTATGGCGATATGGAGGGATACATGGCAATGGTGACACCTCCGAATGATAAGAGTGATGGAGTGGATGGATTTGCAGCTGTGGACAGAAAACAGTATTGTGCATCGCTTGTGTTGGGAGGAAATACAGAAGGTGATGTGAATGTGGTGTTCAGTAAATTGCCAGACTTCTTAGGAGGGAAAGTGCATGTTAAAATTGAACGTGTGACGTGGAAAAGTAAGGATACTCCTGTCTCTTCGACAGATTTGATCTCAGAGACAGATATGTCGGTGGATGGATCGGGTCTGACGGTACCTGTGAAGATTGAGAGTAAGTTGTATGGATACCGTGTCTTGTTGACGGCATTGAACGTGCCTCAATATCCGTATAACAATGTGGCGGCGACGATACCTGGAGTGATAGAAGCAGAGAATTTTGATGAAGCCGGACAAGGATTCTCTTATTTTGATAATGATACAGAGAACAAAGGCGGTGCATATCGTACAGAGGGTGTTGACATCGTGACGGCAGGCGAAGGATATGCTGTAGGATATACGGAAAAAGGTGAGTGGTTGGAATATACAGTTAACGTGTCTGATACAGATGAATATATTGTTACGACCAATGTGTCCAACTCAAATGAATTGGATGGCTTCCAGTTGTATGTGGATGGACAGTTGATCACAGACTCGTATACGATACCACAGGTAAGTGAAGATTGGAGTGAATACAAGGAGGTGCCGGTATGCAGAACACGATTAGAGAGAGGAGAGCATATAATAAAGATACAGATTGTTGGAAGCTACATCAACATAGATTGGTTAAAATTTGAGGTATATGATCCAACAGGAGTAAACATAGTCTTTACAGATGCTGATTTACAAACACTTGAGAATGTACACTATTATGATTTAAAAGGTCATTCGCTACATGTCGGGGATATCCGCAAGGACGAGGTTTATGTGGTTGTCACAGCGGATGGAAATCGGATTAAGTTTATTAAACGATAGCCGATAAACTTAAGGTGGGTTCTATATACAGAATTCACTTTAAGTACAACAACATGATCAGTAAGAAGTAAAGAGAAAAAAAGATGGACATTTCGTCCATCTTTTTTTTACTCCAAGACCATAGATGCACTTACTCTTCCGATTCCTCATATAACAGCGGATTCCCGAACATGTTGCCCTTCCTTTTTAGGTATTTGATCAACTTGAAGTATTCGGTACTACGATCTAACACGCCAATGTCGCCAATAAGAATCAACTGTTCCCTCGCACGAGTGATTGCCACATTCAGCTTACGATCAATCATCATGCCATCTTCTTCAAAAACATTGTTGGTCAAAAAGCTCACTTGATACTCTTTCTTAATCGTTGTGCTATAGATAATCACGTCTCGCTCACTCCCTTGATATCGCTCCACTGTGTCTATCGAAATACCTGCCAATATTTCATCTCCTAATTTTTCCAACTCCTTTTTCACCATTGCAATTTGATTCCTGTAAGGAACAATCACTCCGATTGATTGATTGGCGTCAAACGGCTTGCCACTCAACTCGTAGAAACGTTTTATACGACTTGCTATATATGCAGTTAATCGAGCTTCTTCTTCGTTGGTCGTGTCTGGACTATTGTCCACCTTGGCTCGAGAGAGATAATATATCATTCGACGTGAATACAATCGTTCGTCTGTTTTGTCGATAAAATACTTCCCTTCTATCTTTGGATAGATGTTTTCCTTGATCTGATGCTCCAAAGGTACACTCTCCAACATGGAGTGATAGAAATTCTCGTTTATAAATTGGGATATCTCAGGATGCATTCGCCCTTGTCGTTTCAACATGTAAACATACTCTGGTTGATTGAAATGTCCTTTCAAAATTCGTTCGAAAAAGGAGTATCTGCAATTCTCTAACCCGATTGCTCGTAATCTCTCTTCTGTCACTTCCGACTCTTGTTCCGACTGCTGAACAACTGCAGGTAACTGCTTGTGATCTCCAATGAAAACAAATTTACGAATTGCATGTCCATTGTTGGCACTAAACAATCCAATCAAATGTGGCTCCAAAATTTGCGAGGCTTCGTCCACTATGGCAAGATCGAATTGCTTCAGCGAGAACAGTGACGAGGTGGACGAGATTGAAGTTGTTGTACCTACGTACACACGAACGGACTGAAGATAGTTCCTGACCTCGTCTGCTTTGGATAGGGATTTGATTCGGTTTTTTAATAGATAGGATGTGTCAAAATGTTCTGTGCAAGAATGCTCGTGTCCGATCCTGATGAAATCAATCTTCTCTTTTATCAGTTTTGAACAAATCTCCTCCACCGCTCGATTGGTATATGAAACCAATAAAACAGAGGTGCTTTCGTCCGTCAGGGTCTCCTTCAGAATGTTCACAAGCGCAAAGGATGTCTTACCAGTTCCAGGAGGCCCAATGACGATATAATAGTCCTTGGCTTGCTTGGCTCGCAACACTAATTCGTTGAATGGTCCGTATTCTCCTGTTAGTTGAAGTGTTGGATCCACATCGGGTTGTCGTTGGTTCAAAATCAGCTCCTTACGTGCAGGGTTTTGCATCGATAAGAAGGAAAAGAGATCTTTGAAGTTGGATGAAAAAGAGGAGTCTAGAAAGTCATGTTCCATCGCCCAACGTACATTTTTTTGTGCTTTGAAGATATGTTTGTTTCGTTGAGGGGAACGTAGTTTTAGGGTCACAGACTCTTTATGCAGTTCGGTGATGGTGGCACGATATACAATATCATGACACATATTAGGTGTTTGGTTTTTATGATATGAATAGAAGACCACGACATCTCCTTTTCTGAAATTGGGTACGTTGTTTTGCCCATTCTCGTCAATGCCCAGTTTGACCACATCCACACCAGCGCCTGTTCCTTCGCTCACGTTTGCTTCTAACAGAGAAAGACCGCAATAGGCCATTCCTTCGTCCACCTTTTCTTCCATCGATAGGTTCCATGCGGATGCGAAGGAGGCTTTTGCTAGGTGGTATTCCTTCTCTAAAAATGTAAAGAACCGATAGAAATAGGCTTTTTCAAGTGGAGATGCTTGTTGGATGGTATGTAAAGTTTTTTCTATTTCCGGTTTCTGATAGTCGTTCCACAACTTACCTTTCTTCTTATTTGTATTGAGTCGCTCGGCAGTCAATTGTTCTATCAGGGTGATGTTGCCTTGTTCCAATGCCTTCTCAAGTGCAACGATGTAGTTGCGTTGCATAAGGGCTGTAAATAGCAGTTTGGGAGCAGGTCCCTCTTTGATTAGTCCGTTCTCTGTATTTAAATCTTTCCCTTCTGATGGGTATCTGGAATAGAGTAGTAGGCAACTCATATCATCGGAAGGAATTCGTTGATTGTATTTCAACCAGGCTAGATAAAATAGCATCTGAACATAGTGCTTTTCCTGATGTCCGCCATTGGGGAATCCCCATTTTCCAGATTTCTGCTCAATCAGTACCCTCTTGTCGTCGGTAAGAAGGTCCATACGTCCTTGCACGCCCAACATTTCGCAAAAGAAGGAGGGCTCTAACAGCACCTTCTCTGGGTCGAATATTCGATAACCATCCAACTGTTTCTCTGTGTATAATTGCAAATTTTGTTGTTGTCGAATCGCTTTCTGATGAAAATCACTTGAGTTGAAGTCTGGACAAGTGACCACATCCATTGGAAAGGTTTGAAAGAAGCGTTTTACGCTATTCAAGTAGGGAATGGGTTTTTCATTATATACAGCTTCATCCAGGAATTGCCCTGCTAGGTTACCAATTAGGATAGCTTGAGAGTTCTTCTTCGGCATTATTCTTTTTATCAAGTAAGAGTAGGGGGTGATTCCATACTCTTCGAAAGAGTCTGCGATGGTAGAGATGTCGAGTAGAAAGTCGGGCTCAAAGATGATAAATTCCGGATAGTATATGTTCTCTCGTATTTTAGGACGAATCAGATTTAGTTGGACACCTTTTTTCAATATTCTGCCAATGGGAGTGAGGTCGCCTGCATCTGTAGCGTAGGCATAGCACACCACAGCTTCGTCGCTTATTTCGTCGGCTATTTCAGTATATATGAATTTTTCATCCCAATGATCTACCACCACACGAAGCGACTCGGTGATGGGACGATCGGCATGAGAAGACTCCACCCAAAGGTCGTTGGGTAGGTAATCAGATAAACTACTCGGAGCACTCTCTTGATAGATACAACTGACAAATTCTGTAAAGAGACGAATGTCGTATAAAAGAGTTCGCTTTAGTTCGTCAGAATGGTAATTGTTTAGTGTGCGTATTTTCGCTCTGAAATGATTCAAAGCGCGGTAAATGCTCTTTTGTAAATGATACTCTTTAGCTAGATAGTCCATTTTTGCAAAAGGACCAGAGAATGCGAATCCAGCCTCTTTCGTTTTATCGTCTAATGTAATATAGAACAATCTTTTTAAAATGGTATATGAACTGTGAGGAGAAACGATCTCTTTATTTCGGCAGATATTGTAAAGATCGGAATAGATTGTTTCCACAGAAACGTTTGTGTATTTTGCCATGACTTGCTTGTTTTGTTTCGCACAAAATTAGTAAATAGTCAGATTAAAAATATTATCTTTGCGGCGAAATCTGTAATGGTGAGTTCTATTTTAGCAATTGATGGATAGATTCCGCCTAAATTACGTACTTTGAAAGGAAAGAGATGAAGAAAAAAGTATTTGGAGTTCTCTTGTTGATGGAGACTGCGTTTCTTTTCATATCCGCCATCATGGCCTTGTGTTATGGCGAGAAAGATTTTATGCCTTTGCTTGTAACGACAGCGATCACTGGAATCTTTGGTTCTTGTTTGTTTTTCCCTTATCGAAAAAAGACAGGTAACTTGAGTCGTATGGATTGTTACATCATCATTTCTGGTGTTTGGGTTATATTCTCATTGTTTGGAATGATCCCCTTCCTATTGTATGGAACGGTAGACAATGTGACGGATGCTTTTTTTGAGACCATGTCTGGTTTCACCACCACGGGAGCTTCTGTCTTGAATAATATAGATGAGCAGCCGCATGGTATTCTTTTTTGGCGTTCTCTTTCGCAGTGGTTAGGAGGTTTGGGAATCATGGTCTTTTCCATTGCGCTCCTTCCATCCTATAGTAGGAACAATAAGCAGCTCTTTTCGACGGTGGTGACCAGTGTCTCTATGAGTAAGGTGAGACCCAAGACACAGGAAACGGCACGAGGTATTCTTACCATATACATAGCGCTCACGTTATGTTGCGCGATTTTCTATTTCATTGGTCCGATGAACCTGTTTGATTCCGTCTGTCATGCAATGGCCACACTGGGTACCGGTGGATTCGGAACCCATCAGGCTAATATGGCTTATTTCCAATCTTCCTACATAGAATTTGTTTGTTCCATTTTTATGCTGATGGGAGGTGTTAACTTCGCATTGTATTTCTATGCTAGTACGGGAAATTGGAAGCCTTTGAAGACTAATGAAGAGTTCCGATGGTATATCTGTGCAACGATCTTTTTTGTGTTGCTCTTCTTCCTCTTCTTCTTAATCAATCCTAATCATGTGGTGAGTGAGCAAATGCCAATTTCAGTTGCAGACTCTTTTAGGGCTGCTTTGTTTCATGTGACTTCAATTTTCACCTCATGTGGCTTCCAAGGTACTTATTGCGATTATGATGCATGGGGAGCTGCATTCTGGATGCCTACTATGCTGATGATGGTGAGTGGCGCCTGTGCGGGTTCCACCAGTGGAGGTATGAAACTGATCCGGTTTATTATTTGTATCAAAAACACAAGAAACGAGTTCCTTTTGCATAAATACCCTAATGCGGTGCTTCCAGTGAAGATATCCAAAAGGGTGATTGATCATGAAATGGTAACCCGTACGCTTGCTTTTATTTTCCTCTTTGTCATCGTTGTCATGGTTGGAACTACGGCACTTGCAGCTACGGGTCTTTCATTTGACACAGCCTTCGGTTGTTGTATCAGTGCCATAAGTAACACGGGACCAGGATTCGGTGAGGCTGGACCATACCTTAACTTCTCCACATTGCCAGCTGTCAGCAAATGGATTCTATCCATTCTGATGCTTGTTGGTCGTTTGGAGATATATACGGTATTGCTACTTTTCACGATGAAATTCTGGAGAGATTGAAAACAATATAAGTGAGATATAAGATATAATAGATATGGGAAACGGACATAGAAAATGGTTTGTCAGAAAAGGAGTGGAACCAACAGAACTTGAACTTAAAGTGATGGAATGTGAGCGTAGGGGATATATCGTGCCGAGTAGGAAACTGATTAAAACACCTGAGCAGATTGAAGGAATCCGTGAGAGTGGAGTCATCAACACGGGCGTGTTGGACCTTATTGAGAAGGAGATCAAGATAGGTATGAGTACAGAGGATATTGACAAGTTGGTCTATGACTATACGGTTGACCATGGAGCTATTCCGGCACCACTCAATTATGAGGGCTTCCCTAAGAGCGTTTGTACCTCTATCAATGAAGTGGTTTGTCATGGAATCCCGAATCCGCATACCATTCTCAAAGATGGGGATATAATCAATGTGGATGTTTCTACGATCTACAAAGGATACTTTTCTGATGCTTCCAGAATGTTCTGCCTTGGAAATGTATCTCCAGCGAAACAACGCTTGGTGGACGTTACAAAAGAGTGCCTTCTCATAGGAATGGAAGTGGCCAAGCCATTTGGATTTGTTGGTGATATCGGTTTCGCTATTGAACAACATGCCAAGAAAAATGGCTATTCTGTGGTGCGTGACTTGACTGGACATGGCGTTGGACTCGCATTTCATGAGGATCCAGAGGTGTGTCACTTCGGAAAACCTCATACAGGAATGGTTCTGGTGCCAGGTATGGTTTTCACCATTGAGCCTATGATCAATATGGGAAAGAGTCAGGTGGTCTTCAGTGAAAGAGATGGATGGACGGTTACCACGCGAGACAGACTTCCTTCTGCGCAATGGGAACATACATTTGTCATGACGGAAAAGGGTTTGGAAATCCTTACATATTAGTCAGATCGATAGACGGTTGTATGTGATTAAAAACTTCAGCAGATTTTTTCATTAATATATTATTCTCTATGAAGTGCTATAACTGCGGTAATGAGATTCCACAAGGAGCAAAATATTGTTTGAGTTGTGGGCGTAAGGTGGGTGATACAGGTAGTGCCAAATCTGACACCCATGCTCAGGGTAAACCAGAGCATGTGGGCGAGCGGTCTTATAAAAAACTGACCACACGTTTCCCTTATGGATTAAAGTTTCTCTTCTTCATTGTTGTGGCTGTTGTCGTTTGCTTAATCATTCTATTCAGGTAAATAAATTTTGTAGTATCAGGAATAAAAAAAGCGCAACTGAAAAAGTTGCGCCATCTGAGGTTCCTAGCAGATTCGAACTGCTGTAAACGGTTTTGCAGACCGGTACCTAACCACTCGGCCAAGGAACCATTTGTTTTTGCGAGTGCAAATGTAGGATAATGTTTTTAGAAAACCAAATTTTAATTCGTAAAAATTAAAACCATTTTCATTAATTACTATTGTGGAATTACCATAAAGACGATGTGTACATCGTCTTTGCTTGTACACATCGTCTTCTTGGCATTCTTCTATTAGGGCAGTTTTGTGGTTGGAGGAATATTACCATCCACCGTTCCATCCACCGCCGTTCCAACCACCGAATGCACTACCGTTACCATTTTCTGTCTTGACGTCGAGTCTTTGGAGTTGGTTGATGTTGAAGTTTTGTTCAGGATTGTAGAATCCGAATGTACCATCGAAATAGTTCAACTCTCCGTTGAAGTTGTTGCCAATGTAGAAGTTGTAGTTTCTGACATTGGAGTTATAGATGCAGACAGCACCGTTACCATTGTTTGAGTTGTATGGGTCGAGTGTCATCTTCAGTGCAGCGAGAACGCTACCGGAGTTGTTTGCCACAACGATGTATTGACCAGCTCTAAGTGTGAAACTGTTGTTGTAGATGTGACCTTCTGATGACTTCGGAATAGATTCATTGAACATTCCGTTTCCACCCACGGCAAGGACGAAACCTCCTGTTTGTGTGATTCCCTCTGCGTCCAAAGGAGAGTTTAACGAGTGTCTTTGAGCTACTACGGTGATACCACCGGTGATGATCATTTCTCCATTGGAATCTAATCCGTCACCTTCAGCTTGCGCGAAGTGTACGCCTCCCTTTAGATAGATATGTACGTTATTGGAACTTTCGTTTCCATCGGTAGCATTCCAAGCGTCATCAGATGCAATTACGTATGTTTGACTATTTCCGTCGAGTGTGATGTCAGCACCAGAGAATGCCTCGTAAGAAGAAGGCACTTTTACGAAACCACCAAGAATGTTCAACTTCTTCTTGCCGAAGACTGCTTGGTCGTATGGTGCGTCCACCTCGATTTTTCCTCCATTGATAGTGAGGTCTTTCTCTGCAAGGATACCTGTATCATAGGCATAGATGTCGATGATACCGCAGTTGATAGTGATGTTGCCATCTGCTTTGATACCCTTTGGAGAACCATGTGCTTTAGTGCGAACACCTTCGATGGAACCACCATCGTGTGTGTGGGTCTCATTCTTTTTACTGCCAGCGTTGATGTTAAGTGTCAGATCTTCATCTGTACCGTTTTCCTTACCGATGGTAATATTACCATCGCAGATGATACCTTTACCTAATGTGGCGGATAAATTGGCTGTTCCTCCTGTCATGGTAAAGTTCTTAGCAGCTTTGATTATCTTTGATGAGGCGTAGCTGTAGACTGTTTTGGAACCTCCGCCCATCCACATGTTGCCACCTCCAGTTTGGGTTTGTCCAGTGATGTAGTAGCCACCTTCGATATTGATGGTTAAGTCACCTCCTGTGATGTCTATGTCATTGTCCGCCTTGATGCCTTTGCAAAGCATTGCATCTGAACCAATGTGGATATCCACCTTACCATCGTTCATAGTGAGTTTTCCATCACATTTGACACCTGTACAAGAGACGGTATCCTTGTTGGCCGTTTCGTCGTATTGCTTTCCTGTCAGGTCGATGGTGGTCTCACCTCCGTTGAAAATCACGTTGGCATCTGTGTTGATTCCTTTGGCTGCAATTCCGTTTCCTTTGATTGAAATGTTTGCGTCGCCTGAGATTTCAACATCTCCATCACACGAAATACCTGCATTGTATCCGTAATCATTATTTGTGCCTGGGAATGGCTCTTTTCCCTCCAATGAGATCTGTAAAGATCCACCAGACACAGATGTTTTCAACTTTCCTCTGATAGCTTTAGATCCTTTTCCTGTCACGGTGGCATTCATCGTTCCACCTTTAATTTCTACAACGCTATCGCATTTTAGTCCTTTTGAATCATCAGAAGAGATGGATAATGAAATTTCTCCATCCTCAATATAGATCAACTCACTACAATCCACTCCGTCACTCTTTGTGTTCTTTATGGATAGCTTTCCACCATACATTTCCAATCCATCTGCATTGATTCCATCACCCTCTGCTTGATCGATTGATACAGTTCCACTGTAAATCTCAATTCTTTTAGAAGAGTTAATGGCATGTTGTTTCTTTCCTTGGATTGTCAGTTCGCCTGCATTTGCCAAACTGTCCTGACTGATTTTTAGTTTTGATTTTGTATAGATGGCTGATTTCAAATTGTTCCCGCTGCCATCTGCTAATTCAGACTTTCCTATCAAATGAACAGTGGCTGCATACGATTCATCATCTAAACCTTTGTTTAAAACAATAGGGGCCTGGTCACTTGAGAGGGAGAGGTTGTCAAAAACCAAGGTGTATCCCTTGTCAGGTGTGAAGTCGAAACCTCCGTTGGATGAGGAACCAGACAAATAATAAACCACACCTTTTTTTCCTACATGAGAGATTAAGGTAGCGCGTGCGTCATCGATATATGTCTCAATCGCATCCGGACCATACGGATTGTCAATGGTGACAATGTTGTTTTGATAGGTGATAAAGACGGTGTCTCTTGCACCCAAATCAAATGTAGCGCTATCGACATTTGCAATATCGTAGCTCCTTGTCTCTTTTCCTTCCACCAAAATCTTTCCGTTGTTGAAGCGCACAGTATCTACATCAGAAATTTTAATGCTGTCTTTCCCTGTGGTTCCTATGTGAAAAATGATGGATCTTTGAGCCCATACCAAAAGGCCGGCAAATATTGTGAATATAAGTATAAATAACCTTTTCATATCTTGTTGAATTTAATATACATGTTACCGATATTCATTAAATACATTCCAGCAGGAAGAGAGGTGACATCTATTGTTCCTCCATTGTTTATTTTCCCTGATTTGACCACTTCGCCTTTCATGTTAAGAATCGTATAAGAACTCTCTTCATCGAAAGGGGTACGGACCGTGATGAACTCTTTCGCAGGATTCGGAAAGAGATCGAACGATGACACATAGGTGTCATTGGCCTTTGACCATCCTTTGTCAGAGAATAATAGTTTTGTTACATCCTTCAGATTGATTTTAAAAGGATTTTGTCTCGATTCTGCATTTTCACTCTGTTCAATCACTAAAAAATCATCGGAAAAATACATTTTGCCGGATTCATACACATCAATTGATTGTTGTGCATGGTCGTTTGTCTCTACCGTAATTTTCGCTGCGAGTCCTTCGCCCCAAACATTAAAACACCCAACGATTAGTCCAAACGTAATAAGTAATAGCGTGTTTTTCATACTTTTATGTTTAATTAATATTTCAAAACGCAATATTACGATTTTTTTTGATTCGTAAATATATTATTAAACGAAACCACATTTTTATTCAGTTAACGACAATGAGAATTCATCCGGGTGAGTTCTCTTATCACCTTTTTAAATCGTATTTGACAGTCTGTTTAATCAAAAGGAATCTCTTTCAGTACGAATCCTTCTAGATTGCGAATACGAAGGTATTTGTCTTCGTCGATTGTCGCAAATGTGGGTTGTCGCTCTTCTTTAGGAAACGTAATGCTTCCTGTGTTGCAGACAATGCGGTTCTCTTGCTTTTCCAACAGCCACCGATGGGTGTGCCCGTAGCACATAACGTCAACGTGTAAATCTGGTAGTTGCTCTGAATTGTAGCGATGTCCGTGTGTGAGGAAGATTCGTTTCTGGTCAATCACCAACAGGGCATAGTCGGCCATCATTGGGAATTTGAGTAACATTTGATCCACTTCAGAGTCGCAGTTACCTCTTACGGCTACGATCTGATCGGAAAGTGTGTTTAGCTCGTTGGCGATTCCTAATGCATCGAGACCTTCTGGGACGCCGTTGCGGGGACCATAATTGAGTATGTCTCCTAAGATGATAAGCATCTCGTAATGCTCTTGATGGTAAAATTGGAGTACTTGCTTCAAACGAGGCAATGAACCATGTATGTCAGATACAATAAGATATTTCATTGATTGTGTATTTAATGGTTTTATTCTGCGAAATAGTTGGTTCGAAGAGGCATTTTCTGTGGTTCTCCGATTAGTTCGATTTCACCACTTAAACGGATGTCGGAAGAGGAAGCACCGATTTTGATTTGATATTTGCCTCTGTCGATAGTCCATTCTCCGTTGTTGTAATAACTAAACTGATGGGGAGAAACGGCAAAGTGCACTTCTTTGGTCTCTCCAGGTTGCAGGGAGACGCGCTTGAATCCTTGTAGTTGAATTGGTTTGAAATGTTCTGGATGATCGATAGGAGAGAGATAGAGTTGGACTATCTCATCCGCAGCCACGGAGCCTGTATTGGTGATTTCGCAACTCACATTGAAACGATCGGTAAGAATAGATGCTTGATTCTCCATTTGTAGATGGTCATATTTGAATGTGGTGTACGATAGTCCGTAGCCGAAAGGATAGGCGATGCGAGGGTCGTTGTTTAATCCATAATTATAACAGATGGGCTCGTGTAGCTCTTGTGCAGGGTAGGAGACTGACAATTTGCCAGAAGGACTGATATTACCATAGAGTATATCAGCTAAGGCGTTACCGCCCTCTTCTCCTGGATACCATGCTTGAATGATAGCGGCGCATTTTTCTGCTATCCCAGAGATGACTTGAGCCCTTCCTCCAAAGAGGATTAGAACGACAGGTTTGCCCGTGGCAATCAGTTTCTCCACGAATTGCTCCTGCTCTCCAGGAAGACGTAGGTGCAGACGGTCTCTGTTCTCTCCACATAGGATGACATTTTCACCCATGGCTGCAATGATCACATCACTTTGGACCGCTAGTCGGATGGCTTCATCTGCATTCGCCTCTTCTCCGCTATCTATTTTTCTATTTTGGATAGATTTCATGTAAGCTGCACGTTCGTCGCCTGCATCTTCGATGATGGTTTCCACCTTTTCTGTCCAGTCGCATCCACGACTGTATTGAAGGGAGAATCCTTGTGGAAGTTTATTCGTAAGTCCCTCTTTTAGACTGACGATATGAGGATGCATGTCATCTTCCAATTCCAATTGCCAGAAATAACGCATGGAGTGGTAGGAGTAGTCGCCCAACATGGCCCACATACTATTCGCATTAGGTCCGACAAGGGCAATCTTCTTAGACTCTTTTATAGGCAAAACACCATTGTTACGCAGCATGACGACAGACTGAGATGCCAGTTGATAGGCAGTTTGCCGTTCTTCTGGAGTGTCAAATTGAATGTGACCGCTTGCTCCGAATTGTTCTTTTTTGTTGAGCAGGCCAAGTTCCTTTTTTAGTTTTAACACCCTTTTCACGGCGCTTTCCAAGGTTTCTTGTTTGACAAGCTTTTGTTGGATGGCTTCTTGTAAGTAACGATAACTGTCACCGTCAGGGAAATCCACATCGTTACCAGCATTGATTGCTGCTGCAGCACGGTGGATGGCATCTTTTTCAGACAGTTGATCGATGGAACCATAGTCGCTAACCGTTAATCCATCGAAATGAAGATAGTCTCTTAGAATCGATTTCTGAATATAGGTGTTTGCCACGCATTTCGTATCCCGTATGGCATGGTAGCCGGTCATGATCACTTTGCTGTTTGCTAAACGAATGATGGTCTCATGAGGCATGAGAATCTCCTCAATCAACTCTTTCTCTTCTGCATTGCCTCCGCCTCCGTAGCCAAGGAAGTGTTTGGTGCAAGCAGCTATACCGTTGGAGAGGTCGTCGTGTTGAAGACCTTTCACAAAGGCTACACCCATGACAGATGACAAGTAGGCATCTTCGCCATACGACTCTTCCAATCTGTTAAAAGAGGGGTTTCGAATGATGTCGACCATGGGAGATAGAGCTAGACACCCCCCAATCTTGCGCAGGGAAGTGGCTGTTTGATAAGTCTTTTTCTCTGCTAATTCTGGGTTGAAGGAGCATGCAAGACCTATTTGTTGAGGATAGACCGTAGCTTCATACGAGGCAATACCAGAGAGCACCTCTTCATGAAAGAGGGCGGGTATGCCGTTGGGTGTGTTGTGAATGAGCCATTGTTGCATCTGCTCCACCATGTCGCGCAGTTGATCCGGTGTTTTCCTTTGTGTGACAGCGAATTGGGAGAAGTGACCAACACCGTTAGACAATAAAGCTTTGCATTTGTTGGTGTCCAATTGATTGCTATCATTGAAGAATTGTTCGAGATGAATACCATGAAGTTGCGCAATGCGTTCTTCTTGAGTCATCTGATTGTATAATTGGTCAATGGGATTTATCTCTTTATGTTGGGTAGAGCAAGATATGATGGCGGAAGATAGTAGCATTATGGAAAAAACTTTTTTTGTAATTGTCATGATGTCTGATTTTATTGATTCGTAAGGTGGATTCTATATATAAGATTCACCATAAAAACAAAGGTAGTAAAAATGGACGAAAAAGGAAATGAATGAAAAGGTTATTTATAGAAACCACCAATAAAAGAGAGAGAAGACAACGCGAATATTGTCTTCTCTCTGTACGGTTGCTCTCGTTTTATTCATATAGAAAAGATTGTCACACGCACTCTTGTTTGATTCTATGCCTATAGATTAGACAAGCAGATATAAAGTAGATGACAATCTGAACAAGCAATGCAATGTATTCGAAAGAGATGTCTGAAAGTTTTGCTCCAGTGGAGTTTAGTTTCAAGAATCCATGAATACCGAATGTGCTAGGGAGCAGATAACTCACATATTTCCAGAATGGAGGTACGGCAGATCCTGGCCATGACACACCTGAAATAAACAAGAAAATGAGAGATAAGAAAACCAGTAAGATATAAGGTGCTTCCTTTTCCTTGATGAAGATGCTGAGAGACATTCCGAAGAATGTACAAGCAACGATGTAAGGAAGTAGGAAGGAGATGATATGCAAAGGGTTTCCTATCTGTGGAAGTGAAAAGATTTGTGGTACTATGAATAGTAGATAAAAACTTGAAATGAGATATATCATCAAGTAACACAAAGCCTTTCCAAACACAATACGAAATGTTCCTCGTTTATGACGAAGGATTGGGGTCATTCTATGGAATCGCTTGCGATCGTAAGTGTCGCCCGAGAGCACGCAGATGCCTATGATAAGAGTCTGTTGAATGAGCAGAATTAAGAAGGCTGGAAGCAAGAAGCTATCAAATCCGCTTTGTGTGTTATAGAAAGCGACCTCTTCGTAGTCGAGTGGAGTGATGGTTACTTCAGCTTCGCGCTCGGTGGCATTTTCCATTCGGCATATCTGAATGTCTTTGTTCATCTTTAGTGACACCTCAGTTGCAGTCAGCAGAAAGCATTTGTAATACAATAAACTGCTCATGTCTGAGTAGAGTTGTATGTTGGCTTTTTCTCTGTTTGCAAGACATTTGGAAAAATCATCGGGAAATTTCAGAATTCCATAAGCCTCTTTTCTCCTGAGCATTTCTTTTGCTTCTTCCATGTTGGTGCAGGTGGCTACGACGTTAACATCTCTTGTGGCGTCACATAGGCGACGAAATTCTCTTGATTCAGGAGAATTGCATAGATCAACCACCACAAGTTTTGCCTCCTTGGCCACCTCTTGGTTGTAGAGGAATCCGTAGACCAATGGATAGAGTAGGGGCGCCGCAAAGAATAGTAGTATGACAGCTGCGTCTGATAAGATGCTACGAAGTTCATCGTACCAAACAATGAGTAGGTCTGAAATTCCCTCCTTTATTTGTTTGAAAAATCGGTTCATCTTAAATCCTCCTATATATCGTAAACATCATATTTATAAACTGTTTTCAACCGCCATGAACTCAAAAGCGGTAGGAACATAAAGAGCACGAGTGCCACGTAAGAACCCCATGAGTAGCAGAATGATATTCCATTCAGAGCATTATCCACATACAATAGGAAGAAATGTCTTAAAGGGAATACTGTTGCCCATGTTTGTAGTATTGGATGCATCTCAGAGACTGGAAATGTAAATCCGCTGATGGAGAATGAAAGCATGCAGAAGAAAGCTGACAAACTCAAAGCTATTCGTAGAATAGGAATAAGTGCATAGAAGAAGACTGCGATCGACTCACATGCCAGCACAAATAGATAGGATACAATGAGCATCGATCCCAATCCGTTCTGACACGGGAAGTGCATATAACTGTACAACATTACTTCTATGAATGTGATGATTAAGAAATAAATCAACGTGTGAGGTAATAATTTCCCAATCATTACAGTTAGTATGTCATCTTTTGCAATTCGTAGTAACTCATTCGACCGTCTGCTTTTTACCTCAGAACCGAGGGCGAAAACAGTGGTGATGACAATCATGACACATAGCAGGCCGGGCAGAATGGTGTTGCAGAGATAGACTGCATAGTTGATCCATGGATTTCCTATCGGATGGGTCTCGATGGCAATCGGTTGGATTTCTGCCATAGCTTGTCTTTCCGTCTGACCTTTGGCATAGCGTAGTTCTCTTGCCACGTATGCAGAACCCAATATGGATAAAGTCTTCATATCCCTGAAAAGAAGGGAACCAGCAATAATATATGAGTTGTTGGTGTAGAAAGAGACTTTTGGTTGACGGAATGATAGGATGTCATGTTCCAGGCCTTCAGGAATATAATAGATGCCGTATGCAGAACCTTGCTGAACAAGTTTCCTTGCCTCGTGAAAGGAGGTGCAATGGGCTACCACATCAGTCTGTTTGAAATTATCTAGCTGCCTGGTCAGTCTTCTGGATATGTTTGAATTGTCCATGTCGACCACGGCAACGGGCAAATTCTCGGGCAATCCTTTTTCCATAAGGGAGAAAAAGAAGACGACGCAGAATAGTGGTGCTCCAACCATGGCAATAAGATATATCCTTCTGGAAGTGAGTATGCGCCACTCACGAACCATGATCATCCAAATCCTTTTTATGGTTGAATAGTTTTCCATCTTTCTATATTCTATCATTTTTTTATTATAACAGACATGCCTCCGATAAGACCTTCGATTCTATCGTTAGGCACAGCTTTGATTTCAAATGTTTTGGAGTCGAACTCACCAGTAACCTTTGTTGCTTTCCATGCAGCGAAGGAACCGAGGTCTTTCACTGAACTGACGGTTAGAACCACTTCTTTGTTTTCCAATGCTGGAATGATGGCATTAAAGGTGGTACCTTCCATGAATTTTGAATAGTCGGCCTCTCTGATATTGAATGTCACCCATACATCAGCCGTATCGATGATGTTCATGATTGGCGCACCAGAGCCTACCAATTCACCTCTTTGTGGAAATATCTCTGCGATCTTACCAGATATAGGAGAGGTTAGAATTGTTTCTGACATGTAAGAACGAACTTCTGCCACAGCACCTTTAGCTCTGTTTAGTTGAGCAAGTGCGGCATCCTTCTCTTCTTCAGATGCACCTTTGACAGCCATCTCATATTGAGATTTTGCAGCTTGCTCAGTTGCTTGCATAGCTTTGTAGTTGGCCTCTGCTTCGTCTCTTTTTTGTGCAGGGACTACCTCTTTCTCAAAAAGAGATTGTACGCGTTCGTAAGTTTTCTGTGCCACTTCTAATCCAGCTTGTGCTTTTTGCCACATCTCATAAGCTGCTTTGATCTGCTCTTCAGAAGCACCTTTGTTTGCTTTTTGGTTAAGTGCCGATGCAGCTTTCTCTGCTGCACGTGCTTGTTTCAATTTAGCTTCGATTTCAGGACTGTCTAAAATGACGAGAGAGTCGCCCTCCTTTACATAAGTGCCCTCTTTTACAAGGAACTTGTCGATTCTGGCAGGTAATTTGCCTGAAATTCTCAACTCAGTATATTCAACTTCTCCTTGGATGATCTCTTCGCCAGATTTCATAGAGAACACTCCGATTAATGTGATAATTAATACGATGGCTAAAAGAACAACAAACGCAATGGCGATGTTGACGTTCTCTTTTTTATTTTTTTTGCTCATGATAATATGTCATTAAATTATGGTGGATTCTATATTTATCCACGATTCATGTTTGTGTTTTTTTATTCTTTTAAAAGTGTACCTGTTGCCTTTTTGTAATTGATCTCGCTCACCTTAGCTTCAATGGCTGCCTCAATTACATTAGATTTAGCAGATAACCATGCTGTTTGTGCTTCCATAAGATTGGAGGCTGGCACGACACCCTCTTCAAATCCAACTGTTGCTTGTTTTAAGTTCTCTTCAGCTTTTGCAAAGTTTCTGTTGGAAATTTCAAGTTTGCGAAGTGCTTCAGAATGTTTGAATTCGCTCTGTTTTACTTGAAGCTCAATCTTCTCTTTGATGTCATCTTCCTTGTATTGAGCCATTGCAGTTTCGCACTTGGCAGCTTTTAAAGTGAAGATGTTTTCGCCCCAATGGAGTAGCGGTATGTTTACCGTAACACCCACATGCCAATCAAATTCGAATTTGGTGTCAAATCCGTTTTTGAAACTTGGATTGGTGCCGGCGTATGTACCGATTAACGCAATGGAAGGCATCAGTTTAGCTCGTTCAATGTTCTCTTTCTGTTTATATATTTTAGTTGCAAGGTCCAGACTTTTGATTTCGCTTCGCTTTGTGTAAATATCCTCTATGGAGATTGGTTCTATGATACCCAATTCCAACGATTCGTCATTTTCGTCTTTGAGAGAAAATTCTTCGTTGAGTGGAATTCCACAATATTGAGCTAGTAACATTTTAGAAAGATGAATACCATTGTCGATTTTAAAGAGTGCCATTTCTGCTTCATTTTTCTTGACGGAAACAGATAACTTGTCTGTCTTGGTAGCCATTCCCGTTTCAATGAGTGCAGTCACGTCATTTTCCATTTTATCAAGAAGAGCGATGAGTCCTTCCACAGCTTTTTTCTTGCTTGATAATGAAACGATTTGCCAATATGTTTCATCAATGTCTACAATGATTTCTTCTTGAAGTGTGTTGAGCTTACTGTTGGCCAACTCTTTCTTCAGTTTGCAAATCTTGTTGTAAGCGATAATCTTACCACCCATGAAGACGGGTTGCGTCAGATTAAGGGATGCAACATATATGTTTCTCGTGTCGTACGTCAGCTGATCTGCGGGGATCGTGGTGTACTGTTTCCATTGCAGTTTCTCGGGATTTTTCTTTGGGTCGAAAGGAACACCGTTGGCATCCAAAGGAACAGGTTGTCCGCCTATTATTGTCCAGTTGTTTTTGACTTGGTCAGGTGTAAGCGAAAAACTTCCATTGTTCACCGTTCCGATAGGAAGAAATTGATCTTCTGAGATGAGTTGCAATTCATCGCTGTTACGGATATATGCTCCTTTGATAGATAAATCAGGAAAGTATTTTGTAAATGCGGCTTTGCGCTCGTATTCAGCTTTCTCGCTTTCTGCTTGTGCAATTTTGTTGGATTTGTTGTTGTTTAAAGCCATTTGTCGGCATTCTTCCAATGTGTATACATTCTGAGCCGATAAAAGAGCTGTCCATAGCAAACTTCCAATAATAAAAACAATCTTTTTCATGGTTTGATAGTTTTTTATCATTATTGTAAATTAGCGAATACTCTTCCTAGTAAGTTAATGGCTGTTTTAACTTCATCTTCTGAAAATCCATAAAAAACAGATTCAAGACCTTTGACAGTCACATTTTTTACTTTCTCGTGCAAAGCTTTCCCTTTCTCTGTTAGCATCACGTAGTTGGCTCTCTTGTCTCCATCTTTTTCAGATCTGACGATTAGCTCTTGACGCTCTAAATTCCTAAGGAGTCTGGTTATGCTCGGCCTATCTTTAAATGTTGCCTGAGCAATCATGTTTTGCGTCGGGCGTTCACCCACCACTTTGTGCCAAAGACATGTCATTACTAACCATTGTTCAGGTGTCATGTCGATTTCATCGTTGCGGAATTGCCTAATCATTACTCGATTGATGGCATTGCTGACTTTTCCGCTTATGACGGCGAATGCAAGTTCAATATCGTCCGTCCAAACTTCTTCTGACCATTTTTCTTTCATAATTTATGTGATTTTATTTGTTTTTTTTCATGATACAAAGTTAGTTGTTCTGACAACATTGATCCTCACTTTTTTTGTTAAATAACCTTAAATTTGTTGTTACAACAACTTAAAAATATATAAAAAACAAAAGCGAGCCCGCAATGAGCTCGCTTTCAAATAATTATAAAGCTAAGGTATTATTCCACGAGGTTGAAAACTGATGTGCTTTCGATATTAAGAGTGGTTTTACCCAAACTTACACCGTTGTTAGCAGCTTCTTGTAATAATTCTTCATCCAAGATAGCAGACAAGTCGTATGTAGCAACCATAATAGCTTTGATGGCTAAAGTTTTACCAATGACATTGTACTGAATTGAATTGATCTCTAAAGAAAGAGCTTCTGCAGGAAGTCCAGATTTCTCTTGGATAAGTTTACTGTAGTCAGCACCTTTTTTAATAGTGATTTCAGTTCCATCTTCAGCTGTGTAGGATAGAGAAAGTTCGTTTCCGTTTGTTTCGTATGTACCAGAAGCCTCACTTCCTGCAATGAATTCTCCATTTTCTTTGAAGGTGATAGTGTCTTCAGCTAAAATCTTTTCGTTGATTTTGTCAAGATCCATGCCTTCGAAAGGATTTGGGAAAGTGTCATCAATTGCTTCGTTTTCATTGTTTCCCATACCTCCAATTAATTGGGAAATGTAGTTTTCTGCATTTTGTCCATTAATTGTGTTTTTGCTTTGATTCTCATTGTACACCCAAGTACCAACAATGTTTCCACCCTTCATTTCATTTGAGGTGTTTTCATTTTCGTCGTCGTCGTTACATGCGTTGAACGATAATGACATTGCACCGATTAACAGTGCCCATACATAAAATTTAATGTTTTTCATATCGTCTTCTTTTTAATGTTAATTTTTCTGTTTCTTCCCTTTATAAGTTAATTCAATAGGAGGTGTAACGATGGCAACTACGAAGGACAAATCACCTTTTTCTGTCACAACTCCATTTACGTCAACGTCAGCTTGAATGGTTCCTCCTAAAAGTTCAACATTACGGCTTACGTTGAATTTCCATGACTGATTATCTTTTTTAGCAGGAATGCCTTCAAAGATTAAATCGCCCAGTTCCATACCATCTACTACTGCATTATATAGTGCTAAGTCGAATGTCTTGTTTGGGTTTGCTACAACTGTTACGGGGAGAGGAGATGCTCCATCTTCAATAAGAAGATCACCTTCGTAAGTACCTGATAGTGTTGTGAAATCAAACGTTGCAGTTGTATCAGGATTTATGGGCTCCTCCTCTTCTTCCTCCTCTTCATCATTATGAATGATAGCTCGGCGGTTGTCTCCTTTGCCGAACACTTCCAACCCTTCTCCGTATTGATCATCTTCAAGACAAGATGGCAATGTTACAAAGAAAATTAGAGAAAGAGAAATAAAAAATAAAATTTTATTCATAATCGTTATTTATAGAACTCATCTATATATGATGGCGGCGGCTAATTCTTCAGCTATTTTAGCGCCTTTCATGACTTCAACTATTTTTAAACCAAATTCCATAGCAGTACCCGCACCTCTGGAGGTGATGAACTGATTGGAGGAGACCACAACATTTTCGGTGCTTACTTCTGCTCCGATTAGGTGTTCTTCGAAGCCTGGGTAGCATGTTGCTTTTTCACCATTTAACAAACCAAGATTTCCGAAGACAGACGGAGCTGCACAAATAGCAGCCAGTTTAATTCCTTGTTCAGCGGAGTCTTGCAACAGTTCGCAAAGACCTGCGTGAGCATCAAGGTTTTTTGTGCCAGGCATACCACCAGGTAAAAGGAGCAGTTCTGCGTCAGAAAAATCAGTTTCGCTGAATAGGGCTTCTGTCTTAATGGTTATACCATGTGAACCAGTCACCATTAGTTCATTTGTGACTGAGATAAGTTTGACATCAAGTCCTGCTCTTCGAATGATATCGATGGGAGCGATGGCTTCTGTTTCTTCAAATCCGTTGGCAAAAAATGCGTATATCATATCTGTTTATTTTATTTTAATTGTAAATCGTATGTTATGCGACCAACTTGGTTCTTCTCATCTTTAGAAGGAGTGAATTTGGTCTTCTTGGCAGCAGCTACTGCGGCATTTATAACGGAAGCGTTATCGACTGTTGTTCCCCCTGGTACGTGGTGGGCTTCGATTACATTTCCGTCTTTATCAACAGTGATGCTTACAATCACTTTTCCCTCTACCTGATCGGAGTAGGAAGGTCTAACGATAGCACCTTTCACAGATCGTCCTGCCAAAGATACAGAATTATTGTTTCCTGATCCTGAATTTCCTTCTGTGTTGGTTGAGGTGTTGCTTCCAAATGGGTTACCTTTGGAACCAGACGAGTTGCCTCCTGTGCCTTGTGTGTTATTTTCTATTCCAGAACCTCCGCCACCGTTGCCAAACACATTTGTCCTTTTGGCAATTGCGTTGCGAATACTATCTTGACGTCTTTTTTCTGCGTCTTTTTTCCTCTTTTCTTCAGCAATGCGACGTTGTTCCTCCAATTGCTTTTGCTTTTCGATTCTTCTCTTTTCTGCGAGTTCTTTTTCTTTTTTCAGTTCCTCCTCCGTTTTTTCTTTTTTCATCTGTACGGATTCCTCGATGTCTTGCGTTTGGTATGCTTCGTCACTAGGCGTTACTGATTGTTCGGGAGGTGTTGGCTCTGCCAATTGTTCTGCTATCTCTTCTGCGGGAGTAGGCTCAAAATAATCGTTGCCGCCATTATCGGACATGCCAAACATTACCTCCAAGCCTTCCTCGTCTTGAGGAATCTCTCGTTTAAGGTATATGTTGAGCAATAGTAATAAAACTCCTAGGTGGAGTAATATTGTCACAATCGCTGCTATTATTTGTGTTTTTTTGAATCTCTCCATCAACTAAAATCATTTATCCATTGGCCGTGTGGCAATGACTAATTTGAATTTGTTCTTGTTTGCAATGTTAAGTACTTTAACTACTTCTCCATAAGGAATGGATTCATCTGCATAAAGAGCTACATACATCTCTGGCTCCTCGCTAACGATCTGAAGTAAAAATGGCTCTATTTCGTCAAATGAGACATTTCTTTCACTGTCTTTTCCAAATGCTACATAATAGTTCAACTCTTTGTCTATGGTTACACGAGTCAATGGTTTGGCTGATGTTTGTTCTGAGCTTTGTGGCAACATCAGTTTGATAGCATTGGGATGAACCACTGTGGATGTAAGCATAAAGAATATAAGTAGCAGGAAGATGATGTCGGTCATGGACGACATGTTGAAGCCTGCCTCTGCTTTATTTCTTCTTTTTAGTGCCATTGTTTCCCCTCGTTTTATCGCTTAGTTAGCGGGTTCGTTAAGAATGTCCATAAATTCTACGGTACGAGCTTCCATGTTGTTGACAACTGTGTCGACTTTGGAAGTAAGATAGTTGTAGGCAAAGAAGGCGACGATACCAACAATCAAACCGGCTACGGTGGTAACCATAGCTGTATAGATTCCATCTGCCAATGAAGTGACATCTACGTTGTTGCCGGCATTGGCCATGTTAAAGAAGGCTTGGATCATACCTGTGACGGTTCCTAAGAATCCAATCATTGGCCCTCCTCCTGCGATTGTGGCAAGAAGTGATAGTCCTCGTTCCAACTTACCAACTTCAATGTTTCCTACGTTTTCAATTGCAACCATCACATCATTCATTGGGCGACCTAAACGGGTGATGCCCTTCTCAATCATGCGAGAGTAAGGAGTGTCTGTGTTTTTACACAATGTAAGAGCTGCCTCTATCTTTCCTTCATTGATGTAATCCTTGATTTTGTCCATGAAAGAACGGTCTTTTTCAGCTGCCTTACGAATGACGATAAGCCGCTCGACGAAAATGTATACGGCTATGACGCAAAGCAATAATAGGGGAATCATGATCCATCCACCTCTTGTTGCCATGTCAAATAGGTTGAGGCTTGCTACTTCCACTTCTGCCTCTGCTGCTTGTAATAGTACCATTGTTATTTCTTTATTTTATTACTACAAAAATAGCGTTGATAATCTTAAAAACAATTTAAAAACGAAAAAAAATCAATTATTTATACATCATGTCTGGACAAATGGAACAAAAATGTGCTTACAGATGAAGGTTATGTCCCATTCTCTCCTTTTTGGTTCGAATGTATGACATGTTGTATTTGTTAGGTGTTATCTCGATTGGAACATTTTCTGTGATCTCTAGTCCGTAACTTTCCAAACCAATTCGTTTGGTAGGATTGTTGGTCATCAATCGCATTTTTGTAACACCTAACTCTCTAAGAATCTGAGCTCCGACACCATAGTCACGTTCATCTGGTTGGAATCCCAAATGGACATTGGCATCAACTGTGTCATAGCCATTTTCCTGCAGTTTGTATGCTTTTATTTTGTTCATCAGTCCGATTCCTCTTCCTTCTTGATTCATATAGACAAGCACTCCTTTGCCTTCTGATTCGATACGTCTCATAGCCTCTTCCAATTGTTCTCCACATTCACAGCGAAGAGATCCAAAGATGTCTCCTGTTGCACATGATGAGTGCACGCGAACTAATATAGGCTCATCTTTTTCCCATGATCCTTTGGTTAGGACGATGTGCTCTTGCCCGTTGGATTTTTGTCTGAATGGAGTGAGCATGAAATCACCAAATTTTGTTGGTAAGTGAACCGTTTCTCCTTTCTCGATTAATGATTCGGTCTTTATCCTGTAGGCGATTAAGTCTTTGATTGTGATTATTTTGATGCCAAATTGTTTTGCTTTTTCCATCAATTGTGGCATACGGGCCATTGTACCATCCTCATTCATGATCTCAATGAGAGCGGCAACGGGTTGTAATCCTGCTAATCGGGCTAAATCGACAGCGGCTTCGGTGTGCCCTGCACGACGTAGTACCCCTTTCTCTTGTGCATATAGTGGGTTGATGTGACCCGGACGTCCAAATGTATCAGATGTAGATTTTGGGTCGGCCAATGCTCTTATGGTTTCTGCTCGGTCGTGAGTGGAAACGCCTGTAGTACAGCCTTCTAGTTTGTCGACCGTCACTGTGAATGGAGTTCCAAGCATGGAGGTGTTATTCATCACTTGTTTCTCCAACTTTAATGTTTCACAACGAGATATAGTGACAGGTACGCACAATACACCGCGCCCTTCTTTTAGCATGAAGTTTACTTTTTCTTCTGTGATTAATTCTGCTGAGGTGATGAAGTCTCCTTCGTTTTCCCTGTCTTCATCATCAACTACGATGAGGAATTTTCCTTGCTTAAAATCTGCAATGGCCTCCTCTATGCTATTTAATTTATAGTCAGTCATTTGTATTTTGTATATTTAGATTTTTTTTATTCTTTTTAGGTATGATGTATTTCTTCAAGAACGATGTAAATGAAGAGATGTTCATTGTTCTGTCTGTTGCCGCCATGTAGGTTAAGAACATACCCAGTGGAAATAGAACGAATGAACTAAGCCAGATTCCTTCCCATACGAACCATACGCCTTCTCTCGCCATCTTGTAACCGGCATTGTCAATAATGTAATAGATGATGAAAAGGATGACGGATATAACCACTGGGAATCCTAATCCTCCTTTTCGAATGATGGCGCCCAATGGTGCTCCGATAAAGAAGAAAATCAGACAAGCCAGTGATAATGTGAACTTTCTATGACGTTCAATGTCAAATCTGTGAATTCTCCTGTCGTCTCCTTCCACTACACTGTGGATGAAAGGAAGATCCATTTGCATTCTGCTTATTTGTGTTTCCGCCCGGTTGATCATCTCTATTTGAACAGAGAGAGGATGTTTGGACAGAATCTTATCCAAATTATATACGGCGTAGTTTTTGACAGTGTCGGTTGTGTATATGCTTGGTGTGCTTAGCAAGCCTCTGTCGAAAAAGTGATTTTTGTATAGTACGTAATAGGCTTGATTCATACTGTCTCGGTGGTATGCCATGGAGTCCATAGCTACGGATAGTTCGTTCAGATCTTTTCCCAAGTATCGGTTGGACATGATGGATTCGTCCACTTTGTTGAAGTTGGCGTCGAATTCAATTAAAATCTCTTTGTAGGAATAGGTCTCTCTTCTGTAAGGTACGTTTTTGCCTGAATGATTCTGATTTTTTAGATTTTCAAAGGATTCTCCTGAGTAAAGGGACAATAACAGACTGTTTTTGTCACTTGCGACACGGAGTCGACCAGAATCAGCTGCTAAAACGACTGAATTATCAAATCCATTTGTGAAATCATATATCATGATGTCTTTGAGCAGTTTTGTCTCCTTGTCCTTTTCTCTTACATATATGTGATAACCGTCAATCCCTTGATAGAAAGAACCTTCTGGGATCTCCACCTCGGGCGATTTTTGTCTCATGGAATAGAGTAGCGTCCATAGTTTTGTTTGAATCTTAGGCATGGCCATGTTCGAGTAGAAGAATGCGCCAACACTAATGATGGAGATGAAGATGATGTATGGACGCATAATGCGAAACAACGAGATGCCTGCTGCTTTCATGGCAAGCAACTCCAATTTTTCTCCTAAATTACCGAATGTGATGAGCGATGACAAAAGAATGGCCAGTGGTAAGGCCATGGAAACCAATGACAAAGCAGCATAAAAAAAGAATTCAGCTAAGACGGAAATGCTTAATCCTTTTCCTACCATTTCGTCTACATATTTCCAAAGAAATTGCATGAGAACGATAAAAAGGCATACAAGGAACGTTGCAATAAATGTTCCCAAATAACTTTTTATCAAATAGGAATATAATCGTTTGATATGCATCTCTTTTTACAAAAATCGGTACAAAGTTAATGATTTTACTTTGTTTTACCTACATTCCGAGAGCTTTTTGAAGTTGATCGATTTGTATATTCCACCAGTCGGTTAAATCTTTAAGGTCGTCGCTCGACTCACTGAAATCTGTTATGGTTAGTGTTACATCTTCTGAAATTTCAGAAACGCTTATTCTCATTTCGAAATAACAACGATTGTCTTCTTCATCTTCCCAGCGATATCTAACGTGACTGTTCGCTTTGCTTAAAAGCATTTGTGCACTTTGTTCGCTTCTCCCCCAATGAAATGTGAAAATATTCTCTTTTTCCTCTACTTTATCTGCAAACCAGCATGCCAACCCGTCCGACGTGCTTAGTGCATTCCATAAAACGTTTTGGGAAACTTTCCCTAATACATATTCTAACTGAAATATCTCCTTCATAGGCACAAAGTTGTTTTTATTAACTCTTCTTGGAACCCTATCGTCCCTTTTTTATCATCCTGCTTTCTGCCTTTGCTGATGTGTTTTTTTTATAATTCTTCTTCTTTTAAAAATGTTCTTTTGTGTTCAGCAAATAAGCAGAAACAATGTTTTTCTCCTCTGATAAAAATTTTTCGCAAGATAGCAAATTTTCTGTAGAAAACCGAAACGTATATTAGAATTTATCAAAATAGTTATCAACATGTTTGGAAATAGCTATGCATTCCATCTCGATTAACCATGACGGACGACAAACAGGAGCCAAGACGAATACTTTGGGTGTTGAACTGAATTCTGATGAGGAAAATATCTTTGATACCAGCTCATAATCTGCATAATCTCTTAGGTAGATAATAGCAATGACCGTGTCGGCGATTGTGGCTTCTCCTTCTTCTAAAAGTGCATTCACATTCTCAATCATGCGTATTGTCTGCTTTTCTATATCTCTCTCGTACAGAACTTCTCCTTTATTGTTGATGCTGGCAGTTCCCGAAATATATAGGTGATCTCTGTCGCCATATTTTACCCTTACACCTCGCTCAAAAGTAACTCCATATTCATACGTGGGATTGAGATATTCTTTGGCATGTAGATATTGTTGTTGATTCTCTTGAAGTCCTTTTACGGCATAGGCATCAAATAAAACTTTTGATGCTGGATTGACGCTTCTTCCTTCTATGCCTGTACTTGCAATATAGTGTGTCTGTGATGTTAGTCCGATAGCGGTGAAGTTTTCTCTTCGTCCGACTACAACACCTTGATAGTTTACGTCAATGTTTTGAACGAAAAACCATGTGCGTATGCAGTCGTTGGCAAAATTGAGTCCCTCTTGTTGCAGTGACAATTGATAGGATTGGAGGAGTTGAGAGGTTTGTAATTCAGAATCACCTTCTGCTATGCTTTGATTCCCAATCCAATAATGGGTGTATCCATTGTGCTGGATAGCATGGAATGGTCCTTTTGAAATGCATGTTTGTCCAATCACATCATAGCACCAAAGAGTGATTTTTGTGTTGGGTGTAAGTGGTGGCTGTTGCACTATGCTTATGGCACAGTGACAAAAGTCTTCTTCTTTGATAAGTGATGCTTGGTTGGCGGCATCTGAGATGAAAAAGCGGAGGAATAATGTGCTTCCGTCACTTCTCTTTTCCTGTTGCCATTCGGCATATGCCTCTTTTAGTCTTCTCAACTGATTTTCAAAAGCGTTTTCTCCTTCGCAACAAGGTACGGCTTCGTCTTGAATGGGGGTAAATAGGGAGTGAATCTCTTGGATACCGCCATCGGTAGGTTGAAATATTGAACTTTTCCTTGCTACTTTTGAAGATTGATATTGGACTTCTTTTGAAATCATAGATGAACTTGTTTTACTTGCAAAGGTAATAATTAATTTATAGAACCCACCTAAAACGTCTTCGCTTTATTTATGCACGCGAGTTTCGTTCTTTGCGGCAAAATCTTTCCAACTGCTGAATTTCTTTGTTCTTAGGGGCGAGTTGGTCTCGTAATAGTGACATAATGCTACACCTAAGGCATCTGTTGCATCTAATTTTGTTTCTAAATCCTCCTTTGGAATCTTCAGAATCTGTTCAAGCATCTTGGATACTTGCTCTTTTGAAGCGGCTCCATTGCCTGTGATGGCTTGCTTGATTTTCAATGGAGCGTATTCTGCAATGGGAAGATCTCGTTGAAGGGCGGCTGCTATGGCTACCCCTTGCGCTCTTCCTAGTTTTAGCATGGATTGTACGTTTTTCCCAAAGAATTGTGCTTCAATGGCAAATTCGTCGGGCAGGTACTGCTCGATGAGTTCGGTGGTTTTGTTGTATATGGATTTTAATTTTAAATAGGTGTCTTCTGTTTTTCGTATATCAAGAATTCCCATTGCCACATAGGAGGCCTTTTTGCCTACTACTTGTACAACGCCGTAGCCCATAACATTGGTTCCTGGGTCTATCCCTAATATGATTCGTTCTGTATTATGGGTGCTACTTTCCATTTCGTGTACTACAATTCGTATTGTTTAAGATAGGTGGAGAAGAATAAAACGCGCTCTCCAAATGTGTTACTGACCTCTGTTTGCATTTCAGTAAGGTGATGCTTCTTGAATTCGTTCATCTCTGAAACGTTCTCTGCTTCTAACTGATATGAATAGGATATGCCCTCTTTCTCATCTGTTAACACCTTGAATAACCGAATGTTAGAGATGAGTCCCGTCGCTTTTATCTTGGGCGTCAGATCGGATGAAAGCCAGTATAGAAATCTTTTTTCTACCTCGGGTGAAACTAAATATGTCGTATTGAATAGTATCATAGTGCAAAAATAACTACCTTTGTTCAAAATAAAAAATATGAACGAACTGATTTCTTTGTTTTGTCGTCTTACGGGCGAAACTCCAACTTGTCATCTCCTGAAAGGTGAGGGTTCTAACAGACAATATTATAGATTAATTTCTCCTTCTCATTCCTTGATTGGTGTGAAAGGTGAGTCGGTAGTGGAAAATCACACCTTCTTGGTGATGGCGAAACATTTTGAGTCGAAAGGCTTGAACACTCCTCGTGTTGTGGCTGCATCGGATGATGAACTCTATTATTTGCAGGAAGATCTAGGGGATGAATCGTTGTTTCATGCCATTTCTGATTCGATACAGACTCGTTCTTTCTCCAGTGAAGCTCTTGACTTGCTGAAAAAAACAATGTCGAAATTGGCTGATTTCCAATTTAAAGCTGCTGAAGGCTTTGATTTTTCGGTTTGTTACCCAATACCATCCATGGACAGTCGGTCTGTTTTATGGGATTTGAACTATTTCAAATATTGCTATTTGAAGTTAGCGCATATTGATTTCTTAGAATTGGAATTGGAGAAAGATTTTCAGATGCTGACGGATGATCTACTGAGATATGATAGCAATACATTCTTGTATCGCGATTTTCAGTCTCGCAATGTGATGATAAAAGACGGTGAACCTTATTTTATTGATTTTCAAGGCGGACGAAAGGGCCCTGTTTTTTATGATGTGGCTTCATTTGTTTGGCAGGCGAAGGCTAATTATCCCAAAGAGATAAAAAATGTGTTAATTGGTGCATACATAGAGTCTCTCAGAAAATATCAGCAAGTGGATGAGACTCAGTTTCGTTCTGCCTTAAGTTTGTTCGTTCTTTTCCGTATGATTCAGGTCTTGGGTGCTTATGGGTATCGCGGTTTATTTGAAAGGAAAGCGCACTTTATGGAGAGTATACCATTTGCACTGATGAATATAAAAGAGTTGTTGGAAGAGAATGATTTTAGTAGATATCCGTATTTGAGTTCTTTGTTAAAGAAAATGTCGGAGCAGGTGAGTGAACCATCTAAGGAACTTCCCGACCCGTCGAAGTTGATCGTTAAGGTGTATAGCTTCTCCTATAAGAAAGGTATTCCAGATGATGATTCTGGAAATGGGGGTGGCTATGTTTTTGATTGTCGTGGCGTTCATAATCCGGGCAGGTATGATGAATATAAATCGTTGACAGGACTCGATCAACCGGTTATAGATTTTTTGGAAAAGGATGGTGAGATATTGAAGTTCCTGGATTCGGTTTATGCATTGGCAGATGCACATGTGCTTCGTTATATGGAGCGTGGATTCACATCGTTAATGTTTTCTTTTGGATGTACAGGTGGTCAGCATCGCTCTGTATATTCAGCACAACATGTGGCAGAACACATTGCGCGTAAGTTCGGTGTAAAGGTTATGCTTTGTCACAGAGAACGTGGCATAGAGAAGGTGTTGTAAAAAGTTGTTTGATTACTCTTCTGGTGCGCCCTTCTTCAGAATCAGTGTGGTGGCTCCCAATGTGATGATTTCACCGTCTTCTACGATTCGTTTTTCCTTCTTTTGGAGTATTTCATTCATGACAAAAGTGCCGACAAGACTGTCATAATCCTCCACTTTATGTATGATTTCACCTCGCTTATTGATTTCTACATGAATGATGCAGTGTTTTCTGTCCATACTCATATCACCCGTGTCGATGGGTGAGGAGACGACTGTCCCCGGACATCTTCTGCCAAAGAGGTTCTCGCCCAATTGAAGTGGAATGATTTGCTTCTCACAAAATACGTTTTCCACTACAATGACATGACCATAGGTATAGTCAATGTTTTGCTTCTCTTCCTTTTTTGATTTGAACTTGACACTGAAGTTCTTCCCGCAATTTTCACAATGTAAAATAAGGGAGGCTCCTGGTTCGATTCTACTCTCTTCAAAAAGAACGAATTCTTCACATTTAGGGCAACGTATTTTTCTCATGACGGAATAATGTTGAAGGTTGGTGTGAGGTGGATACTTATTTTTTACCTATTTTACCAGCTGATTTTAATTTCTGGAAATCTAGTTCGAAATTAGGAGTAAAGACCTCTTTGCCTATGTTATCTTCAATCTCTGAAATTTTCCAAAAACGTCCATCCACCACTTCTGAATGGTCGGGTTGTGGCTCTTTGTCATACACAATGCTGTGGACGTATATCATCTCTCTTTCTCTGGGACTTTCCCAGATGTAGTTGAAAAGCCTTTCGGGTTGAATGTCTATCAAACCTAATTCTTCACGGGCTTCGCGGAGAAGAGCTATGTCAACGCTTTCGCCGAAGTCTATGTGTCCACCAACAGCCGTATCCCATTTGCCTGGTTGGATGTCTTTCCAATCGGCTCTTTTTTGCAGATACAGATCTCCAGCCGCGTTGAAAACATGCAAGTGAACTGCAGCGTGTAGCAGTTTTGATCCGTTGTGACACTCTTGTCGGGTGGCGCGGTCGATTACGTTGCCCTCCTCATCAATAACTGGGAAATATTCAATCATAGGTTTTAATTTTATACCAATCTCATTGGAATGCCTTCGTTGGAAAGATATTTTTTAAGATCGGGTATGGCAATTTCGTGAAAATGGAAGATAGAGGCAGCGAGGGCAGCATCAGCTTTTCCTTGTTCGAACACATCTTTGAAGTGTTCCATTTTACCTGCACCACCAGAGGCAATGACAGGAATGGAGAGCGATTCGGAGAGACGAGCTAATGCTTCATTGGCAAACCCTTGTTTTACGCCGTCGTGATTCATGCTGGTGAAAAGGATTTCTCCTGCGCCTCTCTCTTGTGCCTCTTTAGCCCAAGAGAAGAGTTTCTTTTCTGTTGCGATACGTCCGCCATTGAGGTAGCAAGTCCATTCTCCACTTTCATCCAGTTTTGCATCGATGGCGACTGTGCAAACTTGACAGCCGAAGTTTTTAGCTACATCAGAAATTAGATCGGGATTTTTTATGGCGGCGGAGTTGATGGATACTTTATCCGCTCCGGCACCCAATAGTTTGTCCACGTCGCTTAGTTCATGGATTCCTCCTCCCACGGTGAATGGAATGCTTATGTTTTGTGCAATTCGGCGAACAAGGTCGACGAATGTTTTTCTTCCTTCATGAGAAGCGGTGATATCGAGGAAAACAAGTTCGTCAGCCCCCTGACGACTATACTCGGCACCAAGTTCAACGGGATCGCCCACATTGCGAATATTGACAAAGTTGATCCCTTTGACGGTTTGTCCATCTTTTATATCCAGACAAGGTATGATTCGTTTGGCTAACATAGGTTCAAAAAGTTTTTAAGTATGATTTCCCCCATGGAACCGCTTTTTTCTGGGTGAAACTGAACGGCATAAAAATTATCTTTTTGTAAAGCAGCACTGTAAGGGTGCATATAATCGGTGGTGGCAACCGTATTGGCTCCTATCGTTGCATAATAACTATGAACGTAATAGAAGTAAGGATTGTCAGGAAGTCCTTCGAATAGTGTGCTTTTGAGGTCGTGAATAGTATTCCATCCCATGTGAGGCACTTTGTTGATTTGTGCGTTGGGGATGAATCGTTTCACCTCTTCGTTAAAGATGCCTAAACACTCCACTTTCCCGTTGGCTGCTTCTTCGGACGACTGACACATCAGTTGCATACCGATACAGATGCCAAGGGTGGGTTGACGAAGACCTTTGATGACTTTGTCCAACGAATGCTCCTTGAGGTATTTCATGGTTGTTTCAGCTTCACCGACGCCAGGAAATATCACTTTGTCTGCTTTTTGTATCTTTTCAATGTCTCCTGTGATTTCTGCATTCACGCCCAATCTTCTAAGAGCATAGTCGACAGAAAAGATATTGCCAGCATTGTATTTTATAATGACAACGTTCATCTTATTTATTGTTTCAATAAGTAGGATTTGAATGTTTCGAAATCTTTAGGCAGTTCGATGCTTTGTTTCTTTCCTTTCATAAACTCTTGAAGTTTCTGTGGAATGACAACAGGTTCGCCAATGATTCCTTCTACGGTATCTTTAAATTTAGCTGGGTGGGCAGTTTCTAAGAAAACACCTGTTTCATTAGGTTTTAACATCTCGGACAATGCACGATAACCCACAGCGCCATGAGGGTCGAGAAGGTATTTGTGTTCTTTGTAGCACTTCTTGAGAGTCTCTCTGATTTGATCGTCTGTGTAGGTGCAACCAGAGATGTCTTCGCAGATGGCTTTGTGAGAGCCGTATAGGGCGAGGACGCGTGCGAAGTTGCTAGGATCTCCCACGTCCATTGCGTTGGCGATGGTTTGGACAGAAGCTTTTGGCTTGTATTCTCCCGTTTGTAGATATTGATAGAAGATGTCGTTGCGATTATTGGCTGCAATGAAACGACTAACAGGCATACCCATGCGTTTGCCGAATAGTCCAGCCGTGATGTTCCCGAAATTGCCGGAAGGTACGCAAATGACAATATCTTTTTTGATGCCTAGTTTGTGCAGTTGAGCTACTGCGTAGAAGTAATAGAATGCTTGAGGAAGGAACCGTGCCACGTTTATGGAGTTGGCAGAGGTTAGTTTCATGTGAGCATTCAATTCTTTATCCATGAAGGCTGATTTGACAAGAGCTTGACAGTCGTCGAATACGCCATCGATTTCTAAAGCGGTGATGTTTTCTCCGAGGGTGGTGAACTGACACTCTTGAATAGGACTTACCTTTCCTTTTGGATATAGTACGTAGACATGAATGCCTTTCACACCAAGGAATCCATTGGCTACGGCAGAACCCGTATCACCGGAGGTGGCAACAAGAACGTTCACCTCTTTTTGTCCCTCTTTTTTTATGAAATAGCCTAACAGACGGGACATAAATCTAGCGCCTACATCTTTGAATGCAAGGGTAGGGCCATGGAATAGCTCCAAACTATATATGTTGTCATTGACGTGAACGAGAGGCACGTCGAAGCTTAATGTATCGTAAACAATCTTTTTTAGAGAATCAGCATCTACATCTTCACCGAAAAAGGCATCGGCTACTGTATAGGCGATTTCTTGGAAAGATAGATCTTTCATCTTGTCGAAGAAAGATGCTGGTAGTGATTTGATGACTTCTGGCATGAATAAGCCTTTGTCGGATGCTAATCCTTTCACCACAGCCTCTTGAAGTGTGGCTTTGTCAGCTTTTTGGTTGGTACTGTAGTACTTCATATTGTTAATTTGTTATTTTGCAAAATAGTTTTGCAAAGATAGGAATCTTAATTAAGAATTAAGGCGATTTCATAAAATTACTTTGATGAGAGCATGAAGATTGTGTTATAAGTGAGAATTTGGAATAGAGTGGAGAATAGAGATAAAAAAACGGAGACAACCCATTGGGAAGTCTCCGCTTAATTAGAAAGTGTTTATTAGTTTAACCTAATTATTTCACTTGTAGTTTTTGAACGGCTGTTTTACCGTCTACAGTTTGAATCTTAACCAAGTATACACCTGCAGGTAAAGAGATTTGAACCAAATCAAAATTGCTGTTGTTAGTGTAAAGAACTTGACCCATCATGTTGAGGATTTCAATGTTCTCAATAGCCTCAGAGCTCTTGATGCTGAACTCATTTCTTGCAGGGTTAGGATAGATAGTGATACCTTCTACGTTATCGATATCATCTGATTTGTTAGTTCCACCCTTGATGGTTACTCTGTACAACTTACAATCTTCGAATGAGTCGATGGTTGTCTCTTTGTCATAAGTAACGCCATTGTAAGTGTTGCCTTCAACAGACTTCTCTTGAATTGCAGGAGCTGGCTTATAGATCTTGAAGCTTCCACACAAGTGAAGCATTGCCAAGTAGTGAACCAATCCATCGTAGTAGCGGTATTGACCTGTCATCAAGCTACCGTTCCAAGCCTTCTTCAAATTAGT
>JAFRNH010000048.1 GCA_017430235.1 Paludibacteraceae bacterium | reverse complement strand
TTAAGCTTACAGATGAACTCATTTGCACCAAACCAGTTGACTCCAATCTTAGGCGCTTTTTTCTTCTCCCAGAAATTGGAGGTGGTTCCCATTACGGCATTGTATAATTCGTTGGTTACTTCGTATTTGGCGATGTAAAAGTCGCTAACTGTCACTTGATGACTGGGCGACTCATATTTCTTATCCACTTCTGCACAATTGTCACAACCACGAATGTATGTGCCTCCTTCAACATATACCATGTCTATGATAACTCCATTTACCGTATCGGAGAAGTTTTTTGCTTCCATGCTCTGATTTCCTTTTAATGTAAAGGTGGCGCTGTCAATACTTGTGATAGTGTAATTCCTTCTTTCCTTACCTGTCACATTGATCTCTCCAATTGGGAAATGTATCGTGTCAATGTCTGTGATGTTAATACTCTCTTTTTTACCATTGTTGAAATGGAAATTCATGCAGTTTTGTGCTGAGGCTAATGTAATGATACACATAACAATAGCAAATGTTCCTAATTTTTTCATTGTTTAATAAATCGAAGGTTCTGGTTGTTAAATTTAATTTCATAAATCCCTGTAGCTAAAGATGCTACATTGATAACTTCTCCTGTTCGACTACGTCCGGAAGAAACTAATTTTCCATCAACAGTATAGATGGAATAATAGAAATCCTCCTCTTCGTCAGAGAGAATGGTCAACTGCTCTGTTGCCGGGTTTGGATAAATCCGGTTTGATAGCCTTTGCACATCATTTATGCCAGAACTATTGAGGGGTGAAAACTGCAGATTTTGAATCTCTGCCAACTTGACCTTTTTCAGATTACTGTCACCCAAGGGGTCTAATACTAAGTAATCTTCTGAAAAGTACATTTTTCCTGAATCGTACATGTTGTACTCTGTCGATTCTTTCTCTGTTTTTACGATTACTTTGGTGGTTGCTGTGTCACTCGCCCAGATGGTTCCTGTGCACAATAAAATTCCTCCAAAGAAAAGAGTTTCTTTGTTTTTTAACATGGTTCTCAACGGTTTATAAAAATTAATAAAAAGTTTTGCAATTTACTCTTTTTTTTTGAAATATAGAATTTTTATAAAAAAACTTACTTGCTTCTCGTTGTTATAGTCGTTTTTGTGATAAGGATAGAACATTCGTATTGAATATGTTCAAAAAAGAAATAATCTCACTCAATTTTTATGCGAAAAGAACTACCTTTGCTATTGATAAATCCCTCTCAGAATATATAAAGTTTATTAGAAATGAAATATTATTTTGCCCCTTTACAGGGTTATACTGATTCGATTTTTCGAGAGATTCATGCGAAACATTTTTCGGGTGTTGATGCGTATTATACGCCTTTCTGTCGTGTGGAAAAGGGTGATGTGCGATGGCATGACCGCAAAGACCTTCAACCTGATAGAAATCCTCTTCTAAGGGAACAGAATCGATTGGTGCCTCAAATTATTGCCAATACGGCGGAAGAGGTGGACATTTTGGTGAATCGACTGCTGGAGTTGGACTATCATCGGATTGATGTGAATTTTGGTTGCCCCTTCCCAATGATCGCAAAGAAACAGAAAGGGGCTGGTATACTTGCTTCTCCTGACTTGGTAAAGAATGTATTGGAGGCTTTGAAAAAGTACGACTCTTGTGAATTCTCGGTGAAGATGCGTTTGGGTATGAATGAAGAGAATGAGTGGGTCGCTCTTATCCCATTACTGAATGAATCAAACTTAAAGCAGATAACTTTACATGCAAGAATAGGTAAGGAACAGTATAAAGGGGAGATGCATTATGAGGCGTTTTCAGACTTTATGAAACAGTGTAAAATTCCATTGGTCTTTAATGGTGATATTGTAGATTTGCCATCCTATTTGTCGATGTGTGAGAAATACCCGTCGGTAAGTGGTGTGATGATTGGAAGAGGCTTGCTTCAAAATCCTTTTCTGGTAGAGGAAATTGTTTCGGGAAGTGTTGTGCCTGTGACAGAAAAAGTAAAACGTCTGAAATCATTTATGAGTGATTTGACAGAGGGATATGGAAACGTGATGAGTGGGGGAGAATTGCAGTTGGTTCAGAAACTCTCTTCCTTTTGGGAATATTTACTCCCTGAATTAGACCATCGATCAAGAAAGAAGATATTGAAAAGCCGAAAACTGTCCGATTATCAATCGAATGTGGAGGAGGCATTGAGAAAATATAAGATGGATATGGAAGAAAAAGAATGAAGGTGGAGTTTTCCCCACCTTCATTTCTTTTATGAATTGTCTCTTACAGATTCTTTACTAAATAAGGAATGGCAGTCTCGAAGTCAACGCCATAAGTGTTGTGATCGTCGTGTGCCAAAGTGGCTTTGATGGATTCAACCACAAAGTTAGCAGCCAAAGAGTAGGACTCTTTAAATGATTTGCCACGTACCATAGCACCTGTGAAGACGCTTGCAAAGATATCTCCTGTACCATGGAAACTTTGACTCATCTTTTCGTGGAAGTACCAACTGAATGAATCGCTCTCCTTGTCGTATGCAATGATACCGATTTTGCCTTTTACATCACCTATTTCAGGTTGAACCTCTGCAAATTCGATTCCTTTAAGCACCACTTTCTTTGCACCGATGTTAGCTAATTGCCTTAATAAATCTTTAATGTAAGATAGATCGTATCCACTGGCTTTGTATGGAATGCCAAGCATGAAGCTTGCTTCTGTCATGTTGGGAACGATTATATCAGCTTTGCTACAAAGGTCTTTCATAGCAAATGCGAATTCTTGTGTGAATCCAGGATATAGTTTGCCGTTGTCAGCCATGCAAGGGTCAACAATGGTTAGTGTCTCTTTCCCTCCAAAATCATCGATGAGTTTCTTCATCAAATCTAATTGTTCAAAAGAACCTAAGTATCCTGTGTATATAGCACTAAATTGAATATTTTCTTTTTTCCAATGTTCGCATATTGGAGTGATGTCTGAGGTCAGATCTCTAAATGTGAAGCCATTGAACATTGTGTGGGTGGATAATACAGCAGTTGGTATGATGGCAGTTTCGACACCCATTGCTGAAATGATTGGTAATGCTACAGTAAGAGAGCATTTGCCTACGCAAGAAACATCTTGAATTGTTACAATTCTTTTCATAATTTATCTTTTATTTTTTTTGTCGCGCAAAGGTACTAATTTTTTTGAATGTAATGATGATTAGAACCAATAGTGTTTTTTTTTGATGTGATATTTTTTGAAATGAAATCCGTACGAATGATGGGATGGGGGAGTGCCTATCCGATTAGGGTAGATATAAGATTGATAGGTGCGATAATCATCAGTAACATACCAGTTACTTTGTTGACGATGTATAGTCCGCGGACATTGAATTTGCCTCTAAAGAAGTCCACAAGGTAAACAAGAAAAGTCCACCAAAAAGCAGCACCCAGCATAATAAAAACGATGCTTAATACACTTCGTATAAAGGTGATGTCTTCGTTGATATAATGAAATTTGGCAAATAGGAACATAAATAGAACGATGACAATCGGATTGGTAATGGTGAGTCCGAATGAAGTGATAAAGTCATCATAGCTATTTTCCTGTTTTAGTTTGGTTAGTTTTTTTCTGGGGTCGTCCATGAATGTGTAGAGACCAAAGAAGAAGACGACGATTGTTCCAATGATTTGTAGGATTAGTTGGTGGGTTTCAATGAAGTTGACCACTATAGACATGCTAAATACGGCAATGCAAGCGTATAAAAGGTCAGACGTAGATGCGCCGAGTGCAGTTGCGATACCTCTCTTTCTTCCTCCATTTAAAGTTCTTTGGATGCATAAGAGGCCGATGGGACCGATTGGAGCAGAAACGATCACTCCAATTATCAGACCTTTTATGAACATTGTTAACATCGAGAACTTTTGTTTTATTCGTTATATGCAGAAAGAGATGTTTCTATTTTTCTTTTCGATAAGGACGGTGGCGTAGGCGGCGATGCCCTCTTTTCTTCCCACGAATCCTAATTTCTCAGTTGTAGTGGCTTTTATGCTTATTTGGTCAATATCTATGCCCATCACATCAGCAAGACATTTCTCCATCTGGTCTATGTAAGGATTGATTTTGGGTTGTTGGGCGCAGATGATAGAATCGATGTTGCCTATTTCGTACCCTTTATCCTTGATCAGTTTAATGGTTCTTTTTAACAGTATCTTGCTGTCTATGTCTTTGAACTCAGAAGAAGTGTCAGGAAAGTTGTACCCGATGTCGCGAAGGTGAGCCGCACCCAATAGTGCATCGCAGATAGCGTGTATAAGTACATCCGCGTCTGAATGTCCCAGCAATCCCAATTCGTACGGAATTTTGATGCCACCCAACCATAAATCTCTATTTTCAGCGAATTGATGTACGTCGAAACCTTGTCCTACTCTAAAGTTCATTTTTAAAAAATTAAAAATGATGGAGCAACTGAAAGTAACTCCATCATTATTATTAGCATTGTTTATTTGATTATTCTTCTTCTACAGGGTCGGAAGATCCGAACAATGACTTGATACCGCCCATGTCAAATCCAAGAGATAGACGAAGTGTTCTATCCAATGGGTTGGTTTGTGCGATGGAAATCAAATAGGCTGCATTCAATTCAAATATCATCAAGTGGAATCCTGCACCTACTGAGAAGTATTTTCTGTTTCCTTTATCAGCACTTTCGTTGAAGTAACCTCCACGAACCATGAACTTTCTTGCATACGAGTATTGCAATCCGACAGAGAAGTTGAACTCTTTCATTTCCTCTTTGAATCCACCAGGAGCATCACCCAAAGAACGGAAGATACCTCCAATGGAAGAGCATTCTTCGTAACGCTCTTTTGCTGCATTATATTCCTCGTCTGAGTTATAAAGTTTTCTAGAACCATAAGGAGTAGGAACCAATAGTTTGTTGAAGTCTACTGCGATTCCTAGGCGGTTGAACTCGTCAAATGCATATTCAAAACTACCTCCGATACGGAAGTTAGTAGGGATGAATTGCATAGTAGCATCGTTATCGTAAGATACCTTATTACCGATATTTGTAATGGCAACACCGAAACCTACGGTTGACTCTTGCTCGTTGATTTGAACAGGTTTTCTGTAAGAAAATGAGAGGTCAGCGCCAAAAGCTTTTGCTTTAGAATATTCATCCTCGTCGTCCATACCATTGAAAAGGTCGGAGTAGATGAAGCGAAGAGCAACACCACCTGACCAATATTCAGATAATAGCATAGAGAAACTAGCATCAATTGCCAACTCATGAGGTTGAGCAACACCTAAGTCTTGAGGCGTTCCTGTTGCATCAGGCGTTCCTGTTAAGTTAATCTTACCCATGTCAAAGTAGCGAAGAGATGCTCCGATAGCTGTACGCTCAGTTGGTTTGTAATAACCTACGAGGTATACCAAATCGATATCATCAACAATCTTTCTCAACCATGGAGTGTATGACAATGAAAATCCACCCTTGCTTTGTGATAATGCATATTTTGAAGGATTCCAATATTGAGAATTGTAATCAGGTGCAGTTGCTGCTCCCACATCTCCCATACCACCTCCAATTGCATCTGGAGAAATAGAAAGTAATGGAATTGCGGTTTGTAGTGGATTGTAGTTTGCTCCACCATCATCTTTAACCTGTACTTGGGCAAATGCGGATGAAAAAATACCCGCTGATAATAACGCTGCTAACGAAATAGCTTTTAATTTGTTCTTTTTCATTATCTATATTTTATTTCTTGCAAGATGAACGACTGCAAATTTACTAAATCTAAAACTAATTATACAAGTTTTTATTGTGGTAAAATGATTACTTTTTTCGATTTACCCACATATTTTTTGTTGTTAATCTTAATTTCGACCCTTCCAATATAACATCCTGCGTCAATTCTTCTTCCAGATTCTGAACATAAATCCCATGTCCATGATATCTGTCCATCGTTTTTTGATGTGATATCATCCGACTTGTAAACGATTTTCCCATTGATGTCGTATAATAAGAATCGAAATGATTGGATGGTTTGCGGTTGGTCATGACTTACCTTCAAAGTTACGTTATCTGTAGCTGGATTTGGATAGATGGTCAAATCTTTTATCCCGATTTCCAGTTTGTCGTCGACAACAAACTGGATGCTCTTGGTCGAGGAGTTGTTTTGCAAATCCCATGCTTTGACTGTGAGTGTGTACGTGCCATTTTCTAAGTTTGTCAATTGATAAGCAACACTTCCTTCTTTGTAACTGTCTTTGTAATAAGAGAAGTAGTTGTTGAGGATGATAGGCTCTTTAGCTCCATTCAGTGTCAGGGTGATGTCGTGACCGATTCCGCACCCAGATGCGTTGATACCACTTTCATCAAATAGATTGGCATAGAGTACGGGTGAAGAATTTACTTTGTCTCCGGAAACAAAATCCTTTGTGTTTAAGTAGAGTGAAATGGTTGGACCTTCTGTTTCGTAATCAATGTTCTCGCAAATGCCTCCGACAAGGAAATCCTCGTATGCTCCTTGTGCTTCATAATCGTTTTCTTCGTCGAATGCATAGTAGACGAGACGACCTTTTCCGTAGCTGTAGTTGATGTCTTTCGGTATTTTCATAAGAATGGAAAACTTTCCGTTGGTTACTTCTGTCATGCCAGAGAAAAGAATATTGGGACGATCTTTGTACTCGTGTTTGAATTGAGAGCTATACGCTATACCGGGGCTGATATTCCCTTTGGTGTAACACGTCATCTCTTTGTCGTATAGGGTGACATGTATGGTGCCATTGAAATCGGACATGAAAACAGAATTCTTGTCAGCAATATGTCCGTATACTTTGATTTCGGACAATGCTCGTATGGTATCTGTTCTTTCTCCTGTGATTTCAGTGATAGAGTCTGTTAAGATTTTGTCGCTCGGATAAAAAAGACGCAGAGCGGGGTCGCCTAGTAAGACTAATCTCAATTTGTTGCTATTCTTTGTGGTCGCGTTTTTCGTCATCCGATTAATTTCACCAATACGTAAAGGCAAACCATCGGAGTCTCTTAAAAACATGTTCTTATAAAAGTTTATGTTGAGCTTCTCCGAAAAATTTTCGTAAGCAAGTCTGGAATAGCCAATTAGTGCGAGGGCGCCACCATTCGGATTTAGTAGGAGATCTTCGCCTCCTGATCGGTCCAAATCATCATAACGTGCAAATTCACAACTGAAGGCTAACCAAAGACCGCACTTGTCATTGCGTATGGAGTGTGCTTGGTTCTGTGTGAAGACATGCTCGGCAGAGAATCCGACCTTACTACTATGACCAATGTAGTTAAAAAACATAACACCGTTGTCAATCTCTTCTTTGATGATTTCTTCTACCTCAGGGTAACGGTAACCATTACCCCCCGTTGCCCTTATATAGGAATCAAAGTAGATTTTTTTAACTTCCATGGCATTGTTTTGCTCATGAATTACATCTGCAACCTTATCCGCATGCCGAAAGAATTTTTTAAAATCGACGCTAGTTTCATTATCGTCGGCTAATAACAAGATTTTATTTTTCCATTTCCCGTAGTTTTTATTTTCTATATGTCTCTTTATCTTTTTAATGTAGCCGTTAAGTTCTTCTATCGTGCTACATGGTATGCGCCCAATGGTAATGTCTATGGGCGTACCTTCGTTTATCAACTGATTATCGGAAAGGAAACTGAAATAATCATCTGTTACGTATGTGGCGGATTCATCCACACTACTTCCTCCTTGATAGGTGATGATGAAATTGTTGATTCTCGTTCTTTCATTTGCTAAAATGGCTCTGTTATCAAAACAACCGTCGCCAATCAAAAGAAGATAGAAGGGTTTCTCTCCATTCTCTTGATAGAGTTTTTTCATAAACCAACGAATAGCAGAAGCATCGGGTGTTCCGGATGAGAATTCATTGAAAATCTTTTCTTGTGTGGTGATGAGAGTGCTGAAATTGTCGTTTTCTTCATGAATCTTAGCAATTTCGATGGCGCCAGACATGAAGTTCGGGTGAGTGATGATGACAAAGTCGACAGGTTGCTCTGCATGTAGGTTTTGGTTGGTAACAGAGGATACAAATTCTGCAGTGATAGAGTTGTGATTATCCATGTTGAAAGCTACATATTCGCATGGAGTGGATGCGTATGTATCGACAAAGGAAAGTTTAGATCCACTTCGTTCTGTTGTCATTTGTTTAGGCTCTATAGGGTTGGAAATATCCCAAATTTGAGTCTCTGAGGAAGTGTTGTCCAATATGTAGCGGTAAGTTTTGTTGGGGATGTTGCAGGAAGGGTTTCTAAAATAGAGCGTGTTTGTCGATTGCATGTCCAATAATTGGTAAGCCAAGACGACGATGCGTTCTATGGAGGCGTAGTCGGTAAAGTTAGTTCCTCTATATGTGGCAGAAATGCGGAAATCAGATCCCTGTGGTTTTAAAACCTTCCATTGGGAATCTTCATTGGCAACGAGATCCTTTGCGCGATTGGGATATGTAATAGAATCAATAAGATTCGTGCCACCAAAGTTGTATGATAAATCGACAACTGATTTCACATTGGAGGATGCCGCTATTCTAGTTAAAATAGATGCGTTTTGGGTAGTGTCTATGTTTGGAAAGTGAAACGAAGTGGAGAAGGTGCTATCGTTATAAAATTTGTCTCCATACCAAACAGTGCCAGATGAGACGTAGTTGAATTCCTCATGTTTGTAAATCAGTCTTTCTTGGTAGCTGACTACGTCTATAGTGTCGGGAGAAGAATGTTGGTGCTCTTTCTTCGTTATCCTTCTTTTGGATCCCACATTGTCTGACAAAAAATAGTAACCATAGTTGGAGTAGGGGTTGATGCTATAGTCGTATTCGTTGGCGTTCGGATTTTCGTTGTAGTACCAGTTTTTTGGTCCTTGAGCGTAAAAAAGAAAGAAATTGTTGCCTTGATAGACGGGTAGTTCGTTTAGATCGTCCGTTTTACTATCGAGAAAGTTTTCACTTAAAACGTTACCACCATAGCCAAATATGCATACTTCGGCTGGATTTTTGAATCCCATCTGTTTTAGTTGTTCATAGGAAAGTTTGCATAGCCCCGTCTCCTTCACTCTGATTTTAACCCAATGACCAGAGGCAAGGACGGATTGTGAGGTGAAATTGTAGGCGAATGAGGGAGAAACTTGTAAAAGTCCCACAATAAGTAAGATATAAATAAAACAATTGTTTCTCATGTAATACCTATTTATAGGTGAGTCCTAAGTATTCACCGTTAATAAATTTGTGGGTTACATAGATTTGACGTTCTAAATCTCTTCTGCTATCTTGCTGTTTGTCAGTTGGTCACCGTAGAGACGCAATGCATTGCGTCTCTACGAAAACCAATTCAAAATTTCTTAAAATGGATTTACTAAGGTAAAATGATTAGTTTTTTCGATTTACCCACGTATTCTTTACCGTTGATTTTGATTTCAGCTCTTCCTATGTAGCTTCCCGCATCAATTCTTCTTCCAGACTGTGCGCATAGATCCCACGTCCATGAGAATTGTCCATCATTTTTAGAAGTGATGTCATCCGACTTGTATACGATTCTTCCATTGATGTCATACAATATGAATCGGAAAGATTGGATGGTTTGCGGTTGGTCATGAATAACTTTCAATGTTACGTTATCCTTAGCAGGATTAGGGTAGATAATCAGATCTTCCACTTCGATATCCATTTCATTGTCGACAACAAATTGAATGCTTTTGGTCGTGGAGTTGTTCATCAAGTCCCAAGCTTTGAATGTCAGTGTATACGTGCCATTTTCTAAGTTTGTCAGTTGATAAACAACGCTTCCCTTCTTGTAGCTGTCTTTGGAATAAGAGAAGTAGTTGTTGAGTATGATAGGTTCCTTAGATCCATTCAGTGTCAGTGTGATGTCGTGACCGATTCCGCATCCAGATGCGTTGATACCACTTTCATCGAACAAATTGGCGTAGAATACGGGCGATGAGTTCACCTTGTCCCCAGAGACAAAATCTTTCGTGTTTATGTAGAGGGAGACGCTAGGCCCGTCTGTCTCGTAGTCAATGTTATCGCAACTGCCTCCGATAAGGAATTGTTCGTATGCACCTTGTGCTTCGTAATCTTTTTCTTCATCGAATGCGTAGTAGGCGAGACGACCTTCTCCGTAGCTGTAGTTAATATCTTTTGGAATTTTCATTAGGAATGAGAATTCTCCATTGGTTACTTCAACTTGTCCGGAGAAAAGAATGTTAGGACGATCAGTATACTGATGTCTGTTTTGGATGATTTGTTCTTTGTCCGTATAGATATTTCCCTTGGTATAGAGTGTCACCTCTTTATCATACAAGGTAACATATAGGGTGCCATTAAAGTCTGGCAAGAAGACAGAGTCGTTGTCTGCAATGTGCCCATACACTGTAATTTCGGAGAGTGCTTTTAATGTATCGGTTGGATTGCCATTGATTTCTACGATGGAGTCTGTCAATATTTTGTTGTTAGGATAGCAAAGACGTAGAGCAGGATCTCCGAAAAGGGTGAAAGCTAATTTGTTAGAATCATTGTTCAACGAGTATTTGGCTAGTCTAGTGATTTCACCAATGCGTAAAGGCAATCCATCTTCGTCTCTTAAGAACATTTTTGTGAAAAGCACTTGATTTAGATTGTCGTTTTTGTTGTCGTATGCTACTCTGGCGGAACTCAACAGAACGAGTGCACCTCCATTAGGATTAAGCAGAAGATCTTCTCCTCCGGAGATGTCCAAACCATCATATTGAGCAAATTCACAACTGGCGGTGAACCAGAATCCACATCTGTCGTTATAAATGGAGCGTGCTTGATTTTGTGTGAATACATGTTCTGCAGTGAAACCAATTTTGCTACTATGTCCGATGTAATTGAAGAACATAATTCCTTTGTCTATTTCCTCTTTGATGATGTTCTCCACCTCATAATAACGGCTACCATTGGATCCTGTTGTCCTCGTGTAGGCATCGAGGTACACTTTCTTTATTTCCATGGCGTTGTTGTGGGCTTGGACCTTTTTGGCAATGCCATCTGAGTAGCGACAGAATTTGTTATAATCATTTGATGCTTCGTTGTCATCCGCCAATAACAAAATTTTGTTTTTCCACTTTCCGTAGTCTTTATTCTCGATGTGTTTCTTTATTTTTTTGATAACAGCGTTAAGACCATCTACCGAGTTGCAAGGTATACGACCTACGGAGATTCCCATTCTTGCATCCCCATTTGATAAGTTTTTGTCGGAAAGGAAGCAGAAATAATCATCGGTTACATACGAAGCAGATTCCTCGGTTGAACTTCCTCCCTGATAGGTGATCATGAGATTGTTGACTTTTGTTCCGCTGCTTGTTAATATACCTCTGTTGTCAAAACATCCGTCACCAATTAAAAGAAGGAAGAAAGGCTTTTCTCCATTCTCTTGATAGAGTTTCTTCATAAACCATCGAATAGCCGTTGCATCAGGTGTTCCAGAAGAAAACTCATTGTAAATTTTTTCTTGCGTGGTGATGAGCGTGCTGAAATTGTCGTATTCTTCGTGAATATTAGCGATTTCGGTGGCACCAGACATGAAATTAGGGTGCGTGATGATGACAAGGTCGACAGGCTGCTCTGCGTGCAAGTTTTGATTGGCAACAGTGGAGACAAATTCTGCGGAGATTGTCTTTGGATTATTTGTGTTGAAAGCAACATATTCATGAGGAGTTCCTTCGAAGGTGCTGACAAATGAAACTTTGTTGTCGGTACGTTCTGTTACGAGTTGTTGAGGCTCTATAGGGTTGGTGATGTCCCATATTTGAATTTCAGAAGGACAATTATCCAATATAAAGCGGTAATTTTTGTTTGCATCGTTGCAAGATGGATTTCTGAAGAAGAGAGTGTTGGATGATTTCATATCCAATGATTGGTAAGCCAAAGCAATGATGCGTTCTATGGATGCGTAATCAGAAATGTCATATCCTTTGAATGTAGCAGAAACGGAGATGCGAGAACCAGAAGGTTTTGCGTACTTCCATTTTGCGATTTCGTTTGCAACAAGATGGCCTGAGCAAATAGGGTATTCAACAGATTCGTTAAGATATGTGTTTCCAAACTCGTATGATAAATTGATGGTGGATTTTGCTTTGGATGTTGTAGCAATTCTTGCTAAAATGGATGCCTCCTGAGTGGTGTCGATGTTTGGAAAGTTGAACGACGTGGAGAAGGAGCTGTTGTTGTAAAATTTGTCACCGTACCAAACTTTACCAGATGAGACATAGTTGAATTCTTCATTTTTTAAAATCTGTCTCTCTTGGTAGGTGTGTACGTCCATGGTGTCCGACAAAGAAATATGGCTTTCATTTGTCGCTATTCTTCTTTTTGATCCTACGTTGTCTGATAGAAAATAGTAACCGTAGTTGGAGTAGGTGTTGATGCTATAATCGTATTCGTAGGTTAACGAATTTTTTTTATGATACCAGTTTTTAGGACCTCGAGCGTAAAACAGGAGGAAGTTATTGCCTTGATAGATGGGTAGTTCGTTTAAGTCGTCTATTTTACTGCTGTCAGAAACAGTTTCGCTTAAAACGTTACCACCATATCCAAATATGCGTACTTCAGCTGGGTTTTTGAATCCCATTTGTTTTAGTTGGTCGTATGTGAGTTTGCACAATCCTGTCTCCTTCACTCTGATTTTGACCCAGTTGCCGGAGGCAAGAACAGACTCAGATTTGAAGTCGTAGGAGAATGAAGGTGTGATTTGAAAAAGCCCTACTATAAATATAATCCAGAATAAAAAAGTTTTTCTCATAAGAATACCAAATTTACTTTTAACGATATTAAATTTAGTTAAGAAACGTAAAAATCTAACATTTTATTGTTTTCGATAAATCCTTCGAGGTGATCTCCGATTTTTACGGGACCGACACCCACGGGAGTGCCAGTGAAAATGATGTCGCCTGTTTTAAGGGTGAAGAATTTACTAATGTATTCAATAATTTCATTCACTTTGAAAATCATGTCATGAGTGTTTCCTTTTTGAACGAGTGTGTCATTTAGTTTCAAAGAGAACGAAAGGTTGTCAATGTTGAAATTCTCTTTTGGCAAGAACTCACTGATAGGAGCGGAGTTGTCGAATCCTTTGCAAATTTCCCAAGGGGCACCTTTTGATTTGAACTCGTTTTGTAAATCTCTAGCGGTGAAATCGATTCCCAATCCGATGGCATCGTAGTAACGATCGGCGAATTTGGCGGAGATGTTTTTCCCCATTTTAGAGATTCTAACGATTATTTCCGTTTCGTATTCAATTCTGTTGGAGAAGTCGGGGAGGAAAAACGGTTTGTTATCTTTAAGAAGAGCCGTTTCAGGTTTCATAAAGATGACAGGATGATCAGGGATGCTAATGCGGTTTAATTCCCTATTATGTTCCGCGTAATTCCAGCCGACAGCAATTATTTTCATATCAAATTAGAGTTAAATAATGTTGGCGATTAAGAAGTAGTGGTCGCCATAAGATGCAAACTTACGTAAAAAAAACGAAAAACGAGAAGAAGAAAAAGAGAAGTATTTGACAAAGAGATATGAAAAACATTTTTTTATTTAAAAAATAAGTCGTAATTTTGCGCCCGATTTATTATCCAAAATAGTCAAAAGTCAAATGCTGGAAGGCTTGCCCGAAGTCGGAAGGCGAAGTGAAAGATTAATTAACTAATTAAAAACGTTTAAAGTGGATACTTTAAGTTACAAAACAATTTCAGCTAATGCGGCAACAGTGAACAAGGAATGGGTTCTTGTTGATGCAACAGATCAACCATTAGGACGTTTAGGATCTAAGGTTGCAAAGCTATTAAGAGGTAAGTACAAGCCAAACTTTACTCCTCATGTAGATTGTGGCGATAATGTGATTATTATCAATGCAGACAAAGTTAAGATCACAGGAAAGAAAGCTACAGATCGTATTTATTTGAAGTTTTCAGGTTATCCAGGAGGACAAAAAGAGTATACTCCAGGAGAATTGTTGAAGAAGAGTCCTGAAAAATTGCTAAGAAAAGTGGTTAAGGGAATGTTGCCTAAGAACCGTCTTGGCAGTGCAATACTAGGAAATCTTTATGTGTATGCAGGAAGCGAGCACAAGCATGAAGCACAACAACCAAAACAACTCGATTTAAACTCAATTAAGTAAGCACATGGAAGTAATAAATGCAATTGGTAGAAGAAAGGCCGCAGTTGCGCGCGTATACCTAAGCGAAGGAAATGGTGAATTCACCATCAATGGCAAGGATTTAGCTACTTACTTTCCTTCAGGAATTTTGCAATATGTTGTAAAGCAACCGTTAAATCAACTTAGCGCAGCAGATAAATTCAATGTAAAGGCTAACTTGGATGGTGGAGGTTTCACTGGACAAGCTGAGGCTTTGAGATTGGCTATTGCACGTGCATTGGTTAAGTTTGATGCTGAGAACAAGACTGCTTTGAAGAGCGAAGGATTCTTAACTCGTGACTCTCGTGAGGTTGAGCGTAAGAAACCAGGTCGTCCTAAAGCAAGAAAGAGATTCCAGTTCAGTAAACGTTAGTCCTTGGAGGAGTTATATATTGTATTATATCGACTCTTTGAGAAGACGTTTAGTATCTAAATTATCCAGACTTTGGCGTGAGTCGAACTACTGGGTGATTGATTTAAAAAAAAGAATGTAAACGATTAAAATTAAAAGAAAATGTCAAGAACTAATTTTGATGAATTATTAGAAGCAGGTTGTCATTTCGGACACTTGAAAAGAAAGTGGAACCCAGCAATGGCTCCTTATATCTTCATGGAACGTAATGGTATCCATATTATTGATCTTCACAAGACTGTAGTTAAAATAGATGAGGCTGCTGCTGCTTTGAAGCAGGTTGCAAAATCGGGCAAAAAGATTCTTTTTGTTGCAACAAAAAAACAAGCAAAGCAAGTAGTTGCTGATAAGGCATCTGAAGTTTCTATGCCATACGTTACTGAGCGTTGGGCTGGTGGTATGTTGACCAACTTCCCTACAATCCGTAAGGCAGTTAAGAAAATGGCTTCTATCGATAAGTTAACTAATGATGGTACTTACGATAACTTGTCAAAAAGAGAAAAACTTCAAATCTCTCGCCAACGTGCAAAATTGGAGAAAAACTTGGGTAGTATCGCTGATATGACAAGAACTCCAGCTGCTCTTTTCGTTGTTGACGTAACAAAAGAAAACATCGCAGTAAAAGAAGCTAAGAGATTGGGTATTCCAGTATATGGTATTGTTGATACAAACTCTAATCCTAATGACATCGATTTCATTATCCCTGCTAACGATGACGCTACAAAATCTGTAGAGGTTATCTTGAATGCTCTTTGTGGTGCAATCAAAGAGGGATTGGATGAAAGAAAAGTTGAGAAGGAAGAGTCTGAATCTGCTGAAGGCGTTGAAAAGAAAGAGCGCAGAAGAGCTGCTAAGAAAACTCCTAAGACTAACTTAGATGGTGAGGCTTTGAACGCTAAAGTAGCTAGCAAATTCAATACTACTGAAGATTAATTATTAACGTAAATTATTTTTAAGAGATATGGCTGTTTCAATGGCTGATATTAGCAAATTGCGTACTATGACCGGTGCGGGTATGATGGATTGCAAGAAGGCTCTTACTGAGGCTGAAGGCAATTTCGACAAGGCTGTAGAGCTTATCCGCAAAAGAGGTCAGGCAATTGCTGCTAAAAGAAGTGATCGCGATGCTGCACAAGGTTGTGTGTTGGCTGCTGCTAACGGTGATTTCGCTGCTATCGTTGCTTTGAAGTGCGAAACTGACTTCGTCGCTAAAAATGCTGACTTTGTCGCTTTGACAAAACAAATACTTGATAAGGCAATGGAGGTGAAACCTGCATCTTTGGAGGAATTGAACTCTTTGATGATCGGTAATTCATCTGTTCAACAATTGATCACAGATCGCTCTGGTGTGACTGGTGAGAAAATGGAGTTGGGCGCTTACGAATTTGTAAAAGGTCCTGCTACTTTGGCTTACATTCACCCAGGTAACATGTTGGCTTCTATCGTTGCTTTCAATGAGGCTGGTTTGGATGTCCAAGCTTACAAGGATGTTGCAATGCAAGTAGCTGCAATGAACCCAATCGCTATCGATGAGAAGGGCGTTCCTGCTGAGTATGTTGCTAAAGAGCGCGAAATCGCTACTGAAAAGACAAAAGCAGAAATGGTTCAAAAACAAGTTGATAACGCTTTGTCTAAAGCTGGTATCAATCCTGCTCATGTTGATTCTGATGCTCATATCGAATCTAACATCGAAAAAGGTTGGATCACTGCTGAACAAGCTGCTAAAGCTCGTGAGATTAAAGAGACAGTTGGCGCTCAAGCTGCTGCTAACTTGAAACCTCAGATGATTGACGGTATCGTTAATGGTCGTATTCAGAAAATCTACAAAGAGCAAACTTTGTTGAACCAAGCTTTCATTAAAGAGGCTAAGATCAACGTTGCTCAGTATATGGCTTCTGTTTCTAAGACTTTGACTTGTACTGCTTTCAAACGCTTTACATTGAATCAAGAATAATTCATCGATTCTGATTATATAAAAAGCCATCGGATTTCCGATGGCTTTTTTTTGCCATGATGACACACAGAATAATGTGTCAATATTTAATTTTAACGGCCCTCAAAATACCAGTGGTGAATGATATAGTTTGACTGATTTTCTTCGCAATAGATGGCTAATTTGGGGGGATGTGTTGTTTACTACGAATGTTGCGTAAGAGGAGAGAAGAGCATACGAATATAAATTAATCTGAAATGAGGATAAAAATATAACCCACCTGCCAGAATTGGCAAGCGGGTTATACGGTAATAATAATCCTTAAACCTATGGTTCTCTGTTCTTTTATTTCTTTATGAATGGATATGTTGAATTGCCAATTCTTACAAGATACTTGCCTTGTGACAATCCGTCTACATTGAGCGTGTTGTCGTCAGCGTCAACTTTAGCTTCCATAATCACATTTCCATTGATGGATATGATTTGAATTTGCTCGCTAGTGGTTAGTCCGCTAATGCTAATGGTCTCTTCTGCTAAAGATGGATATACTTTTACTGTATTTGCTATTTCATCATCCATTGATGACATACCTGATTTTTCATAAACTCTCACGTAGTCTACAAGCATTCTTTGAGGAAGTCTCCAATCTTCGATTCCTTGTTCACCTCCCCAGCTTCCACCAACGGCAATGTTGAGAAGCAAGTGAAATTTTTGATCAAATGGCCACTCTTTCCAGGTTCTGTGTTCGTTTTGGAATGTGAAAACATGTGTGTCATCTACGTAATAGTTGATGCTTTCTGCATCCCATTCAATACGATAGACATGCCAATTATCGTGTGGTAGGGAGACGTTAACGGAATTACCTTTATTGGTTCCGTTTTTATGGTTGTAAGCTTCGGTGTGGATGTTACAATGTATTCTGCTTGGATCAAATCCTACATTCTCCATGATGTCCAACTCGCCACTCTGGGGCCATCCTCCGTATACTTCATCTGTTGGCAACAACCAAATGGCTGGCCACATGCCTTTCCCTTCTGGAAGTAATGCACGAACTTCAATCTTACAATAACACCAATCTCCTTTTCTGTAAGTGCGAAGACGGGCAGATGTGTAGTTCTTTGTTTCTCCATCTCCATACCACCTATAGCTCTCTTTTCGGGCTTCAATGATCAAATTGCCATTTTCTACCCATGCGTTTTTCATTTCTTCTGGGGTGTAATTTTGTTGCTCGTCATTTCCCCAGTTCCAATTATTCCCTTCTGTGTCAAACGACCATTTTGAATTATCCGGTGCTCCGTTGTAATCAAATTCGTCATTCCATATGAGTTTCCAACTTTCTTGTGCGTGCGATTGAAGAGTCAAACAACACACAACACTTGCAATAATGATTCTAGCTTTCATAACACTTAAATTTTACATAAACTTCATTTTTAACTTAAGCCAATAAGTTTAGTTCAAAAATAATATTTCCTTTTCTATTGCTATGTGATTATTATCTCAAATCATGGTATTTTTGTTTCAGTAAAAAATCGTTGTTATTCCTTTTGAAACCTCTGTTTTCCTATTGTTTCGGGGTGAAAACAATTCATGAAATTTTCTTATAAATAGAAATAAAAGCATTAATTTTGCATCAAAATTCAAAGAGATGAATCATCAGATTAAGGAATATCTTTTTATAGCGTTAGGTTCATTGTGCGTGGCATTGGGTGCCATTGGTGTAGTCGTGCCGGGATTGCCTACAACGCCATTCTTGCTTTTAGCATCATGGCTTTTTTATAGAAGTAGCGAGAGGTTGCAGAAAAAATTGCTAGCATCCTGGTTGGGAAAATACATTCGTGAATATGAGAACAATCGAGGATTGTCTATACGCGGGAAAATCTCAGCCATTGCTATGATGCTTATCATGTGTTCCATCTCCACTATTTTCTTTATACCGAGTAATGTGGTGAAAATAATAGTGATTTGCGCTGGTATTATTGGCGCTTTGGTGGTTGGTTTTGTTGTTCCGACGGCGAAAAAGAAATAAAAGGTGGATTTATAAAATCCACCTTTGTTTTATTTCCGTAATTCCACTCTGCTGAATTTCTCGAAGTATATCTTTATAATGTGAATACGATTCCACTCTTGAGCAAATTTCAGGTATTCGTCTCGTTGATTGGTGGAGTAGATGGTGTGTCCTAATAAATCGTATGCTTCGATTCGCAAAATATCATCACTCCATAATAGGGAATTCTCGATTTCGTCTACTGCACTATCTTCTCCACAATTGGCTTTTGGAAATTGCTTGCCTAAGTCTATTTCAACACCTGCTTCATACTGTACATTCTCTACATAGACAACGCCACCGTGCTCGTCGGTCAATCTGAATGTGTAAGGTCCGCATTTGGATGGGTCTTCATCTATACCTTGCTGTGCTACAAAGTAGTTGTACATTTCACGATGAATTGGAACGAAGGAGCCATCAGAACGTTTGTATTCTAGACTTTTTATTCTGTGTCTTATGTCGTAAAATATTGCTTTGAAGTAGAACGGACTTGTTCCTTTTTCAAACATCACTTTGATGTTCTTGTCTTCTTGGCATGGTACAAACTGCCATCTGATAGGTACTCGTCCATCTTCCAGTTTGGCGATGGTGGTGAAGGCATCGGTTGAGAAATCAATGTCACCCATTTTGCATTCAGGACAGCGATCCACCACTTTTACTGTGATTTCTCCAATAGGTCCGTAGACTTTTACACAGGCTCCACATGCGTAGCTACTGTCATATTGAATGTGATTCATGGCGCAATGATAGAAATCCCCCTCTTCTACGAAAATGCCGCAGTTTCCTCCATTGGTACCTGCAATACCACCATACTGAGTACCTTCGCCAGTGAACCATGTGGTGTCGCAGGCGATTCTCTCCACAGGTTCCTCTTCTTCGTAGGTCATCTCTTTTGAGATGGTTACATTAGCAGGGAAACAGAACGAAGGGTCTTTTCGTTCATAGATGGATTGCTTCATGCTTTCCTCCGTTCTTTCCACCACTTGTTTGAATAGTGTCCTTCCATCGTATTGAATGGTAACAGGTTGAGAAAGGTCTAGCATGTCATCGTCCAACCAGATTGTCACCTCGTCGTAGTCCATCTTGTCGATTGTGATGGTATTGCCTTCAATCTCTGCTTCAAAAGTGTTGCCACGAACTGGTTTGATGGAGGAGGGGAGAGAGACCCAGTAGAATGCGTCACGTAAACATTCCTCTTGTGTCCAGATAATCTGTTTAGGGTGAGCGTCGCGCGTGTATCGATTCATCCAACTGATAGCAGCAGTGTCCACTTGGTCCATCCAGTGACTTTTCCCAGCAACAATATTGTTTTGGTGGATGTATTTTCCAGGAACGGTCTGACTGAGAGAGTCCATTTCGTAACCTCTTTTTTCTACCTCCTTGTTGCGGTCGTAGGCAGAGTCGAGAGCACCTACCCAGATAGTGAATGGGGTGTTGATTAGGTTGCGAAGACCGACATCTCCAGGGTGACCAGCCATCATAGAGGCAGCAGCCCAGTGATCCGCAAGACGAGGAGCCAATCGCCAAACACCGTCACCACCAGCGGAATAGCCTAAGAGGTATACTTTGTCAGGATTGATGTTCTCTTTGACAATCATCATTGTGATTAAGTCTTGAAACAGAGAGTCGATAGGAGCTTTGAACCACATATCCCAATCATCCCATGGAGCTCTAGGAGCCACGTATATACCTTGAGGTTCGTAAAGGTATATTTGATTCTCCCACTGTTGGTCGTTTGTCTCTTTAGGAGCATTTCCACCACCATGCATGGATATCCATAAACTGCGTCCTCCTGTAGGTTCTGAACCTCTGATGATGTATGCCAATGCCAATTCCAACCCATCGCGTCTGATGATGTGCTCTTTATAAGCATCGTCATAAAGGTTGGACATCTGCGATTTCCATTCGGCTATAACTTGTTTCTTTACAGATTCGGATTCTTGTTTGTCTAATGATTGAGCTGATAGGCAGCAACCAATGAGAAAAAGAATAATTAAGATGATTTGTTTTTTCATGGATGAATGTTTATGTGGTCAATGTTTGCAAATGTAATAAATATTTCAGATGTGAAAAGAAGAGTTCTTGAGAAATGCGATTTAAAATAAAATTTATATATTTGCACGACTTATTGTTCGGATAGATGAAATAGGCAAGCCGAAAAGATAAACAAAGAACTAAAAATACGTATCATTAAAAAATAGTATAATATGAAAAATTACAGAATTATTTATTGGGTAAGCATTGTACTAATGGTTGCTTTTGGTCTGAGTTCTTGTGATACAGAGTATACTGATGAAGATTATATAGTGGGTGATGCCTGGCATTTGGTTAAAACAGTACATTATGTGGAGTCTCGTTCTCATTGGAAAGAGGATTATAAGGAGTATGAAAAAGAGGATGTTTCATACAAGTTCTTCAGAAATGGAGATCTTCGTATAAGGACGACACGAGTTACCCGTTTTGGTCGTGTGTATGCAGATTGGATTGATGGCTCATGGAGTTTAAGAGGAGGAGAACTTGTGATGCGTACACGAGACGGAGTGTGGTATTATGAAATAGGAGATTTGTCTGATTGGAGAATGATTCTAGTATATTATGAGGATTTGGAAGATGGCGGAGTAGAACGAATAGAAGAGGTGTTCGAGAGATAATCGCCACGTTTCAAGCAGTTATTGTACGAAAAATTTCGATAAAGATAATTAGGGGAATTAAGAGTTAGTTCCCCTTTAATAATTTAAAAAAATGGCAAAGGAATTGGAGTTAAAGTATGGTTGTAATCCCAACCAAAAACCTTCTCGTATTTTCATGCAAGAGGGAGAGTTGCCTATTCAGGTGTTGAATGGGCGTCCAGGGTATATAAATTTCTTGGATGCTTTTAATAGTTGGCAATTGGTGAAAGAATTGAAGGAGGCAACAGGACTTCCTGCGGCAGCGTCATTTAAGCATGTAAGTCCGGCTGGTGCAGCAGTTGCAGTGGAGATGTCGGAAACATTGAAAAAGATCTATTTTGTAGATGATGCGAAACTTTCTCCGTTGGCTACTGCTTATGCACGTGCACGTGGTGCCGACAGAATGTCATCCTATGGCGATTTCATAGCATTGTCTGATGTATGTGATGAGGAGACGGCTTTCTTGATAAATAGAGAGGTGTCTGATGGTGTCATCGCACCTGGATATACGGAAGCTGCATTGAATATCTTGAAGAATAAGAGAAAAGGTACGTATAATGTGATTCAGATAGATCCAAATTATCGTCCGGATCCGATAGAAAGAAAACAAGTGTACGGAATTACGTTCGAACAGGGCCGTAATGAAATTAAGATCGATGAGTCATTGTTTAAAGAGTTCCCTACACAAAGTAAATCATTTACAGAGGAGGCAAAACGTGACTTGTTGATTGCTTTGATCACATTGAAATATACGCAGTCAAACTCTGTTTGTTATGCCAAGGATGGACAAGCTATCGGTATTGGCGCTGGTCAACAATCAAGAATCCATTGCACTCGTTTGGCTGGAAACAAGGCTGATATCTGGTTTTTACGTCAGCATCCAAAGGTGATGAACTTGCCATTCAAAGAGGGTATCAGACGTGCAGATCGTGATAATACGATAGATGTTTACATTTCGGAGGATGAGCATGATGATGTTTTGCGCGATGGTGCATGGCAACAATTCTTTACTGAACGTCCGTCTGTGTTGACGAAAGAGGAGAAACAAGCTTGGTTGGCAAAAATGGATAATGTGTCGTTAGGTTCAGATGCCTTTTTCCCATTTGGCGATAACATTGAACGTGCTCACAAAAGTGGTGTGAAATTTATTGCACAACCTGGTGGTTCCGTTCGTGATGATAATGTGATTGAAACATGCGACAAGTATGGTATGACAATGACCTTTACTGGTGTTCGCTTATTCCATCATTAATATGCATAGAGGGTAAACCATTGTGTTTACCCTTTTCCTTCTATTCGTATATGAAGAAATTTTTTATTTTGCTACTTCTATTGCCCCAATGGTTATTGGGCGCGTCTTCTTATCGTACGCGTGCGTATGATGACAAGATACAAACAATCCAATTGTTTTTAAATGATAATCAGTTGGATTATCCTGTTTTGGATAAAAATTCATCAGACTATGTTACGGTTGCGTTTGATTATATGTCATCCAACTATCCTCATCTAGCCTATAAAATAGAGCTTTGTAATGCAGACTGGAGTCCTTCTTCATTGAATGAAATGGAGTATTTGGAGGGAATCAATGAGGTGGTTTTTGATAATCCTATTATCTCAACCAATACAAAGTTTGATTATGCTCATTTCTCTGTTCGTTTACCTAATGAGAATTTAACGCCAACATTATCTGGTAATTATGTTATTAAGGTGTATGATACGGATGCACCTGATAAAATCTTGATGACGGGGTGTTTCTCTATCTGTGACAATCAGTTGTCTTTGGATGGTAATGTTTCTGGTAAATCTGTGTATGGTGTTAATAGTATTTATCAGCATCTGACATTTGAATTGTTATTCAATGATAAACTGAATCCTATGCAAGAAGAACTGAAAGTGGTTGTCAGACAGAATGGACGTCATGATAATGAGTTGTTTGATCTGAAACCAACATATATAAAACCCTCATCGATGATATTCGAAGATGAACGTAAGTTGTCATTCGAAGGAGGAAGGGAGTATAATGTAGTTGATTTCTCACATCGTTTTCGTTATAGTGGAAGAATAGAACGAATTGCCTATTATGAACCCTATTATCATGTAGAAGTAATGCCGGGAAAGTATGAGGAGGGACAGTCTCACGCTTTTGAAAAAGATGTGAATGGACATTTTAAAGTGCATGCACAGGATGTATGGAGTGAAGCGGAGATCGATTATTCAATTGTTCATTTTGTCTATCCTAGAGAAGATCCGTGGTTGGATGGCTCTGTCTATGTCATTGGAGGTTTTAATGATAATTGGTTGGAAGAGAAAAACAAAATGGTGTACAACTTTGAACGACACCAATATGAGTTGGCCCTTATTCTAAAAAATGGCGGATACAATTATCAGTATGTATTTCTTCCTGCGGGATCGAAAGCTGCTTCTAATGAGCGAACGGAAGGTTCTTATTGGGAGACCGAAAATAGTTACCAAATATATGTTTACTATCGACCTTTAGGTTCTAATTATGACCATGACCAGTTGGTGGGTTACCATGAGATTTTTTCTCAGAGGTAAATAATTGCCGAACCAATCTTACTTATTTGTGTCTTTTTAGGTTGATTTTAATGATCACTCCTTCGTTTTTGGGAACGGAAATGAAAAATTGTTTGTCTGATGACAATACACATTTCCCTCTTTTCTTTGTGAGCAGGTTTTGATACGGACGCTCAGTTCCATTTTCAATGTTGAGATATTCAAAGGCGTGATAAGGTATATTAATGCCTAATTTGACGTCGCTGTCATCGAAATTAGCTACGATAAGCAATAGCGCGTCGTTGCTCTTGCGGAGGTATGCGTATTGTTTATTAGTATTGAAGTTTGGATTGTTGAAATTCGCATATTCCAAATCAAAGAAAAGACCTGATTGAATGGCCGATTCAGAATGGCAGATATTTAATAATCTTGTATAGAAATCACGGAGTTCCAATTCCGACTTTTCGGATTTCCCTGTGAGCCATCGTCTGACAGTAGGAATGGACCAATAGTCGAATATAGTGGTTCTTCCGTCGGCACCGCTAAAGCCCTCTTGATCCATTGCTTTTTCTCCCAACTCTTGTCCGTTGTATACCATGACAGCACCTTGGTTGATGGTGCTAGCTATAATCATGCCAGCCTTTCCTTTTTCTGCATTGCCAGCAAAATTAGGGTGTGCAATACGTTGCTCGTCGTGGTTTTCGAGAAAGTTCAATACATGACCTTCGATTCCATTGAGACGTTGCCAGCATTGAGTTATGTTATGACAAGCGTTTTCATTGCGCATGATACTGCGTAGTGTATCATAAAGACCAACTTTGTCATATAGAAAATCGAATTTTCCTTCGTGAATGTAGAGATGGTATTGGTTAGGATCGTATGTTTCTGCAATGAAGATGATGTCGGGGTAAAATTCCTTTATTTGAGGAATAACCCATTTCCAAAAGTCGATAGGAACCATTTCTGCCATGTCGCAACGGAATCCATCCACTTTCTTTTTGCACCAGAACAACAAGATGTCTCGCATCTTCATCCAAGTATCAGGTAATGGGAAGAAATCGTGATATTGATTGTTCCTATAGTCTACACCATAATTTAGTTTGACGGTCTCGTACCAATCATAAAGTCCTGGATTGTTGGAGAAACAATCATTACCTGTTGCTTTGCAAGGGTTTTCTTTGTAAGGGTTTTTAAAGGATGAGATGTCGAACCGAGGGGAGAAATCTTCTCCTGGCAGATAGTAGAAATTGTTTTGGTTGGAGAAGAACACCTCTTTCACATCACCTTCCCCTAAGTCTTTGACTTTAGAGGGCTTTGCATCGGAGTGATATTGTCTGGCCACATGGTTGGGAACAAAGTCGATGATTACTTTGAGTCCCACCTTGTGTGTTCGATCAACCAGATTTTGAAATTCCTTCATCCTGTTGGGTACAACTTCAGCCAAATCAGGATCGACATCGTAATAATCCTTAATAGCGTAGGGAGAGCCAGCAATGCCTTTTACGACTTCGGGGTGGTCTTTTTGAATACCAAACTTGGAATAGTCGGTTTGTGTGGCATGTTCAATGACGCCAGTATACCAAATGTGGGTGAATCCCATTTCTTTGATATCATTCAAACGTTCGGAGGTAAAATCATTAAACTTTCCACATCCGTTTTGTTTCAGCGTTCCATTGGTTTTTGGCTTTTCTTTGGTGTTGCCAAAAAGTCTTGGAAGAACTTGGTATATGATGGCTTTCTCCATACGATTAATTATGATCAATCAAAATAACTAGAACCATCAAAACAGTGAGTACATACTTGTTCCTTAGGTAATCCGATGGCTTCGACTAAGTCTTCAATAGGACTGAATTTCAGGGAAGTTAAATCGAATTGTTGACGGATGTCCTCCACCATTTGGTTATACTCTTTTGAGTTTGTGGTTTGATATTTATCGAGTTTGATGTCGTGTCTACCTTCAAATTTTTGAATGATTCGACGGGTGATTAAGTCCAGTTCGTTGTTCTTTGAAGCGAAGTTCAAAAACTCACATGGATAGATGAGAGGAGGACAGGAGATACGCATGTTCACCTCTTTGACGCCGTATGAATAAAGTGCGCTTACGTTGTCAGACAACTGAGTACCGCGCACGATGGAATCATCGCAGAAGATGACGCGACTACCGTTAAGCAATTGTTTGTTAGGTATTAGTTTCATTTTAGCCACGAGCTTTCTAATCTCCTGAGTTGCAGGGGTGAAGCTACGAGGCCATGTAGGAGTATATTTAACGATAGCTCTTTTGTAAGGTATTCCACTACCATTGGAGTATCCGATAGCGAAACCGATTCCAGAATCAGGAACGGCAGCCACGTAGTCGGCATCGCAGTGGTCTTTCTTTCCCATAAGGCAACCGGCGCAGTGACGGGCACAGTCGACGTTGATGTCTTCGTAGGTACTTACAGGATAACCGTAATAAACCCACATGAAGGAGCATACTTGCATCTTCTTGCCTGGCTTGCGGATTTGTTCGAAACCATCGGCTGTGATTTTTACGATTTCACCAGGACCGATGTTGTAGCAAGGCTCGTAGTTCAGATTGTGGAAAGAGCAAGATTCACAAGATACGGCATACCCCTCTTCGCTTTTGGCGATGACCATAGGAAGACGTCCGAGTTTGTCGCGAGCCGCGATGATTTCATGCTCGGTCAGCAATAGGATGGTGCAAGAACCTTTTATTTTGTTATATACATTTTCAATACCCTCTTTAAAGGTCTCAGCTTCAGAGATAAGAAGGGCGACGAGCTCTGTTTGGTTGATTTTACCGGAGCTCATTTCAGAGAAAGGCATTTTTTTCTCCAAAAGTTCCTTGCCTAATTCATCGATGTTGTTGATACAAGCGATGGTTGCGATGGCGAATCGTCCCAAATGAGAGTTGATGACGATTGGTTGAGCGTCAGTGTCGCTGATGACACCGATACCAGCATTCCCTTTGAATTTAGGGAGGTTGGGTTCGAATTTCGTTCTGAAGTAAGAACTTTCAAGGTTGTGGATGCTGCGAGTAAATCCAATCTCTTTGTCATACATGGTCATACCGCCACGTTTTGTACCAAGATGCGAGTTGTAGTCGGTTCCGTAATAGAGATCCCATAGACAACTGCTTTTTTTAATAATTCCGAAAATACCTCCCATACTTTTGCTTTTTATAGTTCCTTTGCAGGAATTTTATTGTTTTTGTTTTTGAAATTTTCTAATTCAGTGTATATGCGTCTGGTAGCCCATGCGTCTAAAGCCGCATATTTTTTCTGTTCGTTGGTCAGAAAATCAGCTTCCCAGTTGCTGAGTCGTTGCCGTTTAGATATTCTTTTGTCGAAGATGTTTGCGTAAATTTTAGAAAGGCCATTGTCTTTTATGCCAAATTGCTTCACGTAAGTTTGTAACTCGACAAAGTTTTTAGGTTTAAAGGATCCGCTTTTGTTCAGACCTCTGAAGTCATCTTTTAGAGAGAGACCAATCTTCATGATATGTTCGTCCTCAAGGATTGATTTTACCAGTTGAAGAATCTGTTTGTTCATGATTCGAAATAGGAAGCAAAAAGATTCGGTGCTGAGTTGAATCAAGCTGATGTCATGTTCGTCTCCTTTGAATCGTGAGGGTTTGGTCTCAGTGTCAAATCCCAATAGAGGACAATCTTTCAATGCTTCGACAGCTTTTTGAGCCTCTGTGATACTTTGTATTACGTAAATCTGACCTTCATACGTTTCGGAGGGAAGTTTTGCTAAATCTTCCTTAGTGATACTTTCCCTATGCCAGATCGCGTTAATCATTGAAAAAATCTATTTCTTCTCTATTGATATTTGTTTCTAAATCAGAATCGTCGTAGTTGTCTGTCGGTTGATCATCATCCTCCCAATCAATGTCAGCGTAAAGGACGTTGTGCATTGCACGAAGGGTGTTTAGTGCTTTCTGTCCCCAATAAGCTTGAAAATTATCTTTGCAATCTCGCAGAGCATCGTTCATGATTTGAATGTCGGCAGATTGAAAATTGGAGATCATATCTTTCAGGTCTTGGTATACGTCAGCAAGCCCTTCTGAGATATATGCCACGATAGGAGTGTCGCTGTATTGCATATCTTCTTGGAAGACTTCTAGGTATTCGTCATATTGTCCAGTCAAACAAGTGATGTTTTGGCGAATGTTTTCGTAGGATGCCTCTGTGACGAATTGTTGGAGGTCAGAAAAAGAACTATCCTCCAGATTGGGTAATAATGATGTCTTTAAGTAGAGTAGGGATAGCAGTTTGACAGATTTGTCAAAAAAAGATTTGCTGTTATATCTTCTGCAACTTTCCAGAAAAGCGCAGTATTCAGCAGCGACAGTGACAAATTCTATTGTATTTTTGTCATAGACGGGATGTTGTGGATATGCCTCTTTGTCTATCATTCTAGCGATTCCTTTTTTCCGAGTGCAAAATTAATAACTTTTTTGTTTTGATAGGGAAAAGGAAACTAACTTTTTTTCGGAATTTTATGAACAATGAAATTAACAAAAATCGTGTTTTGCTATCTGTTGGCTATGGATAAAGAGATTATATGAAATGAGATGAAGTGATTTTATGATTGTTGAGAATTTATATAAAAAGTGTTTTGTTTTTCAAAAAATATTATATATTTTATTTATGTATAATAAGTATATGCTCGATTGTTAATTTTTTATAAATGTTGGTTGATTAATGTTGTGTTATTTTTCTATTAATTTAAAAATATATACTTTTGCGTTGCTATTATCGATAATAATAATCTATTTTGTAGTTGTCAGGTTCTGCTGCACTTTGGATTTTTTTGTAATATTTAGGACCTTAAAAAAGAGAAAAAATGAAAATGAGATTTATGTTCGCAACTCTTTTAGGCGTTGCGATGACGGTTAGTGTTAATGCACAAAGTTTAAAAACAAACAGTTATGGTTTATACCTCGATCCTTCTGCGGGAAATCTTGGTAAACTTTCGATTGGTTATGTGCCAACGACGAGCACGGCTAATTATTCGTTATATGTAAAAGGAAACACATTTTTTAATGGTGCGGTGACAGCAACGTCGCTCAAGTTGAATAGCGGATTGACGGTAGGTGGAAACGCTACACTAAAAGGGGTGACGGCGACAAACCTAACAGTATCTGGTTCTGCCACTATTAATGGTGATTTCTTGGCAGCAGGTGGAAGCAATAGAATATACAATGGTTTGCAGATTTATTCTACCAATGTTAATAACAGAACAAATATGTTCCTTGGTTCCGATGGAGAATATGGTTTGATGATTAAAGCAAACGGCTATAGAAGCTATACCAATTTGAAATTTATAGCTACTGATTATACATTCTTGGGAAGTACGAGTAACACGTTGTTCACTTTGAACAGTAGTACTATGAAGTTAAATACAGCGTTGGATGTGACTGGTAAAATCACATGTCACAAGGAGATAGAAGTGGCAAGTGTATTAAAGGCTGATCAAATTAAGACCAATGATCTTAACGTAGAGATGAATAATGCAGCCGATTATGTGTTTGATGATGAATACAATTTGCTTCCTTTGAGTGAAGTTGAGGATTATGTAAAGGAGAACAAACATCTTCCAGGTGTTCCATCAGCAGCAGAGATGGCTGAGAATGGAATGAATGTTGCTCAAATGAGTAATCTTTTATTGGAGAAAATTGAGGAGTTGACGCTTCACATGATCCAGTTGGAGAAGGAAAACAAGGCATTGAAAGAGGAAGTAAAATCATTGAAGAAATAAACAGACGGGAAATATGAAAAAATTAGTATTATTGTTTTTTTCCTTCCTCTTGTATGCATCTGGAATGTATGCGGCTGTGACACAGTCTGCTGCAATGGAGAAGGCATACAATTACGTAAAGGGGAGTTTGCCATCAGAGTATACATTTATGTATTATCCTACAAAAACCAGGACAATAGAGATGGCAGGGAATAGAAAAATTTCCCTATCTGAAGATTGTTGGTGCTTTTTTGTGGATAAGGCTCCGAAAGCAAATTGGGGACATCCTTGTATATATATATATGTGACGGCATCAACCGGCAAGGTGAAATCGACTATTAAATATATACCTCCAAAAGGAATGAAAAATTGGAAGTCGAGTTCGTATACGAAAATTGAGAATAACGCTGTAAATAAGTCGGCTACGAATAAAGTGAGCCAGCAATCATATACAGATGAAAATGGATTGGTATTACCTAATTTGTATTCTAGTGTGACAGCAGGTTCGAGAGTTACTAAGGACAGAAAAGGAAAATCGTATGCGGTGATTATCAGTGGAGGAGCAAATGCCGACAATAATCATGTTAGATATTGGAATGATTGTTCTATCCTCTACCAAATACTAAGGAGATTATATAGTATCCCGAGGGAGAATATATATGTGTATATGTCGGATGGACTTGATACAGCACATGATCTTCATTTAGGAACTAATCCCGAAACTTTTTATAAACCAGAGGACTACATCGATTCTCCAACTGATTTGGACGCCGATGGAAATGATGACATCAGTGGTGATGCGTCTTTCAATTCGCTGAACAATTGTTTTTCTCAGTTAAAAAACACTTTGAAGGAAGAAGATCATTTGTATATTTTCACTACAGATCATGGAAGTTGTGATGATGCGGGAGTTGGAAATGGTTTATATCTATGGGATTTTAATATCTTAACAATGTCGGATTTTGCTACAATGTTAAAGGGAATAAAGGCTCCAATTGATATTGTTATGGAACAGTGTTATAGTGGATGTTTCATACATCCGATAGAGGAATTGGGTCAAAAAATAACAATTGCGACGGCTGCACATAGAAAGGAGACGTCAGTAGGCTATACCTATTATAATCCTTTTGCATACAAATGGGCATGTGCGATTTCTGGCTATGACTTTATTAACAAAAAAACTGTAAATGCAGATACTGACGATGATGGAGAAATTACTATGGTGGAAGCTTTCCAATATTCAAAAGATGCGCATCCAGATGATGTGGCACAGTATTGGTCATTCGGAGGTGTCGATTATGGAGAAGAAACTGTAGATGTTTTTTCGGAAAACTCTTCGTATTGGCTAGTCGTTGGTCAGTTGGGTAATTATCAAACAGTAGATGAAACTGTTGGCTGTGATTATAGATGCGGACGTTCTCGTGCACCTGCAAAATGTTTGAATCTTACGACGACTATTAGTAATATGGGTCAGAATGATTATTATACATATATGGCAGGACATAATTTGACAGCCAATTGCAAAATCACAAATTCTAAGATACGTTTACAGGCATATGATAAAATTATCTTGAAAAAAGGTTTCCGTGTATCACAATCAGATTCGAAATTCAAAGCGGATAAGTTAGTATGTACAAGTTCGTCAACAAGAAGTGGAGAACTACAACAAGACGAGTTTGAATATGAATATGTTAATAGAGAACAAATTGAGTATGTAAATATGGATGAAGATCCACTGGCAGAGAGTGATATGCAACTATATCCTAATCCGTCAGATGGAGTGGTCTCTATAGCATTCGAAAACATGGATGGAGAAAAACACTTGTCTGTCATTAACGCTAGAGGTGAGATTGTTTATAAAAATACGTATGAAGAAGAATATGCAGAATTGAATTTGAGTAATCTGGTTCATGGTGTCTATTTTGTTCAAGTCGTCTCTCAGAATAACACACTTATGAAAAAGTTGATTTTGAGATAAGATGATATAAATAAAAATTTGTTTATGAATGAGGCTGGGTTGGAAAATCCAGCCTTTTTCTTGTTTTTTAATACTTGAAATTGTTCCGATTCCCAATCATAAATATTTATAGTGCTCACTTATAGAAATAAGTTAATCTGTAGCACATTGAACAATGTAAATCTTTATAAAAGTGTTTTTTTTTCATTTATTGTGTTATTAACAAAAAAATGTTGTATATTTGCGACTGAATTTTTATACACTATAATGTCTAACGACTAAAGTAAATTAATTATTAACAATTTAAAATGAGTGATTTAACTAACAAAGTGACTCCCGTTGAAGGTTTTGATTGGGACGCTTATGAAAATGGCGATGTTGAGACAAACATTAGCCACGAAGAATTGGAAAACAAGTACAGCCAGACATTGAATGTCGTAAAAGACAAAGATGTTGTGATGGGTAAAGTTATTTCCATGAACAAAAGAGAGGTTGTCGTAAACGTTGGCTACAAGTCAGACGGTGTCGTTCCTATGAGCGAGTTTCGTTACAACCCAGACCTTAAAATCGGTGATGAGGTAGAGGTTTACATTGAAAGTCCTGAAGATAAAAAAGGACAATTGTTATTGTCTCACAAAAAAGCACGTGCATCACGTTCTTGGGATTTGGTGAATGCTGCTTTGGAGAATGATGAGATTATTAAGGGTTATATCAAGTGCAGAACGAAGGGTGGTATGATTGTTGACGTATTTGGTATCGAAGCATTCTTGCCAGGTTCTCAAATTGATGTTAAGCCTATTCGCGACTATGATTTGTTCGTTGGTAAAACAATGGAATTCAAAGTCGTTAAAATTAACCACGAATTCAAAAATGTTGTTGTATCTCACAAAGCTCTTATTGAGGCTGAGTTGGAGCAACAAAAGAAAGATATTATTTCAAAACTCGAGAAAGGTCAAGTTTTGGAAGGAACAGTCAAGAACATCACTTCATACGGTGTATTCATCGACTTGGGTGGCGTAGACGGATTGATCCACATTACAGATTTGTCTTGGGGTCGCGTAACACATCCAGAAGAGGTAGTTTCTTTGGATCAAAAGTTGAATGTTGTTATTCTTGATTTTGATGATGATAAGAAACGTATCGCATTAGGATTGAAGCAATTGACTCCTCATCCATGGGATGCTTTGGATGCTAACTTGAAAGTAGGTGACAAAGTTAAAGGTAAGGTTGTTGTTATGGCTGATTACGGAGCATTTGTTGAAATCGCTCCAGGTGTTGAAGGTTTGATCCACGTTTCTGAAATGTCTTGGTCTCAACACTTACGTAGTGCACAAGACTTTATGAAGGTAGGTGATGAGGTTGAGGCTGTAGTCTTGACTTTGGATCGTGCTGAAAGAAAGATGTCATTGGGTATCAAACAATTGAAACCAGATCCATGGGATAACATCGATACAGAATATGCTGTAGGTACAAAACATACTGCAAAAGTTCGTAACTTCACTAACTTTGGTGTGTTTGTAGAAATTACAGAAGGTGTTGATGGCTTGATTCATATTTCTGATTTGTCTTGGACTAAGAAGATTAAACATCCTTCAGAGTTCACTCAAATCGGAGCTGAAATCGAAGTTCAAGTATTGGAAATTGATAAAGAAAACCGTCGTTTGAGCTTAGGTCACAAACAATTGGAAGAGAATCCATGGGATACGTTTGAAACGATCTTCACTGTAGATTCAATTCACGAAGGTACTATCGTAGAAATGATGGACAAAGGTGCAGTGATCGCTCTTCCTTATGGTGTTGAAGGATTTGCTACTCCTAAACACTTGATCAAGGAGGATAAGACTCAAGCTAAGGTGGACGAGAAGTTGCCATTTAAGGTGATTGAGTTCAATAAAGACGCTAAGAGAATCATTCTTTCTCACAGTCGTATTTTTGAGGATGCTCAAAAGAGCGAAGAAGATGTAGAGAAGAAAGAGACAACTCGTAAAAAGAAATCAACCAAGAAGGCTGAACCAGTTGTACAAATGGAGAAGACAACTTTGGGTGATATCGAGGGCTTAGCTGCTTTGAAGGATCAGTTAGAGGCTGACGAGAAATAAATTTCATAATACCTTGCCTCACGAAAGTGGGGTGAGGGTTCTTTAGAAGAACTTAATACAAACAATAGAATTTTTAACTTAATTATTTAATTTATATGAAGAAAAGTTTTTTAGCTTTATTTATGGCTATGGGTCTTGTAGCTGGCGTTAATGCTCAAGATCAAGCAACAGAAGAGGCAGCTGTAGCTAACGCTTCTGAGTCAATCAATCACTGGTCAATCGCAGTAAAGGGTGGTATCAATTACTTACGTGCTGCTGATCAAAAAGTTGATTTTGAAATTGGTGGTGTGATAGAAAGAACATTCAATCCTCGTTGGGGAATGGGTATCGAGTACATGTACTTGAATAATGATGTAGATGCATTTAGAGGAAATCCTGAGATGGATGGTTACAACCATGATATCGACATCTTCGGATCTATTAACTTGTCAAATATTATCGCTCCTTATCGTTCTGCAGGATGGCAGAAATTGAACTGGTACGTAAATGGTGGTCTTGGAACTACTATTTATGGTTCTAAGTTCGGTGAAGGAAATAAGGACACTGGTTGCAAAATGTTGTTTATCGGATCTTCTGATTTGGAGTACAACGTAGCTAAATATATAGCTATCTTCTTGGATGCTCAATACAGAATGAACACTAACAACAAGTCTACTCAATTTACATATGGTCGTTCAATCTTCGGAGCTAACCTTGGTCTTCGTATCTTGTTCGGTGGCGAAAGCAACATCCGCAACATCGCTTGGGCTGACTATATTCCACAACAAGAAGTTCCAGATTTGACTCCATTGTTCGAGGCTCAAAAGAAGGAATTGGATGAGAAGGCTGCTGCAATGCAAAAAGAGATCGACGATCAAAACAACCAAATCAAGAACTTAGAGGCTAAGATCAAGTTCACTCAAGATTCTTTGGATCGTCACATCTATCAAACTAAGCCAAAAGTTGCTTACACTCCAACTGCAGAAGAGGCTCAAATCATCAAGACTGCTTTGTCTAACTTGGAATTCGAGTCTGCTAAGGCTACTATCAAGTCTACATCATTCACTTATTTGGATGGTTTGGCTGAATTGTTGAAGAAACACCCAGAGTGGTCAGTTAAATTGGCTGGTCATACAGATAACACTGGTAAGGCTGCTAAGAACCTTCAATTGTCTAAGGATCGTGCTAACGCAGTTAAGAACTACTTAGTATCTAAGGGTGCTGATGCTGCTAACATCGAGGCTGAAGGTTTCGGCTCTTCTAAACCTATCGCTTCTAACAACACTGCAGCTGGTAAGGCTAAAAACCGTCGTGTTGAAGTTCAATTGTTCTCTAAATAATCTTATTTAGTAGATTCATTATAAAAAAGGTGGAGATTTTCTCCACCTTTTTTTGTTTGTCTTGCTCCTGATATTCTATGAAAAAATCCTTTTTATTCTATTCTCTTTTTTCCCTATTTGTTTTCTGTTAGAAAAAAATAAACAACGAAAGCTCATTGAGAAAACATTATAAAAACCTACTTGCATTTTTTTATTTGTCAAACATGAAAATGTAGTATATTTGCACTCGAATTGATATAAGGTGAATTCTAGTGCACGAATATAATTTATAGAACCCTCATATAAGGTATTTGTTTCATGTCAGACATTAAATTACAGATATTAGGATCTGGGTCGGCAATGCCCACGAAAACACGAAACCAAGTGTCTCAAGTGTTGTCTCTACATAACAAATCCTTTATGATTGATTGCGGTGAAGCCACACAGGTTCAAATGGTTCGTTGCTCGGTTTCTCTCTCTCGAATGAATCATATCTTTATCTCTCACCTGCATGGGGATCATTGCTTCGGTCTCGTGGGACTTATCTCTACATTGGGAATGAAATCAAGAACGTCAGATTTATATATTCATACACATGCGGCATTAGAACCATTGCTGCAACCACTTCTTAAATTTTTCTGCCGCGACCTCCCTTTTAAAGTGTTTTTTGAACCTTATACTCAATCATCTTCTGAAATTCTTTTTGAAGATCGAGGCATCATTGTCTCTTCTTTCCCTTTGAAACACTCATTGCCATCATCGGGATTCCTTTTTAAAGAGAAGGTAAAGGAACGACATGCGATACCTGAAAAGTTGAAGTTCTACAACGTTCCTATTAAAGAGATTGCTGCTATAAAAAATGGTGCCGATTTTATCACATCAGAGGGTGTTGTCGTCCCTAATGCACAACTGACCACACATCCATCGCCATCCTTTTCTTATGCATATTGCTCTGATACGGTATATGATGAAAAGATTATTCCATATATTGAAGGCGTGAATCTCTTGTATCATGAAGCAACTTTCCTTCATGAACATTTGTCCAAGGCAAAGGCTACGATGCATACGACGGCATTACAAGCAGCCACCATTGCTGCAAAGGCAAAAGTCGATAAATTGCTGATCGGACACTTCTCTGCTCGTTACACGGATCTTAATCCTTTGTTGAAAGAGGCTCAGACCGTTTTCCCTAACACATGCCTCGTAAACGATGGGGCGATTTTTAATTTGTGATGTTTATGAGAACAATTAAAATTTATATTTTCCTAACTCTTTGTTGCCTGTCTACTGCTTTTGCTGCAGAAACGGAGATATCTGGCGTCGTTCGTGATTCTGTGACGAGGGAAACATTGCCTTATGTGGCTGTTTATTTTAAAAACACCACGAGGGGTACGACAACAGACCTATATGGTAAGTATTCCATCCTTACAAAAGAACCTGGTGTCCTTGTCTTTTCTATGATGGGATATAAAGATTACAAAGTGAATGTAAAAGCGGATGGCGTTAAACGAAATATAAAGGTGAATTTAGCTCCGGATGTCTATTCGTTAAATGAAGTGGTGGTTAACCCTAAGAAACAGAGATATAAAAACAAGAATAATCCTGCCGTCGACCTTATAAAGGAGATGATTGACAGAAAAGATTTGGCTAACCCGAAATCACACGATTATTGTTCTTATGATCATTACCAAAAGGTTACTTATTCATGGAATGAATTTGAAGAGCATAAACATGTCTTGTTGCCTAAAAAGTTTGGCTTCTTATACGACCATACGGATACATCACGATATGGAAAAAGTATTTTGATGGCGGGTATTCGAGAATGTCTCTCTACTCACTATTACCAGAAAGAACGTGAGAAGGAAGTTACGTTAATTCGTGCACAGAAAAGTGTTGGTATTGATGAGATTTTCCCACAGGAAGGCGTAAAAAAAATGTTGGATGAAATGTTTCAAGAAGTTGATCTCTTCTCTAATGACATCTTGTTGCTTACCGACCATTTTGTTAGCCCGTTGGCCAATATAGCTCCTAGCTTCTATAAGTATTATTTGTTGGATACATTGGTCATAAATGGCGATTCTTGTGTTAATCTTGCTTTCACACCAAGAACGACAGAGGCGTATGGCTTTACGGGAAATCTGTATGTCTCCTTGGACTCTTCTCGTTTTATTCATCATGCTCATTTCAATTTGCCGAAAGATATCAATATGAATTTTGTCGAAAGCATGTATTTTGAACAAGATTTTGAAAAGGCAACGGATGGCTCTCGTCTTATAAAGAAGGATCTTATTTGTGTGGAGTTTTTTGTTCCTACACTTCCTCGAATTTATGGGGAACGATTAAACACCTATCAAAACTATGATTTTAAAGCTCCTGAAGATTCCTCTTTCTTTGACGATAATCCGCCTGTTGTCGAGGCAAAAAATGCAGACTATCAGACGGAGGCTGCATGGGATACTCTTCGTCATGTTGAGTTGTCTGCTGGGGAACAACAGATGGATTCGTTGATGAATCGCCTCGGTGATGTGAAATTGTTTCGTTTCTCAAAAAAGGTCTTAGAATTGTGCGTGAATAATTTCTTGCCTACCAAAAAGGAGAAAAGTCAGTTCGATTATGGTCCGATATTCTCTACCGTTTCTAGTAATCGATTGGAAGGTTGTCGATTGCGTGTGGGTGGCGAAACAACCACAGCATTTGATAAACATCTCTTCCTTGAAACGTATATGGCTTATGGAATTAGAGACCATCGCCCCAAAGGAATGTGTGCATTGGAATGTTCTTTCAATGATCATAAAAAATATCGATTGGAGTATCCAATTCATTCATTGCGTGTCTATGGAAAGTATGACGTAGGTAAAGTGGGAGAGAGTTATGTGGGAGATGAGAATATATTAGCTTCGTTGTTTAGCAGAACAGACGATCGCAACGCTATTTATCAGACAGAAGCTGGTGTGATTTACCAAAATGAATTCTATTCTGGTTTTTCCTACAAAACGGAACTTTTGTATAAAACATCCTACTCAACGTGGCTGACACAGTTCAATCGCTATAATGCAGATGGCAGCTATTCTCCTATTGATGATTATACGGTTTCTACCTTGAAGATCTCTCTGAGATACTCAAAGGATGAAGAGTTCTTCCAGGGAAGACGATTTCGCTATTCTTTGAATAAGGAACATCCTGTTTGGCTCCTGACTCATACAATGGGTATGAAGGGCATTTTAGGTTCTGATTATACTTATAATCGTACGGAGGCAAGTTATGAACAACGTTTCTGGCTCTCGTATTTCGGTTATGTAGATATCTTCCTTAAAGCATCCAAGGTGTGGAATAATGTTCCTTACACTTTGTTGGATGTGCCAGATGCTAGTTGCTCTTATACGATGAAGCAACATGCCTTTTCTTTGCTCGATCCTGTGGAGTTCGTTTGCAACCAATCATTGACATGGGATGTGGCTTATTTTATGAATGGCTTGATACTAAACAGAGTGCCACTTCTTAAGAAACTACAACTGCGTGAATTCCTGACCTTTAAGGGTGTATGGGGTGAGTTGTATAATCAAGCTAATCCTAATGTGACAGCCAATCCGGAAGGCTTGTTCGTCTTGCCATCCACTTCGTATGCTTTCGAGGGGAAACCTTATATGGAGGTTGGTGTCGGGTTGGATAACATACTTAAACTCTTCCGATTGAGTTATGTCTGGCGACTGTCGTATAAGAATCATGCTGACGTCCCTCATCATGGACTTCGTTTCGCACTTCATTTAGACTTTTAAGGTGAGTTCGATGAATTATTATCGTTATAAAATATTGTTGGGATGGATAGCCTCCTTCCTCTTCTTGTTCGCCTTTTCTTGCTCTGCAGAGAATCAACAGAATGAGAAAGCCATTTTTAACGCATCTATTGACTCTGTTTCGTATCGTATAGACACGTTGATGAACAACTCTATTCATAATGGGGCTTTCCCTGGCGCTGTAGTGGCAATTGTTCGAAAGGATTCAATCCTATTTGTCAAGGCCTATGGAAATCGTTCGTTGGTTCCTGATACTCTGCCCATGACGATAAACACCATTTTTGATATAGCTTCGTTAAGTAAGTGTGTGGGAACAACAACCTCAGTGCTCCAATTGGTTGAACAAGGAAAGATCTCATTGGATGATAAGGTAAAAAAGTATATTCCGGATTTTAAACCCTATATATCGTCTGAAGATACTATTGATATTACCATTCAAGATCTCCTGACACACTCCAGTGGATTGGATTCATACATCTCTCATCTGAAAAAATATGAAAAACGATTCAATGGGAATCCCGATTCCTTGATGCACTTGATTGCAGTACAATCAAAACGTAATTTAAAACCAGGCACTAAATTCATGTATAGTTGCTTGAATTTTATTACTTTGCAAAACATTGTGCAGATTGTTTCTGGTGAGAGGTTGTGCGATTATGTGCAAAAAAATGTGTTTGATGTATTGGACATGAAGAACAGTTGTTATTTCCCTTCTGATGTTGATGTTCCTTCTGATTTGGAAATCGCTCCCACCGAGATGCAGAAGGATGGTGTACTGTTGTGTGGACGTGTGCATGATCCATTGGCTCGTATGTTGAATGGCGGTAATTCTGGTAATGCGGGTATCTTTTCTACCGCACAAGATCTCTCGTTGTTTTGTATGGCGATAATGAATGGAGGAGAGATAAATGGTCGTCGAATCCTTCAACCGGAGACAATTGACAAAATGGTCAATGTTCCTGCCAGTAACGATTCTGTTGTGGGACGAGGCTTGGGATGGGACATCTCCAGTACCCATTCATCAATATTGGGAGAACAACTACCCAATCATTGTTGTATATGCCACACTGGGTTTACGGGTACCTCCATTGTGATGGATTTAGATGCCCGTGTGGCGATTATTCTTTTGACGAACCGTGTACATCCGTACAATGGAGGTTCTGTTAAGAATGCCCGTGTGGAGTTGTCTAATATCGTTTCGAAATTGATTGAGTTTGAATGATATGAAGTGTGTTCTGTAAATTCATTGGTATATGAGCGAAATAAAGGTTATTCGAGGAAGAGAAGAGTGGGTGAGAGCCGGTGCCTATTCAGTTAGAATACAGGGTATGAACAGGCAACACCATATACCTTTAGAGATGGAGTTTGATGAACATGATTGTGAAGATACGTGGTATGTGGTTCTGCTTGATGATGGCTATCCAGTTGCAACTTGCCGATTTTATGAGGTAAGTCCAACGTCGGTCTCGTTAGGTCGTGTGGTGGTGCTCCCTGAATATAGAGGTCAGAATTTAGGTAGTCGAACGATAACAGAAGCAGAGCAAATGGTCACTGAACTTGGATATGAAAGGATTGAGATAGATAGTAGAACTGTGGCTATTCCGTTTTATGAAAAAAATGGCTATGAGATAGTTGATTCGACGGTGAAGAATAAGGATTTGTTTGAATGTGTGCGAATGAGTAAACGTATTGTGCCGAATCAGTAGCGGAAACATCTCATGAAATCAATATATAAAAACCGACATAAATTTCGCTTGTGTAGATAATAAATCTAAAATTGACCTTAGTTTTATGCTTGTAATAGATGAATATTCTGCTTTTGTTTAAAAATGTGGTTTTTTATTTTAAAGTAAAAGAAAGACTGATTGCTTTTGTTATTCTTGTCTAACTTTGTAACAATTTTATAACAGGTATAATATTTACAATAATGAGTAAAAAAGGTTTAGGAACTATTTGTGTTCAAGAAGGATGGAAACCCAAGAAAGGAGAGCCACGAGTGCTTCCTATATATCAGTCTACAACATTTAAATATGATACAAGTGCAGAGATGGGAGACCTTTTTGATTTGAAGGCTTCTGGTTATTTCTACACTCGTCTTCAGAATCCAACCAACGATGCAGTTGCTGCAAAGATTTGTGCGTTGGAGGGTGGTGTAGCTGCTATGTTGACCTCATCAGGACAAGCTGCCAGTTTCTACGCTATTTTTAACGTATGTCAGGCAGGCGATCACTTTGTGTCATCTTCATGTATATATGGAGGAACATTCAATTTGTTCGCTGTGACAATGAAGAAAATGGGTATAGAATGTACGTTTGTTGATCCAGATGCTTCAGAAGAAGAGATTTCAAAGGCTTTTCGTCCTAACACCAAGGCTTTGTTTGGAGAGACAATCGCCAACCCAGTGTTGAGCGTGTTGGATATAGAGAAATTTGCACGTATCGCACATTCTCACGGAGTTCCTTTGATCATTGATAATACATTCCCAACGCCAATTAATTGTCGTCCGTTCGAGTTTGGTTGTGACATTGTGACACATGCTACGACGAAGTATATGGATGGACATGCTACCAATGTTGGTGGTTGCATCGTTGATAGTGGTAATTTCGATTGGGAAGCGCATAAAGATAAGTTCCCAGGTTTGACGCAACCAGATGAGTCATATCATGGTTTGGCATATAGCAAGGCATTTGGTAAGGGTGCATACATCACGAAAGCAACAGCTCAGTTGATGCGTGATTTGGGTTCTATTCAAGGTCCTCAGAATGCATTCTTGTTGAACCTAGGATTGGAAACACTTCATGTTCGTATGCCTAAACACTGTGAGAATGCACAGAAGGTGGCTGAGTATTTGGAATCTCATCCAAAGGTGGCATGGGTTAACTATCCAGGATTGAAGTCAAGCAAATATTATGAACTAGCACAAAAGCAATTCACTAATGGACAATCATGTGGTGTTGTTACATTTGGCGTGAAGGGTGGACGTGAAACATCCATTAAGTTCATGGATAGCTTGCAGTTGGCTTGTATCGTAACACACGTGGCAGATGCACGTACATGCGTGCTTCACCCAGCATCTCACACTCATCGTCAGTTGTCTGATGAGCAGTTGTTGGAGGCAGGTGTTCGTCCTGACTTGATTCGTTTCTCTGTTGGTATCGAAGAAGCAGAAGATATCATTGCAGATTTGAAACAAGCATTGGAAAAATGCTAATTGAGTTCTGAAAAATAAAAAAGCAGTAGAGACGCACGGCCGTGCGTCTCTATTTTTTTTGAAATGTGAAATCGCTGAAGTTTTAATATGCGAAGAATAATTTCTACCTTTGCACACAGATTATAAATTTATTCACGTATAAATGTTATGAGAAATTTGAAAGGGAAATGGGCTCTGATTACAGGTGCTAACAGAGGCTTAGGTTACAGAATCACAAAGTTTATGGCTTCTCAAGGTTGTAATCTTATCTTACATAGTAGAGATTTGAAACATACGGAGAAGGTGTACGAAGAGGTGACAGCCATGGGTGTTGATGCCTATTGCATCGCGGCTGAGTTGTCGAAACCAGAGCAAGTTCAAGCTATGATTGATGCAATCAAAAAGAAGGGAACGCAAGTGGATATTCTATTTAATGATGCAGCAGTTCAAATCGCTTATCGTACAGAATATTTTACCACTCCGGTTTCGGATTATACGGAAAGTTTTATGATTAACACCATCGCTCCGATGATGTTGTGCTATGCCTTCATGCCACCGATGATAGAAAGAGGCTTCGGACGCATTATAAACACTACGAGCGGTATTCAGAATGAACCACAACAAGCAGGTTATTCTGCTAGTAAGGCTGCTTTGGATAAGGTGACAAAGGATTTGGGTACTACAGTTGAGGGAACCGATGTGATGATAAATTTAGTGGATCCAGGATGGTGCCGTACTGACTTAGGAGGACCAAAGGCTCCCAATGATCCAGACTCTGTTATCCCAGGTATGGTGTTGGGCGCTTTTGCAGATGATAAGAAGAGTGGACGATGGATCAGTGCGCAGGATTATGCTGGAATGACATTGGAAGAGGCATTGAAAAAATTTGAAGGCAAATAAGGTGGATTTTATAATCCATTTTGTATAATCTGTAGAGACGCACGGACGTGCGTCTCTACGGTACCATAATGACGGACAACAAATTACCGCAATATTATCGAATCTGTAAGCTTACGCATAACAAGGTGAAAAGAACCGTGAAAAGAGCTATGATGATACGGATGATGTCACGTTTCTTATAACCCGTGGAGGTACATTCGATTGAGGAGGAGGAACTATAGTAGAAACTATGCCGTTCCTGATATTTCTTATACAACCAATAGCAAAAGAAACCTAATCCGATGCCCAATAGAGAGCCTACAAGAATGTCTCCAGGAAAATGAACACCTAAGTATATGCGAGAATAGGAAAACAAAATGGCCCACAATATGGTGCATATTGTATAGGGTTTGTATCTGAATAGCAGACAACTGAATACGGCAAAGCCAAATCCGTTGGTGGCATGAGATGAAGGGAATCCGTAGGCACCCCCTCTGTATCCGTATACGTATTGCAAAACGCCTTCTATGATTGAATCGTGACTAGGACGTGGCCTTGCAAAAAGAGGCTTTAACAATGATGCGGAGATTTGATCACATAAAAGGAAGACGATGGCAACCAATCCGACGAGTACGAAAAACTCTTTTCTTTTGTTTTTGAATAATGCGTATATGAACATAACGAAGACGGGTAACCAAACTAATATTTGGGAGACCATCCAAAAGAATAAATCGGATCCAACAGTGTGTGAATCGCCCATATTTAAAAGGGTCATCACTTCTCTGTCGTATGCTTGGAGAATTTCTGTCATACTGCTATTTATTATAATTTTCTAAACAAAGGTATACAGATACTCGCAAATTTACAAAAGTTACATTATTTTTGTACCCGAATAAGAAATATTAATTATGAAAATTGTTATTGCAGGTGCGGGTGAGGTTGGTACTCACTTGGCAAAAATGCTTTCTCGAGAAAATCACGATATCGTAGTGATAGAAGAGGACCGGGAGAAAGTACAGAATATCGAAAAATTATATGATTTGATTGCTGTACAGGGAATCTGTACTGCCATTCAAGATTTGAAAGAGGCTGGGGCAAAGGATGCAGACCTGTTTATCGGTGTCACACCAATAGAAAGTCGCAATATTACATCATGTATTTTAGCGCACAAGTTGGGCGCGAAGAAAACAGTTGCTCGTATTAATAATTATGAGTATTTGTTAGAGGAGAACCAAAAGTTTTTTAATGATTTAGGAATCGATGCCTTGATTTATCCAGAATTGTTGGCGGCCAAGGAGATTACTTCGTCTATAAAGATGAATTGGGTGCGTCAGTGGATGGAGTTCTCGAATGGAGCATTAACATTGATTGGTATGAAGATACGTGCCAATGCGCCAATCCTTAATCAGAAACTGATGGATTTGAAAAATAGTGAGTTCTATCGTGTGGTTGCCATTCGACGAAATTCAGAAACGATAATACCTAAAGGTTCGGATGAAATAAAAGCAAATGACATTGTTTACTTTATCACGACGAAGGATTACATACCTGATGTGCGTATGCAGGCGGGTAAGGAAGTTATCCAAGTGAAGGATTTGATGATCGTTGGTGGTGGTAATATCACAATGAAAACAATCGAAAGTATGCCTGATAACGTAGATGTGAAAGTGTTGGAACGTGACAAGTTGAAGGTGACCAATCTGATGGAGAAGACGGACAATGCGATGATTTTAAATGTGGATGCTAGTGACTTGGACGTTCTTCGTGATGAGAATATCGCTGAGATGGATGCGTTTGTTGCCCTGTCTGATAACTCAGAGGCGAACATTTTGGCATGTATTGCTGCAAAACGATTTGGATTGAAGAAGACGATTGCGGAGATTGAAAATGTCGACTATATCCAATTGGCTGAAAGTTTGGATATCGGAACTGTTATCAATAAAAAATTGTTGGCCGCAAGTTATATCTACCAATATACATTGGATGCCGACGTCCATAATGTGAAGTGCTTGACGCATGTGGATGCAGAAGTGGTCGAACTGACTCCAAAGGAAGGGTCGCCGATCACAAAGGGCCGCATCATGGATGTGAAACTGCCAAATGATTTGTTTATTGGTGGAGTGGTGAGAAATGGTGTCGGATTTATCGCCAATGGTCAAACACAAATACAAACAGGTGATGATGTGATTGTTTTCTGCTTGTCCTCCTGTTTCCATAAATTGGATGGTTTGTTCAATTAGATCTCTTTGTTAAGGTTATCAACTGACATTTAGTTCAGCTGGTTGTCGGATTTATATGGAAATAAAAAAGCCTCAATGTTTTCTTCTGAAATCAATGAGGCTTTTCACTGTTTGATCGGATATCTCCGTCGTCGATTATGTATTTGTTTGTTTCTGTTCATTTCTTTTTGTTTTAAAGGGTTAATCACTTCATGGCTTCCAATTCCATGTATACTTTAGTTGAAAATGAGATTACAAATACTGATGCTAAAATAATTGCTATTGTCATAATCGTAAAAATTTAAAAGGTTAAACACTTGTTTTGTCTAAAACTTTTCTTAGTCTTTCAATGCAGAAACTTCCATATAAACTTTTGCTGCGAAAGAACCTAAAATCACTGTGGAAAATAATGCTACTATCATAATTATACAAATTTTATACGTTAATAATTCATTTTGGTGACTCTCTCTCTGAATCACATAGCAAATATAGCCACTAAATTTTATATATCCAAATAAATATGCAGAAAATTTAGTTAAAAAATATTAAATTAGTGTATATATGCATAAATAAAGAATAAATATGCAAAAGTAAATGCATAAAAATTTGTATAAATATGTAAAAAATAGTGTGAATGACTAAAAAAGTGCTCTCTTTCCTTTTTTTCATCAAATAAAATGATAGATTTGCATCGAAAGATATGGGTGACTAGATTTTAAGAGCCCGTCTCTTTCCTACAACTAACAACTTATTACAACTTACAATTTAAAATTTGACGTATTATGGACAATTTTCTTAAAGGTGCAGTGTTCGGCGCTGCTGTTGCTTTGGTTGGTGCTTATCTATTGGGTACGGACAAGGGTAAAGAAACTTGTAAGAAGGTGTTGAATGAGGTGGATAAGCTGAAGAGTGAGATTAAAACGAAGATTGATGAGACCTTATCGGATTATCAAGAATCGGAATCAGATCCAGAAGGTGTATGACGTATTGCACCTTTTGGTGGGTGGTGAAATAATAGATGATGTTAGAGGCAAAGCATGAGTGCTTTGTTCGCGTTGAGGGAGTAGAAAAAGATGTATCATATTTTTAATCCTGAAAGTGACCTCGCCCTTTCTGTGGGTGAAAAAGTTTATAATCCTCCGAAAGCCATTCTTCGGTTCTCGGAGGATCTTTCATTGTTGCCGTTGTGGTATGCCAATCCTTCTGATTGGGTGTTGACGCGTACGGTTGTGCCGACTGATTGGATGAGAGAGGTGCGAGAAAAATTGTCGGTCGACGTGACTTGGCTCTCGTGGGAGGAGTATAAAAGGCAGTCCGTTCCTTCTGATATCCTCTCTCCGTGGGGGTGGAACTATTCATTATATAATAGATGGAAGAAAGAGAGTGCTTCCCGGCAGATTGTCGATTGTGTGAAATTTCGTGAGTTGTCTTCTCGAACAAGCACTCGCGAGGTCTTATCCCTTCCGTATATAAAGGATAATATATTGTCTCCTTCATTTGTCACGCCAGTTATCCTGACGTCATGGGAAGAGACGCAATCTTTTGTGCAATCACACGGTCGTGTGGTTTGTAAGGCGCCTTGGTCGAGTAGTGGAAAGGGATTGTGCTGGATGGAGAATGAATCACCATCCGTAATGAAAAGATGGTTCGAGAATTTGGTGGAGAAGCAGGGATTCGTGATGGGGGAGAAAGCCTACAATAAAGTGATGGATTTTGCAATGGAGTTCTGCAGTGAGAACGGACAAGTATCTTTCCTCGGGTATTCTTTTTTCCAAACAGATAACGGAAAGTATAAGGGAAATCTGTTGGCTTCCGATGAGTGGATGGAAGCGCAATTGACACAATATGTGGAACAATCATTGATAAAGGGGTTGATTGAGTCTCTGTGTGCCTACTTTACGAAACGTGTGGCGCCTTATTATAAGGGATGTTTCGGTGTGGATATGATGGTGATAGAAGAGGAGGGAGGCCATTATTTGCATCCTTGTGTAGAGGTCAATTTGCGTATGAACATGGGTGTCGTCTCTCATGTTTTGTACGAGCGGTATGTGGCTCCTGACTGTCGAGGTAATTTTTTTGTCAACTCTTTTCCATCGCATGAGGCATTACACTCTTTTCATACTACTATGCAAAAGAATCATCCGTTGATAATAGAAAAGGGGAGGGTGAAGCAAGGCTATCTGCCACTGACCTATCTATCGGACGAGTCTCTCTCTATGGCTGGGATGACTGTGGATTAAACCCATTTTTATTGTTTGGTAAATAGAATGTCATGTTTTTTTTTGAAACTTTTTTTTGTCTTTTCAAAAACAAGTTCTATCTTTGCCCGTGACGAGATTGGACAAGATTTTTATTTGTGAGATGTTTATATTCAGTAGAGTGGCATCCCCTAATTAAGAGTTAAAATCATTATTATAAAGAAGAATTATATTCTTCTGAGATAAATTAAATTTAAGACCATGTATTACAAAAGCAGTTTGAAAGGTTTTATGTGCATGTTGCTATTGCTCATGCCTCTTTATGCAAATGCGGTAAATGTCTTGGTTGTCGAAGTGAACAATCCCACGAACAGTGAGGTGATCTTTGCTTTGAAAGACAATCCGAAGTATTGGATAGAAGGACAGTCGCTTAAGCTCTCTTCTTCTACCACAAGTGCTGAGTTCCAAATTTCTACAGTGGTGAAAGCTTATTTCAAGACTGATTTGTCAGTGTCGCTGTCAGAGTCATCTTCTGATAAGGTTTCATGTTATCCGAATCCAACAGTGGAGGGTGTTTATATTACACATGTAGGAAAAGACGCTACCGTAATATTATGTGATATGACAGGAAAGATAATTTCCCAACCTGTATCGTTCGATGTAGATTCTGTTTACATTGATCTCTCTAATCTTCCAACAGGAAGTTATTTTGTGAAAGTTAATCAACAATCGTTTAAAATCATAAAGCAATGAACAAGCATTATATCTTGTCTTGCGTAGGTTTGTTGTCAATTAACATGTTTGCGCAAGATAATATCAGAGTGGATTATAAAGACGGAAGTTCTCGCTCATTCCCCACAAATCTGGTGGACACGATGGTCGACAACATGACGTCTCATAAGATGGTATTGTCAATACCTACAGAATCAGAGTCGTTGACATTCCCGCAGGTTATTCAAGAATCTCAAATTCAACTGAATGGTGCTGATAAGAAACAAAGTTTCAATGTGCTTCAGTCTCTTTCTCTCCTTCAGTCTGATAATACAAAACTTAGTAGTGATTACGTTGTGGAACTGGGTAATCGTTCTTCTGCAACAATCATCATACCTTATTTGAATAACTTCTCAAGTTTAAAAGTAAACCTAAAATCTTCTGGTTCCTATGTGTTCATAGATGGAAAGAAATACATGGAGGGTGCTTCCGTTGATTTTTCAAAACCTGTGAAGATTCAGGTCGTTGCCTTTAATGGTGATGTCCGTACTTATGAGGTTAGTATCAAGGGCTCTTCTCTTCCGATTGTTTCCATCGAAGGAGGTTCCATTACAAGTGAATGGTCGGAACAGAAGGTGAGTGTCGCTAATGGTTCAAGTCAGACTGTAAATGTGAAGGGGAAAGGCTCTCACTTTAAAACTGGTTTGAAAAATTCATACACGTTGAAATTCAAAGAGAAACAATCCTTGTTGTCTCTTCCTAAAGCAAAACGTTGGGTGTTGTTATCGTCTCAACATGATCCATCTTTGTTGAAAACCACAGTCGGTTTTGATTTGGCTAAAGAGTTTTTCTCTTTCGGATGGACTCCATCTTCAAAACCAGTAGAGCTGGTGTTGAATGGAAAGTACGAAGGTACCTACTTCCTAACAGAACAGATACGTGTATGTGAAGGTAGAGTAGTGGATGGTTGCGTTATTTCGGCTGAAAGCGAAGAGAAAGATGGTGATGATTCATTTGTTATGGCTAAATCTGGTATTCGCTATGTGATGAGCGACCCTGAGACTGGTTTTGCCGGCACCTATTTATTACGTACAGAAGCAAAATTGAAAAACTTTGAATCGCTCTTGTGGAGTGGAGGATCAATCTCTTCATCTGTGGCAGATTTGAAGTCCTTTGCTGATTGGTTTGTCTTCTCAGAATGGATGAAGAATAAGAATCTACTGATGTCTGATGATTATTTGACCGTTAGTTCTGAGGGAACAATTGCCATGGGACCAATTTGGGAACAGAGTAAAACATTTGGTGCTGAAGATGAATATGATGTTGAAGGTTGGGTGTCAAAGGATAATTCGTTTGTTGCTCAATTGCTGAAGAATAATACCTTCCGTTCGTATGTAACGGAAAGATTAGAATATCTTTCTAGTCATGAATCGGATATCTTATCGATAGTGTCCAATCGTGCGGCAGAAATCGTGGAGAGCGCATCTGGAAACGAGGCCGTTTGGCATAGTTTAGGTGCAGGTCAGTATGATGTGGAGACTATTACTCCGTTGTTTGAAAGTAAAAAACAGCAAATCTCTGATTGGTTGATCGGTCGTTTGCAGTGGATGAAACAAAATTTTTAAAAAGTCGTTGTCATGAAAAAGATATTCATAAATAGAATCCTATTATTGGTGACATGCTTATTATCCATGAATGTTGCCTCTGCACAAAATTCAGTGCAATTGCCTACATCTTATGGCGTTGATGCATTGGATCTTAATATGATCGACACTGTAAGTTTTGGCAAAGAGAGAAGTCGTATTGTTATCTCTTCTTCTCCTGAATCGATAGATAAAATCACCTTTAGTGTTTCTAATGTTGATTTGGAAAAAGCTGATAATCCTACGTCTGGTAATCAGTTGACCTCTGTCTCTTTGACGGATGCTGCCAATCCTAATATCGTATATGCTACTGTGGATGCTACAAAGAACGGATCGGAATTCGATGTGTTC
>JAFRNH010000047.1 GCA_017430235.1 Paludibacteraceae bacterium | reverse complement strand
CTCCATACAATTCCGCGATGTCTCTATCTATCATAACTTGTTGGTTACGAATCAGTAAAATTTTGTTTTGAATGGTTGTTACTTCTATTGGCATCATTTTTCTTATGGATTTTTAGTTAAAACATGGTCAAAAAACATTTTAGGAGAAATGGAAGTCGCATATTGCGACTTCCATTTCTCTATAAATTCCTCATTGTTCAACGGAAAGCAAAATTGTAGGAACACGCAACCCCTTGTTCCGTGAAAGCATAAGGCAAGTACTTTATATTTTTGCCTCGACTATCTGTGTTATTTTTCAAGGTCACAATTTGTGACCTTGAAAAATAACAAGAAGCCTCTTCCTTCGTCAATTGAAACATAAATCTATCAGGAAATCTTTCGGCATTTCTTTTTACCGCTTGGTTCAAGGCTTTGGTCTCCACTCCATACAATTCCGCAATGTCTCTATCTATCATAACCTGTTGGTTACGAATCAGTAAAATTTTGTTTTGGATGGTTGTCACTTCTATTGGCATCATTTTTCTTATGGGTTTTTAGTTAAACTTTGTCTAAAATATCAGATATGAAACTCGCATCAAACAGTTCGAAGGCGAAGCATTTCCTACCAAGGTCTTTGAGTGAAGCACCGAGGTGATAAAGGATACTGTTATCGATAATCAGAAAGCGGTCATGCATCGATGTGGTGTGTCTTACCGTAAGTGTAGGATACTGCGCATTGAAACTGCGGACATCCTGCGTTGTCAGTCTCGTGTTGGGCAAGGTGTAGATGATGACGTCCACGCCATTGTTCTTGGTCGAAAGGCGTTCGAGCACTGTGATATCCACATAGTTGTCTATCAGCACAATCTCTTTCTGGGCTTGTGCGATAAAACTCTGGAATTTAGCGTATGCATCGAATATCTGACCTTGAAAGAAGATGCCTTGGGTGTCATCAATTTTATATCGGTCCATTCGTGTGAATAGTTCGTCAATACGCTTATCGGATTCTATGCGATGAATTTCAAGCGAGTCGAGTCGCTGAAAGATCTGCGCATTCGACAAAAGAAATTTGCGCATGGCGACGAAAGCGTCCATTATCTTGATACTTACTTGAACGGCTGTTGGACTACGCAACACTGATGATAACATTGCAACACCTTGCTCTGTGAAAGCATAAGGCAAGTACTTTATATTTTTGCCTCGACTATCTGTGTTATTTTTCAAGGTCACAATTTGTGACCTTGAAAAATAACAAGAAGCCTCTTCCTTCGTCAATTGAAACATAAATCTATCAGGAAACCTTTCGGCATTTCTTTTTACCGCTTGGTTCAAGGCTTTGGTCTCCACTCCATATAATTCCGCAATGTCTCTATCTATCATAACCTGTTGGTTACGAATCAGTAAAATTTTGTTTTGGATGTTTTTTACTTCTATTGGTGTCATTTTTCTTATGGGTTTTTAGTTAAAACATGGTCAAAAAAACATTTTAGGAGAAATGGAAGTCGCATATTGCGACTTCCATTTCACTATAAATCCCTCATTGTTCAACGGAAAGCAAAATTGTAGGAACCCGCAACACCTTGCTCTGTGAAAGCATAAGACAAATACTTAGAATGTTTGCCTCTTAAATTCACCGTATCATTCTTTAAGGTCACAAATTGTGACCTTAAAGAAGAAGAATCGATTTCAGACTGTTCTTCTTTGGTCAATTGAAACATAAATCTATCAGGAAACCTTTCGGCACTTCTTTTTACCGCTTGGTTCAAGATTTTGGTCTCCACTCCATACAATTCAGCAATGTCTCGGTCTAACATAACCTGCTGGTTACGAATCAGTAAAATTTTGTTTTGAATGGTTGTGATTTCTTTCTTTTCCATTACAGACATCATTTTTCGAGTGTCAAATTTACAGAAAATTATTCGGAGGCAAAACTTTATTTTATGAAATCAACAGCACTTGTTTATGGTTAATGAAAAGGTTGATGGAAGGATGAGAAAACTGAGTGAATGTTATTCGGAAACACAAAATATAAATAATTAAGGGCAGGAACTTATGGTTTGTTGAAGTTCCCGTCCGACAAATCTCTTGTATTTTTCTATAAAAACAGGGTTAATTCCCATATGGAGCAGGTGGTTCTGCTGCGAGAGAATCATGTGAAATCAAGAGTTAATTGGACTGCACCGGATTTGTTTTGTCGAATATCATTGACAATAGTTTTCCATGCATCTTTCTTTTTCCCGTTCATCTTCATTATGATTGTCATATCAATTTTTGACATGTGTTTTATTTTTTCGATATAATCACCATGTTTTTTCACGTTAAACTTTGGGTGGCCTTCTATAGCGGCAATCAACTCATCAACATTATTGTAAGAAGCTATATTTTTTTTGCCTTCTGCTTCATATTCTGCTCTATTAACACTTGTTGGATATTTCCCCTCAAGATATAATTTCACAAGACAAGCATGCGATAGCGGTTTTGAATAATCGGAAACATTGCAATTTGTATTATAATCGAGAAATACCACATCTTTTTTTTGCAATCTTTCCTTGATTTTTCGAAGCGATTCTTGTACAGATTCAACATTCTCAAGCATATACAAAAAGGTTGGCAAATATATTTTCCAACGAGCATCCGCATAATTTAATATTTTATCTCCGTACTGATGTCCTAAAGGTTTCCCAAACTTTTTAACAGTACGTTTGATATTTTTCATTGTGTCATTGTGCAATACTGTAAGATCAACCCCACACCCCTCAAATACTTTCAACCCCTGCCACACCGCTTCGACACACGATGCTTTTTCTTTTGGCATACCTGGTACTGGGATATTTCCATGAGGATAAAATGGACTCAATCTTTGTAAAATAGGATATTCTGATTTTGAAGTAATGTCAAAAATCGAAGCATTAGGATATTTTTTCTTAATACTTTCCACTTTACTTTTTTTATTTGCTATAAAAATATTCATCATAATAACAACGGACTATCTATATTTATAATATATTCAATTGGTACAAAATTTTTTACCATAACCTCTGCCTGATGAAACTTGAAATCATCATCATCTCTTCTGACATAATTCCGTTTCACTGCATTAAAATTCACTTTTTGTAAATCGGACAAAGAACCTCCATGACTATGGTTGCTGTCTGTAGCATTTACATCAGAAAAAAGAGTATCTTTCCAAGTGGCTACTTCTATCATAATTTTGAGCAAAGCTAATTGTTTACCAGCCTGTCTGAGCCTATAAATCATTGGATGGTCATTACAAAAAGACAATCTGACATAATCTTGCAAACCAAATTTCACATCTAACTCTTGTCCTAACACTGAACCGCCAAAATAAGGAACAGAAATAGCATTTTGTTTTAAATGCCACCAAGAATACAAACCGCCAAGTTTTCTAATAGAATCCAAATTCTCAATTGCCGTAAAATGATAAAAACATTGTATGCCATTATTTTGTAATAGTTCCAAGATTCTCTTTTTTTCTATTTTGAATTTATGAAGTTCTATCTTTTCTTTAGATTCCTTTCTCTTTTGTCCTTCCTTTCCTTGTTTTCTCCTCTTAGATATCAAAGATGTCATTTCATTTCTGTCGAGTTCTTTAAGTAGACTGATGTAAGTAATTAGTGGCTGTTTCTTTTGATTTGTTTTTATGATATTCTCACAAATCGTTTTTAATTGCTTATTATTCGTTTGGATATCAATAATAACAATATGCCTGTTTTTCAATCTTGGATAATAATCATATTTGAATGTTCCTTTAGATAAACTACTATAAATTTCATCAATAATTTGAAAATCAATCAATTCTTTATAGTGAAATTCGAGATTTTCTACAGACCAACCAGTATTGTTCGAACATAAATAAATCGACAATTTGTAGCTTTTGCTAAGTTGTATAAGGAAGTCTTTTATTCTATCGAAAATAGAGGTAGCGTAGTATCTCTCACATTTTTTTAATTCTTCAATAATATTTGCTTTCTCTCTAATTGATTCAAAACCAGTATAATCCAAATCACATTCAAGACAATACGAGTCAGCAAAAAACTGCCAAACTTTATATTCGCCGCTAACTTCATTGCCATCTTCATCCATTTTAAAAAAAGGCACATCATAATGGTAACGACCAAAGCCATTTAATGCATTTTTTGATACTTGGTAGCATTCATCAGTATATTTGCGTTGTTCCTCTTCCCATTTAACAAACTTTTTGGATAATTTGATAAAGCTTTCATAATCTTTTATTTTCCACTCGTTTAAAACAATTTGGTCGTATGATGGGTTACTATTATACAACCTCCATTTTTTGAATCCTTTTGGATAATTTTTCTGAATTCTTCTGCATTGATCTTCAATATCTTTTTCTCTTTTTATTTTTTGTTGAAGTTTAAACTCTTCCTCTTCCCAATCTTCTTTTTGTCGACTGGCTATTTTTTTTAAATCAGAGTGTTTGATTTTGGATTTGACAATATTATTTCCCCGAAGATAGTCGTTGTATGCAAGAGGATAAGTTTTCTCTATATTGTTATTAACTTCCTGTAAGTGCTTGTTTTTTAATCTAATTAATACGATTCCCATAGCTCCAAAAGCTATACTCAAAACCCCAATGATGACTATAAAATCCATTTTGTCCTACATTTATGACGTTCTGCTTTTCAACTCAGCTTGCGGGCAATCACGTTGAGGCAAAAAAGAAGCGTGGACACATCCTTATCCACGCTCCAGAGGCCCTGAGATTGCCCGCAATAGTTGATAAGTCGCGTCCACGCAAAGCGTAGACGTTCGCAGACTTATTCGCAACTATTGCTAATGAAATTTCTCAGGTTTCGGAGCAGTGCTGAATAAATAGCAAACGCTATGATTAATAATATGTTAGTTTAAAATTTTTTCTGTTTCTTATAACTCTTTTATTAGAATTAAACTTAAAAATCTATCGTTTACGCAAATGTAGAAAATTATAACTACATTATGAAATTTTTCTGTTCCATGAACCATAGGGCGTTGCCCTGGGCTAAGCCGTTCAGACTGAGGTGTCTTTTCCTATTAAATCGAAGGGGAATAAATCACTTTTCTAAACCGAAACATGCCATCTTGATCATCCGCTCCACTCTCAGGATCATTGGGATCTGGATGATGGCTGTTGTAGAACTCAACGATGTGAAAACCACAACGGTTCACATAGAAGTGGATGTTACGCTTCTCAAAATAGGGTGTTACCGTTTCCCATACCTGAATTTCGGGATGCATTCGCTCAATTGCCTTCCATGTCGCAAAACCTATGCCTCGACTATGGACATGAGGCAAGACAAAAAGCAAATCCAAATGTCCAATGTGCGTCTCGTCATCTATACAAATGACCACACCTCCTACCTTCTTGCCATCACAAATAATGCGGTACGTCTCCGCACTTTCCGCATCAATAGAACTCTCAATGGCCTCTCTACTGATAATTTCTCCATCCTCATCAAGGTGGTCATCCCGCATACCAAACTCCTGCGTCGCACCGTATTTAAATGCTTCTTGATTGTCACGGATAAATTGTTTCCGATCATCGTCTTTTAATGATTCAAGTGCTATGTCTATCGGTCTTTCCATATTAATTCGTTTTGTTTGTGTTTCTAAATTCACACTGGAATTGAATGGTCATCGACCACCCTACACAAATGTAGGAAAATATAACTACACTAGGAATTTTTCTGTCCCAGCCCTTCAGGCTGGTAGGGATCATACGCTTCATCATCACCCACAGGGCGTTGCCCTGGGCTTTATCTGTTGCAGCCTTTCAGGCTAACGCATGCTTTTGCTCCATCAATTATTCATCCACAAAAAAAATAGCGATGACATAATTGCCATCGCTATTCTTACTTGATATTTCAAATTTTAGTACTTAATCAACTTGACAGAATTGACACTATTCGAGATGAAATAAACGCCTGCGGAAAGATCTGAAACAACAACTTCTGCATTTTCTGATTCTGCTACGAAAACTTTCTCTACAACTCCTGTTGTTGATGTGATGGTGACAATCTCACCTACATTCAATCCGCTTACTGTAACAACATCCTTGGCTGGATTTGGTACCACCGTCAGCATAGCGGTAGCGTCTTCTACTTCTCTGTTGCTGGATGATTCTTCATAGAACATATTCCATGAATCAAACGTCAACTCTCCACTGAAAGTAAAGAACAGGTTTTTCGCTGTTGGAATATCGGATGTCAAATCACAAGTGAACTCCTCAAATGAACTGTTGGCCTCTATGTTCAAGTATCCGATAACTGGACCGTCGGCAGAACCCGTCGAAATTCGGATGGCTCCTCCACATGGTGCAGAAACACGTGCTTTAAACTTATTTACATCCTTAGCTAATACACCACATAGTCCAATCCATGATCCATTCTTACCTTTAACAGCCATATTGGTTGATTTGCCAACATAGTTTACTTCAATTCCGCTCTGCCATGCGAAACACTCAGCTTGGATGTTCTTGGTTCCATCTACAGGAACAACCTGATCAACTCCCGTCGTAGTTCCTGCATTTACACCAAGAATCTTTCCTGCTGACTCATCCACATTGGCATAATCAACATGCGAACTACGGTATCCACCCTCGACACCAATCTGGTTCTGTATCCACTGACTATGATAGGTAATATACCATTTGTCCTTGAACTTGAAGAACGAGTGGTGGTTGTTACCATTATCACCCAACCATCTGGATGGATTATCAAACACCTTGCGGTCGAAACTAAAACCTCTCAACGGATTTGTGGAAATCATTGTGGCAATGACTGCATTGTTGATACCGATGTTGTTGCCTCCTGTGTTCCAGTTCGTACAATATGAGTAAACATAGTTGTTGCCAATCTTGTTGATACCTGCATCCTCGAATAAGTAAGGCGGATTCAACGTTTGTGCGGTACCATCGATGCTGATGAAGTCCTTGCCAAGCTTAGCGACACGGGCGGTACCAGGATCCGCATTACGACCTTGTGGTACACCTCCACCGAAATAGATGTAACCTGTACCATCATCATCTACAAGAACGGCTGGGTCGAACAACCAATCAACATTACAGTTCTGCATCGAACGGGTGATCAATCCTTGTCCATTCTTCACATCCTCCCATGGTCCGTAAGGAGTGTCACTAGCTACAACATAGATACCGTTACCGCCATTAGCAAAGTATAGGAAGAAACGCTCTTTGCCGTTCATCTTCACATGACAAGCTGTTGGTGCCCATGAGTTTCCTGCCTTGGAGATACCTCCTTGTCCTGCTACCTTCATTGGTCCATGGTCTGTCCAGTTTACAAGATCGGCAGAGGAAAGACAGACAATCTCGGTAATCTTACCATATTCGTTTTTCTTGATTTTACCATTGCTATCGTACTCGTAGATATCATGGGTCATGTAGATATAAACAGAGTCGCCGTAAACCATCGCACAAGGGTCTGCGCCATAACGTTGCGTCATGATTGGATTGTGGTAGGTGGTTGGTTTCACTTTAGGGTTCACATTGCTTAGAGCGATGGAAGAGAAGACAGATGCCAACTCAACTGCATCACGCTTGCCAATCACACAACCATTGTCATCATAAGGGTCATTACCATTTGATTCGTATTTCTCAAACGTCATGTAGTCGATATCAAGCCAACTGCTAGTGATCTTTAGCTGGAGTGTGTGTTGACCAGCAGAGATCTCGCTTGTGCGGGTGATAACAGTTCTGTAATCTTTAAAGTTACCTGTATTAGGAGCGGAAATCTCGCCAGTGACTGCCTTCCCATCAATCAAGAGTTGGAAGGAAGCTGTTGCATTGTCTGTAGCAGCAGAGATGGAAACCGTATATTTGGAGGTCTCTTTCACATCAACTGTATAGTTCAGCCATTCACCCTCTTGGTTGTAACCGATAGAATAACCAGTTGCAGCTGCGTAAATATCCACACCGTCGTTACGGAAGGCCTCGCCACGGTTTTCTGAATCCATATCATTGTAAGAGACGCCTTGTCCGCCTAGGTCATACTCCTCAGCCTCGATCTTACCAGGGATGGATGCTGGCTTTTCATTGTACGGACCAACCTCTTCTGGCTCAACTGGTTCTAAAGATGAGGAACCACAATCCAATGAGAAGCGACGAAGGAATTTCCAGATTTCACGAACGGAATGGTACTTGTCGTTAGATGGCCAGTGACCTTTGCCATAGATCTTGTTCAAGCAAACCTCAACGCCACACTTACCGTTCTTCCATACATAGCGAGTGGCAGCACCGTCAATGACTGATTCGACAGGAGTGTCGTCACAACCGTTTGCCTTTGCCCAAGCTGATGCCTGTGCATAAGCACCTTGTTGTTCTTGGTACATACCGTTGAAGGTACCCTTCCATGGCTCGTAGTGTACTACATCGTCGGCATCACCATTGGTATGGATAATAGGAATTGGACGAGAAGGTTTGGCTGTCATGTCACCGATTGGGTAACCAGAGACAGGAGCGCATGCAGCGATCTGGTCTGCCATGTTGTTTGCCACAGAATAGGTGAGCATACCACCCATGGAGAAACCAGACATATAGACACGTTTCAAGTCGATTTTATACTGCGAACTCATCGCATTGATGATTGCCTTGATGAAGGCGATGTCAGCGCCATTGGCAGCCAAATCCCATGTAGATCCATTCGATTGTGGATAGACAACAAGGAATTTTGCCGTATCGGCCACTTGGTCCCAACGAGACTGTTTTTTCTGATAGTCTATATCTTGCCCCATACCGTGAGCAGAGATAACCATTGGACGATTTTCGCCCATTCCACTTGGTGCATACACATCAATGGTACGGTCCTTGCCGTTCACTTTGATGGTACTTCTTACACCAGGAAGATTTTGAGCAATAGCAGTTGCGGATAGCATTGCTCCGATTGCTGTTAGTAGTGCAGTTTTGTAAAGTCTTTTCATGATATATAATATATTTGGTTCTTTTCTTTTTATGATTTTATGATATAATTAGATTAAGTCAGTTGCCAGCTTGAGTAATAATGGTACTCGTTGAGGCAAATGGCCTAATAATTAACATAAAATGGTATTAATACACACACACATCAAAAATAATACAATTAAATAGTACGCAATTTTAAGGCATTTATAAGTAAGGGAAGTGTAATAATTGAGCAAAAGGTAAGATTTTTGTTTCAATGCTTCAATTCAATGAATCTTTTCGTATTGATAGATGTCTCAACCATTTTATTTTCACGTATTAATGGCAGATTGTTGATGAAGCGGGGCGAATGCTATTCGCCCGTACATTAAGCGAATAGGCCTTTCTGCCCCAAAGACAAGTGTTTTTAACTATGCAAGGAAAGTTAAATGAAATTTCCGTGGCCTGTTTGAAGATTTTTTTTCAAAACAGTGAAGTTATAGAACTCATCTTAAAAAAATATTGATTATCTTTGAACATCATTGCACATAGAGTAATGTTATTGTGAAACTAGAAAACTTATGTATTAATGAATCGAAATTCTTTGCTAAAAAAATGGATGACTTTATTATTCCTATGTAGCTCATTGTTTGCAGCGGGACAGACATTGTCATTGTCTAATTGGTATGCATTGTCAAGTTATAAGGTGACGGATGCAGACGAATGTGGTACGGTTGCGATGGTGAATGCCTATTTCAATAATTGGTCGCCTGCACAATTCCAAATTTTAAAGGACGGCGTTCCTATGGGACGATCCGAACTTGTTTCAAAAATCTCGGCTATCTATTACGAAGGAAATGGAGATGAACCGGCATGGCGTTGCAGTGCGGGTTCCTCTCAGTCGTGGAATTATACTTTTTATATTAACATGAGAGTCTTTCCATACGAAATTGTCGGCGCTGTTCCAACCGACTCTTTCTATACGGCTAAGGCATCCATCTCGTCTGGGTCTTCTATTATCACATCTCCTACGGAAGAGTTTACACTGTCGGGAGTGGGGTGTTCTTCTGTTGATTCGGCATCGTACTCGTATCAATGGATGAAGAGCACGGATAGGGGTGATACGTGGAGTGATATAAGAAATGCCACGTCACAAGAGTATACTTCAACATTATCGAAAGATAGTACGTTGTTTGCATTAAAGAGTGTTATTACCTATGATGAGGTGAGTCCAGATAATGATTCGGTGGTCAGTGTGAGTCGTGAAGTGGTATCAGCACCGATTTTAATCTCCTTTAAGAAGCCGGAGGTCCATTTCTCAGCAAAAGAGGGCGAGGAGTCTCATCGATTCAATGATCTTGAGTTTGAAGTGAGGGAGGGTGGAACCGTCTCATTGACCGCTATAACGGAGTCGTTCGAAGGAACACCTAAATTCACATTGCAATACAAGTCATTGGAAAGAGCGTCTGAAAAAATTGAGTGGAGTGATTTGAAAAAGATGACGAATGGTACACTGAGTGAATTCTCTCCAACTGTTAGTGCAGAATATAGAGTGAGGGTGACAGGAACGTCAAAATACTCTGGCAAAAAGGATACAGCCTATTCTACTGAGATAATAGCCATTCGAAAGATCTATTTGGTGGATACGGATAAGTTTTCTTCAGAGTATTTGTGGAATGATGATTTTGGTTCGTTCTCATCGGCAAGAACCTACGTGGATGCGTTGGGTCATGAATATAAAAATAGTATTGTTGACTCAGCATCGGGCAAGACTGCAACGATAGAGGGCTATTGGGCACCCGATCCGTTCAATTATGTGAAGGAACATCAGTATGGCGCTTTCGATCCGAATTTTATTAATAACACACGTGATTGGTGTTCAAAATACCGTTTGGAAGATGGTTATTACATCATTACAAACAATCCATATAAAGGAGATGGAAAAAAGAACTATGCCGATAGAGACTATTGGGAGGCAGAGGATCATACTGCCGATGATAAAGATGGTGCTATGCTCTTTGTTAACTGCAAAGCAGGGTTGGAAGGCGCTATGATTTATGAACGAAAGATGTCTTTGAATTGTGAGTTGAGTAAGTCGAAGGGTGTATGGGTTATCTTCAATGCCTTTATCAATAATGCGGTATATAAAGAGGGCTCTGAAACTCCTGTTAATGTACGAATGGAGATTATCGACCCAGATGGTAAAGTGGTCTATTCCATTGCTTCGGGAGATATCCATCAACGCAAAGGCTCCTTGGCGCGCGATTCATGGGCGAACTTGTCATTCCGCTTCTTAGCGGAAGCTCAGGATTATACCTTCCGATTGTATAACAATGCACCTGGAGGTGCTAATTGGGGAAATGATATATTGTTGGATGATATCTCCGTCACATTGTGTTATCCGAGAGTAAAACTTGTTACTCGTGATAGAGCCCACTCTTCTTATCATGCTGCTTGTTTGAATGATAAGTTTGAGTTGGTGGCATACAATGAAGAGGGATTGGAGACTTATATCGGAGAACCTAAATATCTGTTTCAATATCGAAATGAAGAGACAGAGAACAAATGGATAAATTATGGCTCTGTTACGAAAGATAGTGTCATCGAGGTGACTGCCACAGAGAAACTGAAGGGTAACACCTCATTCCGTGTTATTGTTGCTTCTGATAAGTCGGTGGTGACTGCATTGGGCGAGGGCAAAGAGGTGGATTTGAGTTGTACAACAGTATATACGATAGATGATCAGATGGTTGTGTATGTCTCAAAACCTTATGAGATGGTGCTGAATACAACCCCGGTTATCTGTTTGGGAGAGGATAGTGCCATGGCGGTTGCCACACCAGATCTCTCTTTCATCCATCCATCTTTGTACTACTGGTATTATGATGGAAAACTTGTCGACACGACACGCACGGATACATTCTACTATGTCAGAGGTGTGGTGGATGGCCTTTTCGAAGAGGCGGAAACCTACTCGTTCGAGGTGCGTGCAATAGATGGTGGTTGCATCAAGTCATTGTCTGATAAGAAGAGTTGGGAAAACACGAATATTTCATCAGTGCGTGTGCGACCTCATGGCAAATTGGATTTGCAACTCGTATCAAGCGATAACCTATCACTGGGTGAAGCTGTGAAGTTTGACATCGATTTGGATGGATATGATGGAGACTCGTTGGTTTGGCATGAAGAGAGCACGAAAAAACAAGTGGAATTCATGTCGGAAAAGGCGACTTCATGGCAGTTCGTTCCAACACAAAATGGAGAATTGTCTTATTATATCTCCTCCAAAGAGGGATATGGATGTGTGGATCCATCGGATAAGGTGGTGGTCAATGTGGATTTAGTGATTCCTAATTTGATTACGCCACACAATGATGGAAAAGAGGAGTTGAATAACACCTTCTTGTTGGGAAGGGGACTTCGAGTGGAGATTTTCAATCGTTATCATCAGTTGATATTTGAGGGCGATAACGGATGGGATGCTACCTATAAAGGGGATCTGGCTGAACCTGGCACATACTATTATAGAGTATTCATGCCGAATGGAGAGATCCGTAAGGGCACACTTGAAGTTGGTAAATTTAAGTAGAATCATAAAGTCTAAAGATATATGAAGAAGATTTTGATATCGACATTATTGATGGTATTCGTCTTAGGATCGTATGCTGTGGAGAAGAGACTGATGGGAGGTATATCCTATTTCGAATCCTCTGATATTAATACATCAGCAAAGGAGTTGCCAATCTCCCCTTATAAAAATGGCACGTTGGTCTTTTTTAGAAATGATACTGCTTATTCATTCGTTCCCAATCAGAATTATATGATTGATAAAATCACACCATGCAAGGAATTGATGAATTTGGGAATTGAGGGTACGTTTGCTTATGATGCACATCACAATAAACTCTATTTTTCCAAACCAGGGGAGACAGGTAAAAATGATTTGTTTGTTGCCTCATGGGAAAATGATAAATGGACGAATGTGGAGATGCTTCAGATACAAGGTGTGATGAAGCAACCGTTATCGTATAAGAACTCCTCCTTGGCAGTGGCTCGCTGGGTGCAGGTGGGTCGTGGTGCTTCTGGTTTTTACAATCCTTCATTGAGTCAGGATGGTAAGCGACTCTATTTCTCAGGAGAATTTAAGGCAGGAAAGGGAGGACGAGATATATGGTATGTAGATCAGGTGTCCGACAAGGTGTGGAGTCGCCCGACATTGGTGTCAGAATCCAACGCCACCACTTCTGATGAGGATTATCCGCTGGTGGTGGGTGATACTCTTTTATATTTTGCATCAAATAGGGAAGGAGGTTACGGAGGTTTGGATATCTACTATGCGAAGAAAACAAAGAAGGCAACTGAATGGGGACCTGCGATTCCTCTTTCTGAGGTGGTGAATTCCTCTGCGGATGATTATAACGTGGCATTCGGCAGTGATGATGGATCAGCCTTCTTCCTTTCTAACCGCGAAGATGGACATGGATCAGATGATATCTACTCATCGGTCTTGATTGGTTTTGCACCAGATATGGATTTGGAACCACTGGCAACCCTCGACGAACCGAAGGGATTCCATTGGGTGCTCTTCTTTTTCGACTTGGACAAGTATGATATGAAACCCGAATATGAGGCACAGTTGGATGAATTGCTTTCTGCCATGGCTGAGTATCCAGGAGCTAAGTTTGAAATCAGCGGACACACGGATAGTCGTGCGGATGATGACTATAACCTACGCTTGTCGGAAAAGCGTGCGAAATACGTACGTGATTTGTTGATAAAACGAGGTGTGGATGCTTCTACCCTTATTCCAGTAGGAAAGGGTGAGACAGAACTGATTGTGAAGGATGCACAGACGGAACCGGAACATGAACAGAACCGTCGTGTGGAGGTGAAAATTATAGAAGATGATAACGAATAAAAAAGGGGAGGAACGTAAGATGAAAAAAATATTAGTATTGATTAGTCTCCTTTCATTAGGATTCGTAGTGAATGCACAACAAGAGTTGCTTCTTTCACAACAGTTTTATTCTCGTATTAACAAGAATCCAGCGGGTATTGGTAACGTAGAAGATGTGGACCTCTTCCTGTTAGGTCATTTCCAATATGCAGGAATGGAGGATGCGCCCAAAACTTTCCTTGCCAATGCACATACATTTGTGGATAAATGGAACTCAGGTATTGGTCTATCTGTTTCTTATGATCATTTGGGTATTGCAAGAGGCTTTACTAGTGTGAAAGCCGACTACTCTTATGGCCTGCGATGGCGTGATGACATGTTGGTCTCTTTTGGTTTAGGCTTTGGCGTGTTGGTCTCTCATTTTGATTTGAACAAGTATAAGGTGGAGAGTGAAGCAGAGTTGAGTGAAGATTTTATGCCGGATGATGAGAATGAAACACGTCCCGATATGGATTTCGGAGTTGAATTCATTATGAAGGAGAACCTATTGGTGGGTGCCTCTGTCACACATTTGATCAGTGGAAAGACATCGACCTTTGTGCCTGGACAACACATCTATCTATATGGACGTTATCTGTTTAAGGTGGATGAAAAATGGGATGTAGCGCCGATGTTGACTTACATGCATCACAAGAAGGTGAATTTGCTTGAGGTGAATGTGACAGGTTTTTATGATCGTTTCATTTGGGCGGGTCTGACGTGGCATCCCGATATGTCATCAGGATTTAAGTCCAATCCGTTGGCCATCACGTTGGGTGCAGAATACAAACGTTTCCGCTTAGGATATACCTTTGATATTGGTATAGGAAGGATTCATAACATAGCTGCCACATCTCATGAGGTGATGCTTTCTTATTCATTGGAAAGAAAGAAGACGGCTACTGCGGTATATGGCGGGGATTTCTTTGAATAAAAGAAGGAGTCCCCTCTCCATTCCCTACACACCATCAAATAAACTTCCGATTATGCCCGAGACAATTTCTCCTATAGTAGAACCAGATGCTTCACCTACAGCTTCACCTGCAGTCTGACCAACAGCTTCACCAACAGCTTCACTTGCAGCCTGACCAACGGACTCTTCGGCAACCTGACTGATAACTTGCTCGGCAATTTGATCCGTTGCCTGATCCGTCACCACATCGGTTGCCACATCAGAAGACTCCCCGTTGATGGAATTCGCAACATCATTAAGCGTGTCGCGCAAATCGTTTTTGAATAGCATTTGTTCGACTGTGTTGGCTGAGGTCTTTTTTTCTTCACTTGTTTCCTCTAAATCAAGATTCTCCATGTGGTAATGGTTTTATTGTTTTTTTATGTTGTTTTCAGCATCCGCAAGTACCTTAAGAAGCGAACTGAAATATTGTTCATTATGAACAACTTTCCAAAGATAATCTAAATATTTTTACGGCCTCCATTCTTCGAATACAAAATCTTTTCCCTTTATTTGTTGTTATTAACTTTATAGTTATTGTATTTGGTTGAAAAAGTTGCTATCTTTGCAAATTATAAATTTTAATTGGGAAATTGTAGTCCCTTAACGTAATTACAAAAAGTATGAAAGTCTTAAAATTTGGTGGAGCGTCCGTAGGCTCCATAAAAAACTTGCAGCAGGTCAAGAAAATTGTTGAAGGCGTTAAAGAGCCAGTTGTGATTGTTGTTTCAGCAGTAGAAAATGTCACAGATATGTTGGTGGAGACTACCACATTGGCTGCGCAAGGAAATGCTTCATATACAGAAAAACTGAATGCAATAATTACCACTCACAATCAATTGTTAGAAGGTTGCTTGCCTGTCTCATCGAAAGAGAAAGCACAAAAAGAGATCGACTCTTTACATGAGGAGTTGCAGAATATCCTAAAGGGTGTCTACCTAATCAAGGATTTAACTACAAAAACAGAAGATGCTATCCTTTCGTATGGAGAACGCATTGCTTCTTTGTTCGTTAGCTATTTTATTGATGCCCAATGCTTGGATTCTCGCAATTTCATCAAGACGAGCGACTCTCTTGGCAATGTCAACGTTGATTATGAATTAACTTATAAATTAATCAAAGAGGAGTTCTCCTCCTTGTCAAACAATCGTGTCGTAGTGCCAGGTTTCATCGCTTCTGATGTTGACTCTGCAGATGTTACTACATTAGGTCGTGGTGGTTCTGACTATACTGCCGCACTTATCGCTGCCGCATTGGGCGCTTCGAAAATAGAAATCTGGAAGACAACGGATGGATTCATGACGGCTGACCCTGATGTTACTCGCAAAGCTTATAAGATTGACCACCTTAGTTATTCTGAGGCAATGGAACTTTGTAACTTTGGCGCAACTGTCATATTCCCTCCAACCATCTATCCGGCTTGCGTGGCTAATATTCCTATTCAGATTATGAATATCAATCGTCCTGATGAGTTGGGTACGCTTATCTCAACAGATGTGAAGGACGAAAAAACCATCAAGGGTATCTCTTCTATTGAAAATACTGCTTTGGTGACTATCCAAGGAATGGGTATGATGAACGTTCATAATGTGAATGGTCGTATCTTCATGAAATTGGATTACAATGGAATCCATACATTCTTCGTTTCTCAGGCTTCTTCTGGTAGCTCCATTTCTATTGGCGTTCAGGCTGATGATGCAGAAAAGGTTATGGACCTTCTAGGTGAGGAGTTCACCGAGGAGATGTCAATGGGTGCTATCAATACCATTACTGCAGAGAAAGATTTGGCTACGATTGCTATCGTAGGTGATAATATGAAGCAAACAACAGGTACTGCAGGTAAACTCTTCAATGCACTAGGTCGTAATAATATCAACATCATCGCATTGGCTCAAGGGTCTGCCGAGACAAACATCTCTTGCGTTGTGAAGCGTGTTGACCTTAGAAAAGCGTTGAACTGTATCCATGAATCATTCTTCCTCTCTGAATATCAGCAATTAAACTTGTTCGTTGTTGGTACGGGTACCGTCGGTGGTAGCTTGTTGGAACAATTGCATACTCAAAGAGAGTTGTTGATGAAACAAAACAACTTGATGGTAAAGGTAATCGGTATCGCTGATGTTAGCAATTACATCTTGGATCGTGATGGTATAGATTTGACTCAATATAATGAATTGCTGAAGGCTGGTAAGACATCTACTCCAGAAATCATCAAACAGGCTTTGATTGATTTGAATATCTACAACTGCGTATTTGTCGATTGTACGGCAAGTGGCGCTATTGCTGGTATCTACAAAGACTTACTCCTTCACAATATTTCAGTGGTCGCTGCCAATAAGATTGCAGCTTCCGGTGATTATGACAATTACATGGAGTTGAAGAATATCGCTCGTAAACGTGGTATCAAATATTTGTATGAAACAAATGTGGGTGCTGGTTTGCCAATTATCAACACCATCAATGATTTGATTTTCAGCGGTGATAGAATCGTGAAGTTGGAGGCTGTCCTTTCTGGTACATTAAACTTCATCTTCAATACGATTAGCAAGGATATCCCGTTGAGTAAGGCCATCAGAATGGCTATGGAAGCTCGTTTTGCAGAACCAGATCCTCGTATCGATTTGAGCGGTAAGGATGTTATTCGTAAGTTGGTTATCTTGGCGCGTGAATCGGGTATTCGTGTAGAACAAGACGACGTGGAGAAGAACTTGTTTATCCCAACTGACTTCTTCGAAGGTTCATTGGACGACTTCTGGAAGAAGGTAGAGGGTTATGATGCCATTTTCGAAGAGAAACGTAAGGCTGTTGAGGCTGAAGGTAAACACTTCTGCTTCGTGGCTAAGCTGGAAAATGGAAAGACGAGCGTTGGTTTGCAAGCGGTCGGACCTTCTCATCCATTCTTTGATTTGAAAGGTAGCAATAACTTAATCATCATCAATACGGCTCGTTATCAAGATCCGATGATGATACGTGGATACGGAGCAGGAGCGGCTGTTACGGCGGCTGGCGTTTTCGCTGATATCATAAGTATTGCTAATATTCGATAATAACAATAGAAAGTCCTGCAAATGCGGGACTTTTTTAATGCATAAAAAACATGAAGTATTTAATTATATTAGGAGATGGAATGGCCGATGAGCCGATTCCTTCATTAGGAAATAAGACGATACTGCAAGCTGCTAATACTCCGACGATGGATCTGTTGGCTAAGAAGGGACGCAACGGATTGTTGGCAACCGTCCCTGCTGGTTTCCACCCAGGTAGTGAAATTGCCAATCTGACGGTTATGGGTTATGATGTGGCGAAAGTGTTCGAAGGTCGTGGCTCACTCGAGGCTGCCAGCATGGGTGTTGAGATTGAACCAGGCGAGATGGCTATGCGTTGCAATATCATCTGCGTACAAGATGGAAAGATTAAAAATCACTCCGCAGGTCATATCTCTAACGAGGAGGCTTATCAACTCATCAGCTATCTGAACGAGAAGTTGGGGGATGATAAGGTGCGCTTCTTCCCAGGGGTTTCCTATCGTCATCTGTTAAAAATCAAAGGAGGAAACAAACATGTGTCATGTACCCCTCCTCACGATGTGCCAGGTACCCCTTACAAGGATGTGATGGTGAAGGCAGATTGTCCAGAAGCAGAAGAGACGGCACGCTTGTTGAATGATCTGATTCTTCGTTCGATGGAGATTCTTCCCGAACATCCAGTAAATAAGAAGCGTGTGGCAGAAGGAAAAGACCCAGCCAATAGCATCTGGCCATGGTCTGCAGGTTATAAACCAGAGATGAAAACCTTGATGCAATTATACGGGTTGAAGAGTGGTGCTGTTATCTCCGCTGTCGATCTGATAAAAGGAATCGGTGTGTATGCCGGATTGAAGAGTATTGAGGTGGAAGGTGCCACCGGACTCTATGATACCAATTATGAAGGGAAAACCCAGGCAACTATTGATGCGTTAAGAGAAAACGATTTTGTCTATTTACATATTGAGGCAAGTGACGAAGCTGGTCATGAAGGAAATGTGGAACTTAAATTGAAGACGGTTGAATATCTGGAAAATCGTGTGGTGAAGCCTATTTATGAAGAGGTTTCTAAGTGGAATGAACCAGTGACCATCGCTATTCTTCCTGATCATCCGACTCCATGTCGATTGAAGACACATATATCAGCCCCTATACCGTTCTTAATCTATTATCCAGGCATCGAACCAGATTCCGTACAACAATATGATGAAGAGTCTGCTAAGAAAGGAGCTTATGGCGTTTTGGAGGGTGATGAGTTTATGCATGCGTTGCTAAATTTGTAGAGACGCAATGCATTGCGTCTCTATGGTGACCAACCGTCAAACAGCATGATTTAGAAAGACTATCAGTGAAAAACTGGTAGTCTTTTCTTTTTGCAGTGAAAAGATTTTTTGCCCGAAAAAAAAGTTGTAACTTTGCAGACGAATTATATTCTTATGCAAAACATTGTAAATTTGATGAATGATAAGGGCTTGTGCCGAATAGGATTAGATGCCGGTTCTACCACTTTGAAACTGGTGGCAATAGACACAAAGGGTGATGTTGTCTACAAAGATTATAACAGACATCATGCAGATATTCCTGGAACTCTTCTAACGTCTTTGACGAAGATGAAGGCTTCTATGGGGAATGTCATGGTCTCTTTTTGCGCGACGGGTTCTGCAGGTATGGGATTGTCAGAACGGTTTCAACTTCCATTTGTTCAGGAGGTTGTAGCTGCAACCAAGGTGATAGAGAGTAAGTATCCGTTGACAAAGACACTTATCGATATAGGTGGTGAAGATAGCAAAATGATCTTCTTTAACAAGCAACTTCAACCTGATATCCGTATGAATGGTAACTGTGCGGGAGGTACGGGTGCTTTTATTGATCAAATGGCGGCAATACTTGCTGTGAATGTGTCTGAATTGAGTGAGATGGCCATGCATGCGGATACGATCTATCCGATAGCTTCTCGATGTGGTGTCTTTTCTAAGACAGACATACAAAACCTGATTAGTTTGAATGTTAGTCGAGAGAATATTGCAGCATCCATCTTCAATGCTGTTGTCACTCAGGTCGTTTCCACATTGTCTCGTGGATGCGATATCAAACCGCAACTTTTCCTTTGTGGCGGACCGTTCGCTTTTATCCCTGCTTTGAAGAAACTTCTGATGGAGAAATTGTCCATGACAGAAGATAATGTGATCTTATGCGAACACGCCTCCGTCATCCCTGCATGGGGTGCCTCTTTGTCTGTTGAGGCAAATGCCAAACAGATGACGATTGATGATTATATCGAATTGTTCTCAAAAAACAAAGGAACCGTTGGCATCGCTAAATCGGGATTGAATCCATTGTTTGAAAACGAACAGGAATTTAATGAGTGGGTTCTATCAAAAGAAAAAAATAAAATAGAAAAGGTCGATATAGCTGATTTGACAGATGAGAATTGCTATATCGGTATCGATTCTGGTTCTACTACCACTAAGGTGGTGGCAATGGATCAGCAGGAGCGAATCTTCTTTACCTTCTACAAGAAAAATGGTGGTAAACCATTGGAAACTGTAAAGGAGGGTTTGACAGTATTGTTGGAAGAAGCTCGATCAAAAGGGAAAAAATTGAATGTTATTTCAGGTTGTTCCACAGGTTATGGAGAAGAATTGATCAAAACAGCCTTCGAACTTGACTATGGTATGGTGGAGACAATCGCTCATTATACAGCTGCATATAAATTAAATCCAAAGGTTTCGTTCATTTTGGACATTGGTGGCCAGGATATGAAGGCTATCTTTGTTGATAAAGGGGCTATCAATCGATTGGAAATCAATGAAGCTTGCTCTTCTGGTTGCGGTTCGTTTATTGATAGCTTTGCGAAGTCGTTGGAATGCCCGATCGCAGAATTTGTTGATAGAGCATGCAAAAGTCAGAACCCTTCTGACCTAGGTACACGTTGTACTGTCTTTATGAATTCAAAGGTAAAACAATGCTTGCGTGAAGGCGCTCCATTGGATGATATCTCTGCTGGTTTGGCCTACTCAGTAGTAAAAAACTGCTTGTATAAGGTGTTGAAACTGAAGAGTATGGATGAACTCGGAGACCATATCGTCCTTCAGGGTGGTACAATGCGTAATAAAGCTGTGGTACGTGCTTTCGAATGCTCTACAGGCAAAACAGTTGTGGTCTCTAACTACCCAGAATTGATGGGTGCATACGGAGCTGCTCTTTTTGCTAAGCAGAGAACTGAAGTTTCAGTAGGTCAGACTCAACCAATGAACAGACTCTTGGACGAGGTGGTTGACTTGAAAGAATACACGGTGGAACCTATGCGTTGCGTGGGTTGTGAAAATAATTGCCAGATTCTGAAAAATGTGTTTGCCAATGGCAAAACCTATTATTCAGGTAATAAGTGCGAAAAAGTTTATACCAATAAGGGTGAGAAGGGTCGTGTTGCCTTCAACCTTAGTCTATATAAGAGTGAACAAGCCTTCAAAAGCAGTACGAAGGGTATGGTGAAGAATCCGCTTCTCACCATCGGTATCCCTCGTGTTTTGAATATGTATGAGAATTATCAGTTCTGGTACATCCTCTTCTCTCAATGTGGTATTGAGGTGAAGAAGTCCGCTCGTTCAACATTTAAGATTTATGAGTCCGGATTGAACACAGTGATGGCTGATAACATCTGTTTTCCAGCTAAGTTGGTTCATGGACATATCTTTGATTTGGTATCTAAAAAGGTGGATCGCATCTTCTTCCCGTATGTGGTATACGAGGAGATGGAACCTAAATCCAATAATAGTTACAACTGTCCGGTGGTGGCTGGTTATTCGGATGTATTGAAAAGCGCCATCAATACGAAGGCGAAATACAACATTCCGCTGGATGCCCCTGTCATCAATTTCAAGGATGATACGTTATTGATGAAGTCGTGCCGATTGTATCTTTCTCAGTTGTTGAAAGATCAATACGACGAGCAGATTTTTCAAAAAGCCTTTCAAATGGCAAAGGAGGCTAAAAACAGCTATGTGAAATCTATTCATGATAAAGCTGTACAACTATTGGATAAGGCCGAGAAGGAGAATCGTTTTGTGATTCTTTTGGCTGGTCGTCCATATCATAATGACCCGCTTATTCAACATAAGGTCTCTGAGATCATCACCTCATTTGGCGTGGATGTCATCACGGAAGATGTGGTTCGTGGAGTGGATGAATCGATTGCCAATTCTCATATCATCCCACAATGGTCTTATATGAACCGAATCATGAAGGCTGCTCAATGGGTAGCCAATACGGATAAAAATGTTCATTTTGTTCAGTTGACCTCCTTTGGTTGCGGTCCGGATGCCTTTATCTTGGATGAGGTGAGTGATATATTGAAACAGGGAGGTAAGAACTTGACCTTGCTGAAGGTGGATGATGTGAATAATGCAGGTTCTCTTCGTTTGCGTATTCGCTCTTTGATTGAATCACTGAAATTCAAGCATGAAGGTATAGAAGCGGCTAAATCACCGTTTAAGACAACTCCTGAATATACAGTCTCAGATAGAGGAAAGAGAAAGATTCTAGTTCCGTTCTTCTCTGAGTTCCATTCACCGTTTATCCCTGCAGTGTTTAAACTGATGGGCTACGAAATGGAGAACATGCCATCGAGTGATGCAGAATCGGCTCGATTGGGATTGAAATATGCTAATAACGAGATCTGTTATCCTGCTACGCTTGTGGTGGGTGATTGTATCCGTGCATTGGAATCAGGCAAATATGATCCTAATAATATAACATTTGCGATAACTCAGACGGGTGGTCAGTGTAGAGCGACGAATTACATCGCGTTGATTAAAAAAGCTCTGATAACTGCTGGCTATGAGAATATACCAGTGGTGTCGGTCTCTATTATGAACACCATCAACGAACAGTCTGGTTTCACTCCTGATATTAAGAAGGCTGCTAAGATCACTTTGTATATGCTTTTCTATTCGGATGCTATCGCAAAAATGTATTATGCAGCGGCTGTCCGTGAAAAAGAGAAAGGTGCGGCTGAGAAAATCAAGGATGAATATATTCAGAAAGGAGTCTCTTGCATTCCGTTGAAAAAAACGAGTCAGTTGTTGAAGTATTTGGAAGAGGCTGCTTTAAAATTCGAAGCTATTACACAGACCAAAGCTGTGCCAAGAATCGGTATTGTGGGTGAAATCTTCATTAAATATAATTCCTTTGGACATCAACATGTAGTGGATTGGTTGGTGCATGAGGGTATTGAACCGGTTATCCCTTCCTTAAATGAGTTTTTCACTCAATACTTCCCGAATGCTAAGTTTAATGAAACCAGCTACTTGGATGTGAAACGCTCCCTTAAGCAGAGAATGCTGACATTGTTGGGCGAAAGCATGATTCGAAGAATAGAGAAAAAGGTAGATAAGGCAGCTTCCAAGTTCCGTTATTATGAGAAGATAGCGAATATCCACGAGGAGGCTAAACGTGCAGAGAAGATAGTTAGTTTGGCTGCTCAGTTTGGTGAAGGTTGGCTTATCCCTGCAGAGTTGGCTTCGTTTGCAGAGCGTGGCATCAATGCGGCTATTAGTTTGCAGCCATTCGGATGTATTGCTAATCATGTCATCTCAAAGGGTATTGAAAAGAAGGTAAAAGATATATATCCAGATATGAATATTCTCTTCTTGGATTTTGATGGTGGTGTGAGTGAGGTGAATGTGCTTAATCGTCTTCACTTTATAGCTAAAGCGGCACAATCCCAAATAAAAAAGAAGTGAGTTAGAACCTAGCTAAAGATCATTTTATAGCATATAGGAAAACTTTCGAATAGATGTCTATTCGAAGGTTTTTTGTTTTTGGAATGAAGATAACGATTAATCTTGGTCTTTTCTCCTTCCTCGTCTGTGTTTGTATAACTGATAGGAATTGATGAGGTTTTGCCATAAAACGTATGTGGCGGGTGCGATGGCAACGATAGGAGAGAAGAAGGTTTGAGCCATCCAGATAGCCAGAATGGTGTTCTTTTGTCCGTAGGCTTGTCCGCTGGCTACCTTATTATGATATTTCTTTCCAATTCGACGACCGAATGTGAATTGTGCCATACAGGTTATTAATGAGACAATAGCAATGTTGAAGGCAGAGTAGATTTGATTTCTGTCTAAGTTCATCAAATCTGTTGTTGTTCGTGCCATTAGTAATACCAATGCGATGGTCCATAACCAAAAAGAGATACCTTGTTTCTTCTTGAAATAATCGTGAATGGAAGGAATGATTAATTTGAGAATGGCTGCCAATAAGAATGGTCCGAAGATCAAAGGAAAGGCTTTGCCGCAGATGATGTAGAAAGATTGTAGGAAGGTGAGTCCCTCCACACCTGCTCCGTGTGCACCAATCAATGAGAAATAGAATGGGGCGAAAATAGCCACTAATAAGTTGCTGGAGATGCTATATGTGATTAGTCCCTCCACATTACCACCCAATAATCCCGTAATGACTGGCGCTGATGTGGCAGTTGGCGCGATAAGGCATATTAAGGCTCCTTCCGCTACGTTTATGTCAAACTTGAAAAATAGTAGATAGACAAGCATGCAAACGGTGAATTGTATGATTAGTAGGTAAATGTGCCATGGCTTCCATCTGAATTGTCGAATGTCTACTTTGCAATAGACGATGAACAACATAACGAACAGCATGTATTTGGTGATAAAGGTAATGTCTTTCAGGGGTTCATCCATGAAATATTTCGTGATGAAAGAGATATCGGTGAATATGGAGTGGAATACAATACCTATCATCATTGAGATGAACAGGGCATAGGTTTTTAAAAAGTTAATCATATATATTATGTACAAATAAAGACGTGCAAAGGTACGCCTTTATTCTCTTATTTATGATAAAAACGATGGGAACTTTTGTGAAATCTTTTCTTATGGTGTGCTCTATAATATTTCATAAAAAAAGACGTACGATTGTACGTCTTTTGTGCCTTCTAACAAGAAAGAATTATAATTTTAGCTTGGATATAATCCATAATAAAAGGATGGCACCCAATACGGCTACAATTAATTGACCGATGATACCTCCGAAGCTGATTCCCAATATACTAAAAATCCAACCGCCTAAAACTCCTCCGACGATACCAATGATAATGTCTAGTATAAGTCCCTTACCTGAACCAGAGAAAATTTTGCTGCCTAAGAATCCTGCTATGGCACCAAGCAATAGTGATAATAATATTCCTTCCATGTTTAATTAAATTAAATTGTTTGACTTTTCAGATTTTTTTTTGAAAAATCCGATTGATTATTACACGACTAAAGTAAAGAAAATAATTTCTTTTTGCAAGTTTCTATTGGGTATTTTTATGATTTGCTTTTTGATAAAAAAAAGCATCGGTTTCTCAAAACCGATGCTTGTATATTTGAGAATTGTGAGATTAACTTCTTACCTGACCATTTCCCTTGATAATCCATTTGCAGGTGGTGAGTTCCTCCAATGCCATAGGACCACGAGCATGCATTTTTTGAGTGGAGATACCGATCTCTGCGCCTAGTCCGAATTGTGCTCCATCCGTCCATGCAGTAGATGTGTTTGTATAGACGCATGCAGCATCCACCATCTGATCGAACAATGCGATGTTTTTTTCATTCGTACTGATGATGGCTTCGCTATGTTTTGAACTATATTGTGCAATATGCTCCAATGCGGCATGAATGTCTTTTACGGTTCGAATGGCCATCTTCAATGACATGAATTCCAGTCCGAAGTGCTCTGGTGTGGCGTGTTCCAAATAAGGATATTTTCCTTCCAATGCTTTGTATGATGCTTCGTCGGCATAGATAATCACATTCTTAGTAGCCAGTTTCTCGCATAAGAAAGGAAGATCGTTTAACCTCTTTTCGTTGATCAAAACACAGTCGAGTGTGTTGCAGACACTTGGACGACGCGTCTTGCCGTTAAAGATGGCATTGGCTCCAATTGTAAGGTCGCACTCTTCATCAATGTATGTGTGGCATACTCCGGCACCTGTTTCGATAACTGGAACCATGGCATTTTCTCTTACAAATTTGATGAGTCCTGCGCTACCTCTTGGTATGATTAAATCAACATATCCCACTGCATTTAGCAACTCTCCGGTGGCTTCACGTCCTGCTGGTAATAAGGCTACAATGTTTTCGTTTAATCCGTTCTTTTTAAGAACAGAATGGATGATGTTTACGATGGCTACGTTTGAATTGTAGGCATCGGTTCCTCCCTTCAAGATACATGCATTGCCAGATTTGAAACAGATGGAAAAGACATCGAAACTAACATTAGGTCTAGCTTCGTATATAATGCCAATCACACCCATGGGAACACTGATCTTTTTTATCTTTAATCCATTCGGACGTTCAGTCTCTTTTAATGTTCTTCCAAGAGGAGAGGGGAGAGTGGCAACATTTCTGATATCGGACGCTATACCTTTGATACGCTCTTCGGTTAGCATCAATCTATCATACATAGGGTTGCTTTTCTCCATTTTGTCCAAATCTTTTTGATTTTCAGATAAAATGTAGTCGACTTGTTTCTCTGCCTCATCTGCCAGTGAGTTCAATATGTTATTGATCTGACTGTCTGTTACCTTGTTGAGGCTTTTGGATGCAGTTTGTACATCTTTGAATATAGTTGTTAGATCCATGTTTCTGACGTAATTTAGATTAAAACAAATATAAGTAATCGCAATGGATAATCGGTTTCTTGCCCTTTTTACCAATCAATTTCCGTGCATCGTCACTTTTGTATTGTGCTTTACCCACACCGAGTTGATTGCCCTCTTCGTCCATTACTTTCACTATATCATCTTTTTCAAAATCTCCATCGATTCTTACCACTCCGACGAACAAGACGGATGATGCTGAATCTCCTTCTATCAAGGCTTGCTTGGCTCCTTCGTTGATGATGACCTTTCCACGTGCGAATCCGTCGCTATGCGCAATCCACTTTTTGATGCTAGTGGCTGGCTCTTTGGAAGGTAGAAAACGTGTGCAGACCACATCCTCGTCTGAGGTTAATAGTTTTAATAGAATGTCATCTTTCTTTCCATTGGCAATGATTACCTCAAGTCCCTCGTCAGCCACTTTACTTGCTATGTGAGTTTTTGTTTGCATGCCCCCTCTTCCATAGGATGACTTGGAGGTCTGTATATAGTTGGAAAGATCTCGTTTGCCTGGGTATACTTCCCGAATGACGGAAGAATTTGCATCAGACGGATTGCCATTGTAAATACCATCGATGTTACTCAGTATGATTAATTTCTCCGCCCCCATCATTGTTGCTACCATACCAGACAATTCGTCGTTGTCGGTGAACATTAGTTCGGTGACCGAAATGGTGTCATTCTCGTTGACGATAGGCACCACCCCGTGTTGTAACATCACCTCCATGCAGTTGCGCTGATTTAGGTAGTGGGAACGTGTACTGAGACTCTCTTTGGTGGTTAGTACTTGACCGCAAACCAAACCTTCCTCTTCGAAGAAGGTATGGTAATGGTTGATTAACTTCGCTTGCCCAATGGCAGAGAATAATTGACGAGCAGAAACAGCATCCAACTTGTCGTCCGTAATCAACGAACGACCGGCTGCCACAGCACCGGATGAAACCATGATGATTTCAAATCCTTGCTTGTGCAAAGTTGACACTTGGGAAACAATCTGCTTGATTCGGGATAAATCCAATCCTCCCTCTTTCGCAGCTAATACGTTACTCCCAATCTTTACTGCAATGCGTTTCTTCATTCTCTATTCTTATTTCTTGTTATCTCTCAATTCGGAACGTTTGATCTTACCACTGATGGTCTTAGGCATTTCGTCCACGAATTCTATGATACGAGGATATTTGTAAGGCGCTGTCGTTTTCTTAACGTAATCTTGAATGTTTTTGATTAAGTCGGCATCACCCTTGCCTTTGTATTCTTTTGTTAAAACGATGGTTGCTTTCACCACTTGTCCACGGATTTCGTCAGGAACACCTGTGATGGCGCACTCCAAAACGGCTGGGTGGGTAAGCAATGCACTTTCTACTTCGAATGGACCGATGCGGTAACCGGAGCTCTTGATGACATCATCTGTACGTCCGACAAACCAGAAATATCCATCCTCATCACGCCATGCAATATCACCTGTGTGATATACACCACCTGCAATGCATTCGTTTGTCTTTTCTTGGTCTCGGTAATATCCTAAGAAAAGACCGATTTGGTGACCACCTTTGAGACGGAAGACAACCTCTCCATGTTCTCCATCCTCTACAGAATGACCGTCAGGAGCGATCAAATCGACGTCGAAGATTGGATTAGGTCTTCCCATAGAACCTGGTTTTGGCTCCATCCATGGGAAGGTGGCAATGGAAACAACGGTTTCTGTTTGTCCAAATCCTTCCATCAATTTGATGCCAGTCTCGTTGTAGAAATCTTGATAGATAACTGGGTTCAATGGTTCTCCTGCAATGAAGCATTGCTTCAAGGAGGATAGGTCGTAGTTCTTCAGACCCTCTTTCATCATGAAACGGAAGACGGTTGGAGGTGCACAGAATGAATTGATATGATATTTCTCTATGATAGCGAGCATATCGGCAGGGTTGAATTTTACGTGGTCGTACACGAAAACGGTTGCACCAGAAATCCATTGTCCATAAAGTTTACCCCATGCACATTTACCCCATCCTGTATCGGCAACTGTGAGGTGTAGGCAGTTCTCATTCAAGTTGTGCCAATATTTACCCGTTACGATGTGACCAAGAGGGTAGGTGAATGAGTGAACCACCATCTTAGGGTTGCCAGTTGTTCCTGATGTGAAGTATAGCAACATCATATCATCGTTGTCGTTACGTGCAGGTGGCACGAAAGCAGGTGCAGAATTTATTCCTTTGTGGAAATCTTCCCATCCCTCTGGAACGAGAGGACCAATGGAGATTCTGAATTTTAATGATGGAGATTCTGCCACAGAATCGTTGACGTGCGTTGTGATAATCTCATCTCCGTAAGCAACGATTGCTTTGATATCTGCCGCATTACAACGATAAACAATATCTTTTTTCGTTAAAAGGTGAGTGGCAGGAATGACAACTGCACCAATTTTATGAAGAGCAATGATGGAAAACCAGAATTCATAGCGACGTTTAAGGATAAGCATCACCATGTCACCCTTACCAATACCTAACGATTGAAAATAAGCGGCCGTTTTGTCTGTTTCGCGTTTCATATCAGCAAACGTGAAATCAATGTGCTCTCCCTTGTCGTTTGTCCAACAAAGCGCCACTTTGTTGGGTTCTTCTTTTGCCCATTCATCCACAACGTCATATCCGAAGTTGAAGTGATCAGGTACTACTAGTTTAAAGTTCTCTTTGAAGTCCTCGTAAGAATCGAACTTCACTCTATTGACAAATCGTTCTACCATATATGTAGCTTTGAAAAAAATCGATTATAAAATGATTGCGAGGAATTTGACGGTTTTGTTGTTTAACGCCTTCATTCCGTGAAGTTTATTTGAGTCGAAGTAGATGCTGTCTCCTTCGTTGAGTGTGAGCTCTTTCCCGTTGATACTGATGAGCATACTGCCTTCCAATACCATGTTGAACTCTTGACCTGGGTGTGAATTTAGGTGAATAGGTGCATCGTTAGGTTCTACTGTTACGATGAACGGATCAGCCTTGCGATCGATAAATCCAGCAGCCAAAGATTGGTATTTGTAGGCTTTTGTGCGTTCCATGGCAGTACCTTTCCCTTTACGTGTGAGGTAATAGGTGTTCATGTGAGGGTCTTCTCCAAAAAGAAGAGCTGTCATCTCAATGTTACACTTCTGCGAAATTCGGTGAAGAATGCTGACAGGAATGTCTTTCTCTCCACTTTCGTAGGCAGCGTATTCAGAAGGTTCAATGGCACAAATCTCTGCCATTTGCTCTACTGTCATCTCAAGATCTTCACGCAAACCTTTCATGCGCAAAGCTATTTGTTTGATTTGTTCGTTTACCATAAAAATATATAAGTTAGTGAAGGTTATACGTGAGTTAATTGTTCGCTTTAATGCCTTTGATGACGGCGTTGGTGAAGCCGTACTCTTCCATTGCATTAAGCCCCTTGATTGTCCATCCACCAGGTGTGGTGACTTTGTCTATCTCAAATTCTGCATTTGTTTTGTTCTTAAGAATTAACTCTGCCGCTCCAATCATGGTTTGTGCAATCACTTCTTGTGCTATGTCTGGTCGAATACCTAACTCGACAGCTCCTTCTGTAGCTGCACGTAAGTAACGTAGTGCGTAAGCAATTCCGCAAGAGGATACGTTTGTGAATGCACTCATTTGTTTCTCAGGAATGGTAATAGCCCGACCTAACTTGTTGAAAAGACCTAAAACAAAGGATTCTTGCTCCTGACTTGCATTGAGTGAACTGACAAAATTCATTCCTGCAAGAAGTGCAACCGCTGTGTTTGGCAACACTCTGAACAAAGAATAGTTCTTTCCGATTTTTTCTGCAATGTGACTTAATTCAACTCCTGCAGCAATGGAAATAATCGTCTGATGAGGGTTAATAGCGGATTTAATACCATCAAGAACAGTATCCACCAACCATGGCTTAACTGCAATAATAATGTAATCTGCTTTTTTAGCAGCTTCGCAGTTGTTTGTGGTAATGAAAATGTTCTTGTTAATCTTGGAGATGTTCTTTAATGTCTCCTCACTGGCATCAGCAACGAAAAGTTCGTCTGCTTTACATGCCTTGCTAAGGTATAAGCCTTTTACGATGGCGCCTCCCATATTGCCGGCGCCGATGAATGCTATTTTCATAAGACGAAAATTATTAATACATTTCTTAAATCGTGCAAAGATAGTGATTTTGTGACAAATTCGTATTCTCAAATAAAGTTTTCTTGTGGGTAGAGAAAATGATTTATTTTAAAATTCTGTCGATAGGTTAAATGTATCGTTGATGTTTATAGTTTTGCTCTGGTACAGATAAAGTTTGAGGGGGTGTCAAGCTCGGAAAAATCTTGACCCCCCCTCGTATGAATTATCATTTAATCTTAATGATTTCGATGGTTCCTGTAATGTAGGTTCCGTTACCCATTCTTACTTGGTGGTAGTAGACTCCTGGATCAGCTATGCCTCCTCGGAAGCTTCCATCCCATCCATTGTCTCCCTCAAATACCTTTTGTCCATATCGGTCGAAGATTACTACGTGATGATGTTTCATGAACACATCATTCAAGCCATCTTTCGTATGTGGAGTAAAGGCGGTAGGTATACCATCCAATACTGCAACTCGTGTTAATCCGCTTGGTACAGAAGGACATACACCATCCGTAATGGTTACGTAGTAGTAGGATGTGTCTATTGGCGAATCGCTAATCTCTGTACTCTCTCCACGATCTATGACAGAAAGCACTTGGTCTGGTCTGTCATCCCAATTGTTGAAGACAAACTCTTCGTGTTCTGTTGCACTGTTGAATTCCTTCATGTCATAGTCTCCAACCACTTTGTACCATGTCAATTGTTTGTAATCATATCTCGTCTCAGCTGACAATGAGATACTCTCACCAAACCAGATTCTTGCAGGATCGTTAGGATCTGTTTGAATGAAGATCTCCTCTGGTTTGTAACGCTTGTGTACATCGAAGAGGATAGAGTCTCTTGAGAACAAGAGGTTAGCTCGTAATAATTCTAATGCAATAGAATCATTGTCAAGGAACGCAAGTGAATCCTCCGTCGTCATTTGGAATCCTGTGTTATTGCAGAATGCTAAATGCGTGTTGAGTGATGAGGATGTACCACATTCGTTTTCTGCATATAGAACTGCCGACAGATTATTGTCATTGTATGAAATTAATCCTCTTACTGAGTCTTTGAAGTCAAATAATAGATCATCTTTCTTCCAATAAGTTCTCAAACTGTCTGCTCCCATATTGTCAATGCAATTGATGTATGGGTCTAAGTCAACCTGATTCTTCTCGCAGATGGATACGACCGCAGATTCGAGAGAGATCTTAGGACGCTCTTTTATGTTGACGAAGATAGTAGCTGTATCGGAACATCCTGACGTTGTATCGGTAACGACCATTGTGTAGTAACCTGACTCACTGCGTTGTGTCAACTTCGTCAATTCCGCTGCAGCTTTGTCCGAACTACCGAAGATGGATGCAACATCCTCAAATAGGTGCCAGTAGGTCTTCTCGTTATCACTGAACATCAAGTTCTCAACCTTAGGCTCCTTGCCACGATAGTACTCGTATGCAAATGTACTATTGATGATTACTTTCTCATGAGTCCAATCGTCGATAATTACGAGACTTCCAGATGCTGATCTGATCTTCTGACTTGCCAATGAAATACCTTGATCATCGGTGATACATGAATCAACATTTGTTGCATACAATTTGGCAATCTCTTTTGCATATTGAACATATACTTTCTTGCTCAAACTGTCAACATTGCCCGTTACGTCATATACATAGATCATAACATCTGTTGGCTCACTTACAATAGTTCCTGCTGCTGGTACTTGTACGATTGTCAAGCTCTCAGAACAGTTATCTGAAGCAAATGCTTTAACCTTTTCTGCGTAACTTGGAATCTTGAATGTACAATGTCCTTCAAGATCAGCTAAATCGTACTCATCCCAATCGCTTGGAACATCCAACTTAGGACTGATGGTATCTCTGACGAGAATCATCTGACGTTGCTCTCTAGTGTTTCCACAACGGTCTTTTGCAATGTATGTTCTTACAATTTCGTAATTGTAATATGCATAGTCCTCAGCATCCAAATTTCTATTGTTAGTCTCCTTAATCTCGATGATTGGAGATGGATCACAATTGTCGGTTGCATTGATGCTGATAATGTCAAATATAGTATCTGTACAACTTAACACAGTATCTTGCAATGCTCTGTCGAAGATAGGTGCTATTGTATCTCTTACTGATACAGTCTCTTCGCATGTGATGTCATTGCCACGAAGATCGGTTACGTGATAGATACGAGTTACAGTCATATTGCAACTGTCATTGTTGTGAATGTCTTCAGAACGGAATGAGTCTAATATGATCTTTCTTTCGTTTGGTATGTAACCTCCATTGGCTTTGAACTCATCAAATGTCTTGTAAGCTTCTGGTATATCATCGATACATGAGAATACCTTTCCGTCTAATGTGCCAGGACAAGTGAGTGGCTCTATGGTCCAGCCTTCAACAATCAAGACTTGTGGACATTGACTGCTGTTGCCTGCCTTGTCTGTATATGTCCAATTGATGATTGTCTCACCTAATGGATAGATGCTCTCCATTGGTTGATTGTCTTCTCGTGAACCTTCTGCTACAATTGTACCATCACATTCGTCTTCGTAGGTTGGTGCCTTCAATCCTGCTTCTACAGCCTCTTGATATGTGATAGAATCGAAGTAGGTTGAATTCTCTGTAATCTTAACTCTGATTGTATCCAAATCGCATATAGGTGTTGGTGCCTTGACATCAACTACGGTTACCTTCTGTACACATGTGTCAGATATGTTACCTGTTGGATCGGTTGCATACCACTTAACTTCTGTCGTTCCGATAGGGAAGTTATGTGAAGCGGATCCTTGGTATTCGATAAATTCTTCTCCATCTATGCTGTAGTACAATTTCTCAACGCCACATTCGTCGATTGCTGTTGGCGTAGATAAGAAGTTAACCGTATCACATGCAACGATAGACATTGTTGTGTCGCTTGCACTTTGGATACTAGGTTTCTCTGTGTCATTGATTGTGTAGGTGTAACTCCATGTACTATTTAAACCACAATCAGAATAGTGATATTCGTATGTGACAGTTCCTTGTACATTCTCTTTTCCTGCTACCCAATTTTCAATCTTGTTTAATGTTGGTATTACATTTTCACCGCAACTATTTATTGCGTTAGGTGCTTCTGGAACGATTGTGTCACCAACACATGCGATAGTTGAACTTGTTTCATGTCCAACACTTTGGATAACAGGGTTCTCCTTAACAATGTGACATGTATATACCCAGTCGTGAGAGTGGTTAGCACAGTCAGTGTAGGTATAGGTGTATGTTACATCACCTTCACATTCTGGTGCTTCACTGATTACAGGACCACTAACCGTTGCGACACCGCAAACTGCATTGACAGTTGGAACAATAGGCTCCTTGATGTCAGCCACGCAATTGACAGTTGTATCCGCATTAGCAGGGATCGAATCACTGAAGTCTGGAACTACTACATGGTAAGTGTATACCCAGTCGTGAGAGTGGTTTGCACAATCCGTGTAAGTATATGTGTAAGTGACATCACCCTCGCAAGTAGGAGAATCACTAACAACTGGACCGCTAACCTCAGCCACACCGCAAACAGCGTTGACTGATGGAGCAGCAGGTGTTGTAATGTCAGCCACACAATTAACAGTAGTATCAGCATTTGCTGGGATAGAATCACTGAAGTCTGGAACGACTACGTGGTAAGTGTATACCCAGTCGTTGGTGTGACCAGCGCAATCCGTATAGGTGTAAGTGTATGTTACATCACCCTCGCAAGTTGGATTATCTGACTTAACTGGACCACTAACATCAGCCACACCGCAAACTGCGTTAACAGCAGGAGCAGTAGGAGTTGTAATGTCAGCCACGCAATTAACAGTTGTATCTGCATTAGCTGGGATAGAATCATTGAAGTCTGGAACGACTACGTGGTAAGTGTATTCCCAGTCGTTGGTGTGACCAGCGCAATCCGTATAGGTGTAAGTGTAAATCACATCACCTTCGCAAGCAGGATCGTCTGATTTAACCGGACCGCTAATCTCAGCCACACCGCAAACTGCGTTGACTGTTGGAGCGGCAGGAGTTGTGATGTCAGCTACGCAATTAACAGTCGTATCAGCATTGGCTGGAATAGAATCACTGAAGTCTGGTACAACTACGTGGTAAGTATATACCCAGTCGTGTGAGTGACCTGCGCAATCCGTATATGTGTAAGTGTATGTTACATCACCCTCACAAGTTGGATTATCTGACTTAACCGGACCACTAACCTCAGCCACACCGCAAACTGCGTTGACTGATGGAGCAGCAGGTGTTGTAATGTCAGCCACACAATTAACAGTTGTATCCGCATTAGCTGGGATAGAATCGTTGAAGTCAGGTACGACTACGTGGTAAGTGTACACCCAGTCGTGTGAGTGACCTGCACAATCCGTATATGTGTAAGTGTAAGTCACATCACCTTCGCAAGCAGGATCGTCAGACTTAATCGGACCGCTAATCTTAGCCACACCGCAAACAGCGTTCACTACAGGTGCAGTAGGTGTTGTGATGTCAGCCACGCAATTAACAGTTGTATCCGCATTGGCTGGGATGGAATCGTTGAAGTCTGGTACGACTACATGGTAAGTGTATACCCAGTCGTGAGAGTGACCTGCACAGTCGGTGTATGTGTAAGTGTATGTCACATCGCCCTGGCAAGCAGGATCGTCTGACTTATTAGGGTCGCTAATCGTAGCCACACCGCAAACAGCGTTCACTACAGGAGCGGTAGGCGGTGTGATGTCAGCCACGCAATTAACAGTTGTATCTGCATTGGCTGGGATAGAATCGTTGAAGTCAGGCACGACTACGTGATAAGTGTATACCCAGTCGTGAGAGTGGTTCGCACAGTCCGTATATGTGTATGTGTAAGTCACATCACCTTCGCATGTAGGATCGTCTGATTTAACAGGACCGCTAATCTCAGCCACACCGCAAACAGCGTTCACTTCTGGAACTGTAGGCACCGTGATGTCAGCCACACAGTTGACAGTCGTATCCTTATCAGCAGGAATAGAATCATTGAAGTCAGGCACCACTACATGGTAGGTGTATACCCAGTCGTGAGAGTGGTTCGCACAGTCCGTATAAGTGTATGTGTAAGTCACGTCGCCCTCGCAAGCAGGATCGTCTGATTTAACCGGACCGCTAACCGTTGCCACACCGCAAACAGCATTGACTGTTGGAGCTGTAGGAACCGTGATGTCAGCCACACAGTTGACAGTCGTATCCTTATCAGCAGGAATAGAGTCGCTGAAGTCAGGCACGACTACGTGGTAGGTGTATACCCAGTTGTTTGAGTGACCAGCACAGTCCGCGTAGGTGTATGTGTAGGTTACATCACCCTCGCATGCAGGGTCGGCTGACTTGACAGGTCCGCTAACAGTAGCCTCACCGCATGTTGCATTGACCACTGGAGCGGTTGGAGCCTTGATGTCAGCGACGCAGTGGACAGTCGTATCCTTATCAGCAGGCATTGAGTCCTTGAAGTCTGGTGCGACTACGTGGTAGGTGTATACCCAGTTGTTTGAGTGGTTCGCACAGTCCGTGTAGGTGTATGTGTAGGTTACATCACCCTCGCAAGCAGGGTTGTCTGACTTGACAGGTCCGCTAACAGTGGCCTCACCGCATGTTGCATTGACCACAGGTGCGGATGGAGCCTTGATGTCAGCGACGCAGTGGACAGTCGTATCCT
>JAFRNH010000009.1 GCA_017430235.1 Paludibacteraceae bacterium | reverse complement strand
TTCACCATAACCGTAAACCTGAGACGTCGTGTCTTTGTCGACAATCGTAACAAACTGATAATTGTTTCTTTCCCAAATTGCCTCCAACTTCACATTCTTGTTCGGCATCAATTCTGGCACCTCATTGCTCCATCCAACAAACGTATATCCCTCTTTCTCTGGATCTTCGATTGCTGGTATCGTGTCATTGTAGAAATAGGTGATGACAACTGTCGAATCGCCATAATCAATCACCATGTTGTATTCATTTGGTTGCAAATCAGCCGTTATTGTAATGTCATGGTTTGGCATAAAGGCTGGCAAGGTATCACTCCATCCTGCAAAGGTGTATCCCACCACACCTGGCATGATCAATGCTTGAACGACTTCTCCGTATCTGTATTCATACGTGAAGGTGTCTGTCGCTACTACAACATAGACATGATAGCTTTCTGTTGCCCATACAGCTGAACGTGTAACGTTGGTTGCTGGCATGGTGACTGGCACTGTGTCAGACCATCCTTCAAACTGATAGCCCTCGCGCTCACTTACTACCGGAACATTAATGGTATCTCCAAATGCATAACTCTCCTTCAAAACAGAGTCCTCACCAATCTGCCATGTCATGGTGTAGTTGTTTACATCAAACAATGCAGTCAGATAGAGATCTTGCGCTGGCATAGTCTCTGGTACAGTATCACTCCACTGTCTGAATGTATATCCCTCTTTCTCTGGGTCTGCAAGTGTAGCAACCTTTTGTTGATAGTTGTAATATGTAACTGTTGTATCGCCATCCACTATGACTGCAAGGCTATAGGTGTTTGGTGTCCACATTGCTTCCGAAAGCACATCGTGTGATGGCATGGTTGCTGGTAATTCTGGCATCCATGATTGGAAGGTGAAGCCCTCCTTCTGTGGATCCTCCACCTCTATGGTCTGACCGTAAGAGTATTCCAAACGTGTTGTGTCTTCATCCACCAAGCTCAATATGAAATGACTCTGAATCCATATAGCTTGTAATGTGACATTCTCAGCTGGCATGGTGACTGGCACCTCATCCGACCAACCTGCGAAGAGATATCCTTCCTTCTCAGGCTCTGTCAATGCTGCGACTGTATCTCCATAATGATATTGATAAGTGGTCAATTGTGAATCAACTTCGATTGTCAAATCATACCACACAGACTCCCACAAAGCGACGATTTCAACATCGTGCGCTGGCATATTGGTCGGAATGGAATCGCTCCATCCAACGAATATATATCCCTTCTCTGGAGTAGGTTCTGCGATCTCTGCCACCGACTCTCCATATCCATAAACGATGGATACGGTATCTTGGTTGACGATCTTAACCAGATTATAATACTCAAGCGACCATTGAGCCTCAACAGTAACATCTCCTGCAGGCATAACCTCTGGTACTGTTGGCAACCATCCTGCAAAGGCATATCCCTCTTTGACTGGCTCATCCAATGTCTGAATGGAATCCATGTAATGATATTGGTGAGCAACCACCGTATCTTCATCCACAATAGCAACGAATTGGTAATCAACCGCCGTCCATTGCGCCTCTACTGAAAGGGAACTGTCTGGCATCACAGCAGGTACGACTGGACTCCATCCGGCAAACTCATATCCTACCTTCTTCGGATCATCTACCAAATGGATTGTATCACCATACGAATATTTATATGTCTCAACATTTTCGCCATTTACGAATGTGATCTCATAACTATTCAAACTCCACACTGCATTCAACACACGGTCTTCTGCAGGCATGGTAGCAGGCACCTCTCTATCCCACTCTAAGAAGGTATAACCTTCACGAACAGGATCGTCTTTCACTTTTACTGGTTCGCCGTATTGGTAGCTTTCTACCACGGTGTCGTTATCAATCCAAGTGATTGTGTAGCTGTTAATGAGCCACTTAGCAATGATGGTATCATTGTAAGCTGGCATGGTGGCTGGAATCTGTTTATTCCATCCATCAAAGGTATAACCAACCTTCACTGGTTCTTCCACTTCAGCGATTTCACTGCCATAAGTATATTTGGATGAAAGTGTATCGTCATCCGAAATGATTACTAGATAGTAGTTGTTAGGTGTGAACTCTGCCGTAAAGAGAAGGTTCTCTGCTGGCATAGTAGTAGGCACTTCTTTATCCCATGCTATGAATGAATATCCCTCTTTTGGTGTCACCTTTGGTACTTTGATAGTATCCTCGTAGGAGTAATTAAAGATTGAGGTGTCTTCATCCACAACGAATGAAGCAGTATAGGTGTTACGTTCCCAAGAGGCGATTACGAGCACATCTTTCGATGGCATCTCCGTAGGAATTGTTCCAATCCAACCAAGGAATGTGAAACCTTCCTTCTCAGGGTCTGCTGGTTTCTCAACAGGTTCTTTGTAGCTGTATGGAACAATGGTTGTATCTTCATCAACGATTGTGATGAAGTTATATTTCAACAAACGCATATCGGCAATGAGCAATAGGTTGTTACCTGGCATCATGGCAGGAATCTGATCAGACCATCCGTCAAACTCATATCCTTCTTCCGATGGGTCTGTCAGCGAGATAGGATTACCATACGTATATGAATAGGTCTTTGGTTTACAATTGACAAGGGTAGTCAATGTATAGGTGTTAATCTTCCATTTTGCCACCACCTTCAAATCGTTGTCTGGCATGGTAGCAGGGAGTTCCACATCCCATCCTTCGAATGAATATCCTTCCTTAGTTGGAGCAGTCAAAGGTGCGATGGTGGTTCCATATTCATAATAGATGGTGTCATTCTGAGAGGCATCATCCATATCGTTCACAACAACGATGCTATATGCATTGGCAGACCATTGTGCATTCAGTTCCACATCCTCTGCTGGCATGGTAACTGGAGCGGTTCCCCATCCGAGGAAGAAATATCCCTCTCTTGTTGGTTTGGTTAATGTTCTATAGTCAATGGTCTCTCCATATTGATATTTTTTCTGAAGGAAGATGGTGTCGGCATTCATGAAGCTGATGGTATAGGTGTTAGCCTTCCATTGTGCGACAAGAATCATATTACGTGCCAACATCTTGGTTGGGAACTCATCATTCCATCCATCAAAAGAGAATCCCTCTTTTGGTAATGGGTCAACTGGCAAAACCGACTCATCACAATAATAATAGAATGTATCATTCAAACTTGGTTGATCCAAGTCATGGATAATCACTAATGAATATTTCTTAGCCGACCATTGTGAAGTATATTGAAGATCGCGTGCTGGCATAATGGCAGGGAACTCATCGCTCCAACCTTCAAAGTTATAACCTGGCTTACTTGGATCTGTATAATCAGTCAGTTGGATGGTATCGCCATATTCAAATGTTTGTGTGAAATAGACGGATTCATCCACGAGCAACTCTAGTTTGTAAGTATTTCGCTTCCATACTGCCTTGATGGTCAAATCGGCAGCTGGCATGGTGGCTGGTTGTTCTTTATTCCAACCCTCAAAGGTGAATCCCGTGCGAGACTGGTCTTCCAATGGAGACAATGTTTCTCCATAGAAAAGGTTCTCTACCAAAGAGTCTGATTCAGTGAAATAGACTACATAACGGTATTTGTTTTTACTCCATTTAGCTGTGGATAAGAAATCGTTTGCCGGCATAGAGTCTGGCAATACAGGTGTCCAACCTTCGAAGGTATAACCCTCATGAGAAGGATCTGCCACACTCACGACGCTCTTATATAGAATAGAAATGGTATCTGCTTCTGGAATGAAATCCAACCCCTTAGTTAGAATGAGTTGATATTCAGCCAAGCTCCAAGTTGCTCTGATTACGAAGTCACCATCTGGCATCAACGAGATAGGCTCCTTATCCCATTTTTCAAACACATAACCGCTCAACGAAGGGGTTTCAAGTGCAGGAATCGAATCTTGATAGTGGTAAAGTGTCTCAACAGAATCATTTTCAGTACGATATACCACATAGCGATAGGTGTTTTGAGACCAGATAGCACGGATTGTCAAATTATCAGCTGGCATGGTGCCTGGTTGCTCAACATCCCAACGTTCAAAAGTGTAACCTGGTCGGTAAGAAGGTGTCTTCAACACAGGAAGTTCATCGCCATAGCGAAGAACAACAACCGTGGAGTCATCATCCGTATTATATACCACATAACGATAAGTGTTTTGTGTCCATCGTGCCGTTACCGTTACATTCTTGGCTGGCATAGAATCAGGCAACGCAGGACTCCATCCAGTGAATGTGTAACCGATTCTTTCTGGATCGAGAACACCCGTGATAGGTTCCTTATAATCAAATGAAAGTGTGTCGTTCTGACTCGGATCATAGATATCTTTTTCGAGAATCAACAGATATGGAGCAATTCTCCAAACTGCTTCGAATGTAAGATTCTCATCTGGCATATAAGTTGGGAATTCCAAGTTCCAACCTATAAATTTATATCCCTCTTTTGAAGGGTTGCTAACGCCCGACATATCTACTGTATCCTGGTAGCCAAATGATTTGGAATAGAACACTTCACCATCCGACATGAGGGTGATGGTATAGGTTGACTTCTGCCAAATGGCTCTGACGATCACGTCGGCAGCAGGCATAGTAGCAGGCAAATCGACGCTCCACTGTACAAAAGCGTAACCTCTTCGTGAAGGTGTTTCAAGAGGAGAAAGTTCCTCACCATATTCTTTGTTAGTGACGGTTGAATCCGACTCTGTCAGATAGACCACCAAGCGATAAGAGGAAGCCACCCAATTAGCACGAATGACCACGTCATGATCTGGCATGAAGGATGGTATCTCATTGTCCCATCCATCGAAGGTGAAGCCAGGGCGGAAAGGCGTTGCAGGTGGTGTGATTGGATCACCATAATACAACGTAGAGACTGTAGAATCCGCATCATCGAAGTAGACGACAAAGCGGTGACTCTTTTGTTCCCACAATGCGCGAATCGTCACATCATGGTCTGGCATGGTGGTTGGATTTTCAGCATCCCAACCTTGGAAATCATAGCCATCACGTACAGGTGTTTCCAATGGAGCTATGGCATCTTCGTAATGAAATTGTTCTGAAAGGAATGGATTGTTTGCATCATCCGTATAGACCTTGTACTGATAAAGGTTGTGAATCCATTGAGCAACGTAAGTTACCCCATCCATAGCTGCTGTAGCAACTGTTGGCAAAGAAGGAGACCAACCTTGGAACGTATAACCTTTCAAACTTGGTGATTCAACAGAAACAGTAGCATCGCAATCGAATGTTTGGGTAAAATCAGGAAGAGTCACGCCCAATTCTGCATTCGACAGTTGGAAGGTTGAAATATATTTTTCACTTGAAAATTGTGCTGTCAATGTTAAATCTTCTGCTGGCATAGTAGATGGCACCTCCCGATCCCATCCATCAAACACCTTACAACTAGGAATATCCGTAGGAGTTGAGATCGACAGTGCAGTACCCGCACTCAAATATTCATCTCTAATAGTTTCCCCATTAGAAATAACCTTCAATCGATATCTTGAGGAAATCGTAACATTAGAGAAACAAGCTCTAAAGTTTCCTGAATAACATAATCTTACATATCGTGTACTTGGAGACAATTGGATAGAAACATCATTCACCATTCTTGTATCCGCACTCCAGATTTTACTACTCCAAGAAGAGCCATTCGAACTCTCTTTAACGTACCATTCAATATCCGTTGTTAATGCTGCCGACTCACCAGAGAAGGTAAGTTTATCAGGAACTCCATCAAAAGCAATATCCACATACTTATCTTTCCAATTGAATCCGCCTAAGAAGTCACCCACACATACACCTAACAATCCTGCGCCATCAATTTCGGGATGCCCCCATTCTGCTGTTCCCTCTGAATTGACAACGACAAATCCATCGTTAAACAGACTCTCTGACATTGTAAATGGCACTGAGACCTTTGCCAATACATTATTCGTTAAGAATATACAAACTAATGATATTATAAACTTAGTTACAATGTTTCTCATTTTCCTATTTCTTATCTTAAAGTGGGTTCTATCAATCCACATTTTTTACTATTTTTTTGTTTAACTGGCAAATTTACAAAACCCACCTTTTAAACAAAGCAAAATTCTGACAAAGATAGGAATTTTTACAAAAAAGAAAGGACGTTTTTGAGCAAAACATCCTTTCCATCAAATATATTCTTAAAAAATGTGCGTTTTTTTGTAGGTTCTATCAATTCATTTCGTGGAATTTCTGAAATCGTTTCGTTTCTGTGGAGACGCAATGCATTGCGTCTCTACGGTGACCAATACCGAAAATGAATCGCAAAATTTTCAATTTAGAACCGACCTTCCTCTTAATCCCATTTTGTATTACGCATATCGCCTGTTTGTTCGAATGCGAGGTGCATATTCAACGCTTTTGAAAGGGTCATTGGAGTATGACATTTTCCAGCCATCAACTTCAAATAATCCCAAAGCAACTCTTTGTATTCTGGGTGAACACAATTTTCGATGATGCACTCTGCTTTTTGCAATGGTGATTTTGCACGTAAGTCTGCCACACCTTGCTCTGTCACAATCACCTTTACTGAGTGTTCTGAACTATCGATATGGCTAGCCATAGGAACGATAGCAGAGATTACACCACCCTTGGCAACAGATGGACAAGTGAAGATTGACAAGAATGAGTTACGTGAGAAATCAGCAGAACCGCCCAATCCGTTCATCATCTTCTGACCCAAAACATTGGTACTGTTAACATTACCGAAGATATCCACCTCCAGAGCTGTATTGATGGCAATCACACCTAAACGACGAACTACCTCTGGGTTGTTAGAGATCTCTTGCGGACGAAGCATCAACTTATCCTTGAAGAAATCATAATTAGCATATACATCCATCAAGACATCGTCAGACAATGTTAATGAGCTACCACTTGCGAAAGTGATACGTCCACGTTTCATCAAATCAATAACTGAGTTTTGAATCACCTCCGTGTACATCGTAAATGCAGGTATATCATCGCAATTACCCAATGAACTCAACACTGCGTTCGCAATATTACCAACACCTGATTGCAATGGCAAGAACTCACTTGGAATAATACCTCTGCGCAACTCACTCAATAGGAAGTTAGCTACATTTTCACCAATCTTAGCTGTTACAGCATCTACAGGTGTAAACTGAGCGATACCATCAGGCAAGTCTGTCTTTACAACGCCAAGTACCTTTTTAGGATCCACCTTCAACGTAGCAGAACCTGCACGATCGGATGGAGTATAGATTGGAATTTCACGACGATGAGGAGGATTAATCGGTTCATACAAATCATGCATTCCATTGATTTTTGCTGGATGATGTGCATTTAACTCAATGATCACCTTATCGGCCTTATCTACCAAAGTAGGAGTAATACCGACAGAGGTAGTCAACACCACTTCTCCCTTATCTGTGATATCTGCAGCTTCGATTAAAGCATAATCAAGATGTCCGAGGAATCCATAGCGAAGATCCTGCGCTACATGAGACAAGTGCATGTCAAAGTATTGCACCTCACACTTATTGATAGCGTTACGCATATCTTTACTCGATTGAAAAGGAGTACGGAATTTCACTGCCTTAGCACGTGAAAGAGCTCCATCAATCTGATCTCCGGTCGAACCACCTGTAATCAAACCCACCTTAAACTCATTTCCTTTCGCATGTTCAGCTTCTGCTTTCACTGCCAATGCTGCGGTGGTTGCCTTTACAGTACCTACTGATGAAAATCCTCCTATTCCTATTACATCATTATTCTTGATGTAAGATGCTGCCTCTTCAGCCGTAATAAAATTAAATGCCATCTTTCTATTTTACTTATATTTATGTAATTAACCTTCCTTTTCATCTTTTCCCATCAGAGAAACACCCTCTTCGGAAAAAACGGTGCAAAATTACAATTTATAATCGAATTATAAAATAGAGACCACCATCATTTTACATAATTATTCATAAAAATGTGTAAATATTCAATAAAAATTCAAAAAGAGAGGCGATGGAGAATGGTGACGTTCACTGTACATTGCAACTGACGAATGAGGTGCTACAATTAAAATGATTGGTGATATCAATATTTTTTCTACCTTTGTAATGTCCTAATTCAAAAGAAAGACACAGTATTAATCAAAGGTGATTTTTATAAATTCACCGTTTAAATAAATTTAATATCAATTGTGGATTGATAAATTTTCGGTGTTTTATTTTTTTCGGCATTGATCGCCGTAGAGACGCAATGCATTGCGTCTCCACAAAAAACGAAACGATTTCAGAAATTCCACGAAATGAATTTATTCAACCCACCTAATTATTAAAGTAAAGATGGCTGAGAAATTATCTCTAAGAGAGAAAATTGCGTACGCATTGGGCGACGCATCTGCAAACATTGCATGGAGGGGTGTATCAGCATTCCTGATGATTTTCTACACAGATGTGTTTGGTTTAGCTCCTGGAATTGTTGCCACATTGATGTTGGTGGTAAGAACCAGCGATGGAGTTTCGGATGTCTTGATGGGTGTCGTCGGCGACCGAACCAAGTCTAAATATGGTAAATTCCGTCCTTGGATCTTATGGACAGCCATTCCGTTGGGTGTCATTCTCTCCCTACTCTACATCTGTCCAGAGAGTTGGTCCCCCAACATGAAGATTGTCTACGCATACGTGACCTATATTTTATTCACACTGATATACACGGCCAACAACATTCCGTATGGCGCCCTAATGGCTGTCATGACAGGCGATGACAAAGAGCGTACCAGCATCGGTTCCTTCCGCATGGTGGGTGCCTTCGCCGGAGGTATGCTCGTGCAAGGCTCCCTTTTATTCTTGGTGGCCTATTTCGGTAATGTGAACCCAACCATCGATGTTCAGCAATTGGAGACTGCCAAATATCAGATCACAGTCTCGTCCCCAAATGACGTGCAAAACGCCCGAATTCAAACAGAAAACGGAATCGCTCAATTCTTAATGGTGGGGAACGAAAAAGACTCCCTTACTGTCGGAAAAAGCTTCTCCATACAGGCTGGTGTCCCTACCGTTTTCCATGTAGAGGGTGAAGAAAACATCACAGCTGATAGTTTCACTATCATCAATCAACGTCAAGGATATAGCAAAGCAATCGGCACACTTTCTATTGTGCTGATTCTCTGTCTTTTCATCACCTTCTATTTCACAAGAGAACGAGTTACGCCTCCTGCTTCTCAAAGGACTAACCTCGCCGATGATCTCTCCGACTTAGTTCAAAACAAGCCCTGGGTCATTCTTTTGGTGGTCGGTCTTATCTTCAATATCTACAACAACATGAAGCAAGGCATCACTGTCATCTACTTCACCCACTACATTCACAATCAGTTGATGGCGGGTGTATACATGACCGTATTAATGCTCGCATCTATCGCAGGAGCTGCCGCCACAACACCTTTGAGTAAAATGTTCGGCAAGAAAAATTTGTTTATTGGCGCCCTCGGCATCACAGCTATCATCAACTCGCTTCTTCATTTCTGCGGTGCACAAGACACCGTGGCCATTTTCTGTATCGGTGCACTTTCCGAGTGCGCCGCTGCTATTCTTCCAACCTTGTTCTTCACCATGTTGGGCGATGCAGCAGACTACTCCGAATATGTCAACCACCGACGCGCCACAGGTCTGGTTTACTCCGCCGGCTCTTTCGCTACAAAATTTGGTGGTGGTATCGCAGGCGCCATCATCGGATTAGTTCTTGGTATGTATAACTACGACGGACAAAACTCTGTAGCCATCCAAGGTGCCATACCAGGCATCATCAACCTAATGAGTATCATCCCAGCCGCCATCGCTATCATCGGTGCAGCGGTCATGGCAATATACCCTCTGAGCCAAGAGAAAATGGACGAAATCACCAACACACTTGGCGAGCGCAGAAAATTAGAAAGTCCTGTAGCAACTAACTAAGTTGATGCTTATAGTATAAGGGCGGACCAACGTCTGCCCTTCTTTATTTTTATTATGTACAAACCGACCACACCTCAATTCCTAGGGAGAAAGATTCTCTCGCACATCGATTTCTTGCCCGTTCTGCAGAAAATCGATTGGAGTTACTTTTTCTATGCATGGAGGCTGACGGGCAACTACGAAGGTCTCGACACGCTGTGCGACTGTGAGGCTTGCAAAGTGCAATGGCTGATGCGCTTCAGACCTGAAGAGAAGGAGAAGGCAAACGAGGCCTATCAACTACTGAAAGACGCCAAAGAGATTCTCCGAAAAGGAATCGTCGAAAAAATATTCGATTTGTCTGCCATCCTATTTTTTGCAAAGGCTCATAGTCAAGACGAAGGAATCCTCATCACGGATGAAGAGGGAAAAGAACTCTATCTCCCCATGCTTCGACAGCAACATCCAGGTGAACGGAATGGCTATTGCCTCTCCATGGCTGATTTCATCTCTCCAAAAGAGGATTACATCGGTCTCTTTGCCGTTACAGTGCATGGGGGAGATGAATGGGCGGAACGCTTGAAAATCGAGGGCGATGACTACACCTCCCTACTCATCAAGAGCGTTGCAGACCGTCTGGCGGAAGCCACTGCCGAATGGTTGCATGAGAAAATCCGAACCGAGTATTGGGGATATGCACAACAGACACAAGCGGAAGGTATTCGTCCTGCCTTCGGCTACCCTTCACTACCCGACTTATCTCTTATCTTTGAGGCAAACAAACTACTGAAACTAAAAGATATTGGAGTATCCATCTCTGAAAATGGTGCCATGAAACCCAATGCTTCCATCTGCGGACTTCACATCTCACATCCTCAAGCTTGCTATTTCATGATTGGCAAGATTGGAGTTGATCAAAAAGAGGATTATGCCAAAAGGAGAGGCATAAGCCTAACGGAATTAGGGAAATGGTTAGTAAATAATTGAAAAACAAGGAGGATAAAACATGAAAAAGAACATACTTCTCATCTTGACATTTTGGGGTTACATTCTAGGCGCATTAGCGCAAAAAACGCCAGTTTTCCAACCCGATTCAGTCAAAGAAATAGACTTTGAGAAAAATAGTAAGATATTCAACAAACTAATGAAAAGAGCCTCACAGAAGGACTTCGACTATAATACACTTACCAAAGAGGAACAAAGCATATTCGACGAAACCAAGGAAAGTTATTGGGATGTTATTGGTGCTGCATGTAGTTGGTACTGCGGCGGAGGACCCTATGCCGTCACCGCTTCCAGCCAATTGGAATCACAGGGTGCAGTCAACTACAAAGCTAGTAACGCACACGATCTGAACTACAGAACTGCTTGGGTGGAAGGCGTGGAAGGTTACGGAATTGGGGAATACCTGACCTACAAGTTCAAGGGAGGTTCACCCAGAATAACCACCATCATCGTCGTAAACGGCTACGTGAAAAGTCAGAAAGCTTTCAAGGAGAATAGTCGAGTGAAAAAACTGAAAGTGTACAAAGATAACAAACCCATTGCCATCCTAAATTTGAAGGACATCATGGGTGAACAACGTTTCGAAATCGGTACGATCGGGGATAGCGTTCCTGATATTCCTAGTTGGATTCTGAAGCAAGATTATCCTGATTGGAAACTGAAGTTCGAAATCATGGAAGTTTATAAGGGCGATAAATATGACGACACTGCTATAACGGAAATCTATTTCGACGGAATAGACGTGCATTGTCTCGCCAAAGGGACGAAGATAACGATGGCGGATGGTTCCAAGAAAAACATCGAAGAGATAAAAGAAGGGGATGAAATATTGTCCTTCACAACAAGCAACACGACAAGTAAAAGCACAGTAAAGGCTATAACAGAAAAGAGTCACATCGACTTTGTCACCTACCGATTCAAAAGCGGAAGAAGCCTCACCTGCACGTTGGATCATCCTCTCTTCAGCCCTAAATTCGGCTGGGTATCATGCGACCCTGAGAAGAGCAAATTATACAAAGGATTCGGCAATGTGGGGATGATAAAAATCGGGACATACATTCTGCAATCGGATGGTTCCGACGACCAAATCATAGCCATTGAGAAAGGAAGAGAAAAGCAACCTTTCTACACCATCACAGAGCTAAGTGACAAGCACATAGGATTCTTCGCCAACGGTGTATGCGTCGGCTTAGAAGGATTGAAATAAATGAATCGATTAACGGTCCTTGCGTTCTATCTCACGAAGATTCTCCATCTTCTTTTTCTTCAAGAACTCATAGATGCCCTCTAGATGTTCCGTCACCTTTTTATGACCGAACTCATAAACCTTCGTCACCAGACCATCCAGGAAGTCACGGTCGTGCGAAACCACAATCAACGTGCCGTCGAAATCCTTCAAGGCAGATTTCAGGATGTCTTTCGTCTTCATGTCCAAGTGATTCGTCGGTTCATCCAAGATAAGAAGGTTAACAGGTTCAAGCAACAGTTTTATCATTGCCAAACGTGTACGTTCACCACCAGAAAGCACCTTCACCTTCTTTGTTGAGTTCTCGCCACCAAACATAAACGCACCCAAAAGGTCCTTGATCTTATTACGGATCTCACCTTTCGCCACATCATCGATTGTCTGGAATACCGTCAGTTCCCCATCCAGCAAAGAGGCCTGATTCTGTGCGAAGTAACCAATCATCACATTGTGTCCCAACGACAATTTACCCTCATGTTCGATTTCGTTCATGATGCACTTCACCATAGTGGATTTACCTTCACCATTCTTACCTACGAAAGCGACCTTTTCGCCACGCGCAATCGTAAACGACGCATCCTTGAAAACCAAATGATCGCCATAGGATTTTCCCACACGGTCTGCTATCACTGGGAAGCTACCCGAACGAGGTGAAGGCGGAAACTTCAATCGAAGTGCTGAAGTATCCTCCTCATCCACCTCCAAGATCTCCAGTTTCTCCAGCATCTTCACACGCGACTGCACCTGTAATGTTTTGGAGTAGGTACCCTTGAAACGCTCGATGAATTCCTTGGTTTCGGCAATCATCTTCTGTTGCTCATCGTATGCTTTTTGCTGTTGCTCTCTACGTTCCTTACGCAGTTCCAAATAGTGAGAATAATTCACCTTGTAGTCGTAAATTCTACCCATGGTCACCTCTATGGTGCGAGTAGTTATATGATCGACGAAAGCACGGTCGTGAGAGATCACAATCACCGCTTTCGCGCTCTCAATCAAGAAATCCTCCAACCATTGGATTGATTCAATATCCAAGTGATTAGTTGGCTCATCCAATAAAATAACATCAGGCTTTCGCAACAGGATCTTGGCCAATTCAATTCTCATGCGCCATCCACCACTGAATTCCTTCGTAGGCTTGTTAAAATCTTCACGCACAAAACCTAGTCCCAACAATGTTTTTTCAACATCAGCCTCATAGTTAATCTCTTCGATTGAATAATATTTCTCACTTAAAGTGGAAACTTGTTCAATCAGATTCATATAGTCATCACTCTCATAATCAGTTCGTTCCGATAGCTCTTTATTCAACCGTTCTATCTCCTTTTCCATCTCGAACAATTCCGAGAAAGCCAAAGAAGCCTCTTCAAAAACCGTACGATGGTCTTCCGTCATCAGATGTTGAGGAAGATATGCCACCACCGTACCTTTCGGAACGGTTACTGCTCCTCTGGTAGGGTTTTGTATGCCCGCTAATATCTTTAATAATGTTGATTTACCCGCACCATTTTTCCCCATAAGGGCGATGCGATCACTTTCGTTTACCTGAAACGATATATTTTCAAAAAGAGTCGTGCCTCCGAACTCAACAGTCAACCCGTCAACCGATATCATACTAATTTTTTCTGCAAAAATACGCTATTTTTTTCAAATTTTCTAGATTCATCCTCTGTATACTATACCCCGGTAGGGATGCGCTATCTAATAAAAAGGGAGCCCCTATGGGGCAATGCGCTTAGATGGTTATTAACGAAGATTTTACCAATATTCAATCTGGCAACTGAATCGTTCTATACGGTCGAGGTAGAAGCGAGTGCGTTTGGTCATATTGCCCACTTCGTCAAAAACCACTTGGTCGAACCCTCTGTTTTTTCCAAGCACAAAGAAATGAGGATCGTCAAAATCATCTATCAGGCTCACTCTCTTCTCTTTTGTTTTAAGGATTAGTTTATTGTTGGAATCATATTCAGAGACCTCGGCAAACTCTGTTTTCCCGTATTGATAGACCTTTCTGTTTCGCACCTTCCCCTCGTTATCGTAGGTGAAGATTTCGCATCTTATTTTCGTACCCACTTTGTCGTAGAGGGATGTACGACGAGAGGTCATCTGTCGACTACCATACCAATCATAATCCTGATATTCAGAATAGGTTAGTTTTCCATCAGCAGTATATCGACAGATCATTCGTTGTTTGACAGCATGATCCACCGCATACCGGCAACACTCCACCAAATTCCCGTTTTCATCATATTTAAAAGAGCAATAAGCACCTTTTGTCGTATCTTCCGTACTACAAACTTTTATCATGTTGCCAATGGTGTCAAAACTGATTTTGCAAACGAAAAAATGTTCGGAAGAGGTCAATGAGTCCTTGTACTCAGTCTCAGTGACGAGCGTATAACATTTCACCTTTCCATTCAGTCCAAGCGACTGAGTGTTAGGCACATTCATACTCTCCAACACCTGTTGAGCATCCGATTTGTCAGACTGAGCACTCAACTGAGCGACAAAGAATAACAACGTTAACAAAATGCAAAAAAGACGTCTCATTTTCAATCATTTTTAGGGTGCGTTCTATAAATTCAAGTTATAGAACTCATCTTACTGGAATGCAATTACTATGTTTAGCCTCACCAATCACAAATATGCTTTGTAAACCACCTATACAATCGATACTACCTAATTTGTTCATTACGAAATCCTGATAATCTTTCATATCACGGACATAAACCTTCATCATGAAGTCATACTCCCCCGAAATGTTGTAGCACTCTGTCACCTGATCCATTTGATTGATGACACTCATAAACTGGTTACCATTCTCGCGTGTGTGTTGTTTCAACTTCACACTACACAACACGATGATACCATACCCCAATTTTTCCGGATCTAACACAGCCACATACTTTTTGATATACCCCTCCTTCTCCAAACGCTTCTGTCTCTCGAAAACAGGAGTCGGTGTAAGATTCACCAACGATGCTAACTCCTTCGTGGAAAGTTTCGAATTCTGTTGCAACTCTTTAAGAATCTGTTGATCGGTGGTATCCAAATTTGCCATATTATTCCTTTTATTTAGATAAAATGGGGTGTTTAAACAATCTTTCGGAGAATCAAATTCGCCCCATATTTGCAAAAATAAGAAAACTATTCGAACAAAAAATAGTTTTTGCGTGATTTTTATTTGATGTAGGTTTTAGATATTCATTTCGTGGGATTTTTGTAGAGACGCAATGCATTGCGTCTCTACGGTGCCCGACCGACAACCGGCAAATAGACAAGGGAATCAAATGGCATCGAAGATTTTAGATAATTCCCAAATTCCTCGAAATTCAAATAGCGAATAGGGTAAATCAGAAAAGAAAATCTCGACATTCTCATTTTCTCCTTTTCGTTTCTTTTTCTCAACAAAAAAGCATAACTTTGGAGAAAATTTCATTTTATGGTGTAATAGCGATGTTATTTAGAGAGATATACGGACAAGATTCCATCAAGCAGACATTCATAAAGGCAGTGAGCGATAATAGATTAGCGCACGCCATCTTGCTACATGGACCTCAAGGCACCGGAAAGTTAGCTCTCGCCATTGCTTTGGCGCAATATGTGAATTGTCCGAACAGGACTGAGGAGGATGCTTGTGGCACTTGTCCCTCTTGCGTACAGTTTCGCAAGTTAGTGCACCCTGATTTGCATTTCGTCTATCCCATCACGCGTAGCTCAGACTCCGTCAAATGTGATGACTTCCTGCCAGAATGGAGGAAATGCGTCACCGAGTTTCCTTACTTCACCCTCGAGCAATGGGAGAAGTTGATCAGTCAAGACAACAAACAGAGCACCATCTACACCAACGAGAGCAATGAAATTCTCAGGAAACTGAGCGCCAAATCTTACGAGTCGGAGTACAAAGTGATGATTATCTGGCTACCAGAGAAGATGCAAGAGGATTGTGCTAACAAATTGTTGAAGATCATCGAGGAGCCTCCTGCTAAAACACTCTTTATGTTGGTGAGTGAAGAACCCGAGAAACTACTTCAAACCATCACTTCTCGTACACAACGTTTCTTCATTCCTCCTTTGTCGGAAGATGATATCGCCAACGCTCTACGTTCGAAGTACTCACTTTCGGAGGCGGAGATGTCTAACATATCGCACATTGCCAACGGAAGTCTTATCAAAGCCATCGACATTCTAGAATCATCGCAAGAGGAAAACGAATACTTCAATCTCTTCGTCTACATCATGCGAACCTGCTATCAAAGGAAAGCCAAGGAGATGAAAGAGTGGTCGGAAGATATCGCTAAAATCGGAAGAAAACGGCAAATCAACTTCCTGGAGTATACACAACGCATGGTACGCGAAAACTTTATTTCCAACCTGCATGTGCAGAAACTCAACTACATGACGCAACAGGAGAACAATTTCTCCACCCGTTTCGCTCCTTTCATCAACGAAAGAAACATCGCTGGTTTCCTCTCCGAACTGGAAACCGCTCAACGCCATATCGAGCAAAACGTTCAGGCTAAGATCGTCTTCTTCGACCTCGCCTTGAAAATGACCATGCTCATCAAAATGTAAAAACTTAGTTATCAATATAGTAAACAATATACATAATATGAATTTTAACAACAGCTGCCAGATGAACCGTAAAGGATGCAGCAAAACAACAGATCAAAAATTGGACACCTTCGATTGGTTATGCGACATACCGGAATCAACCAGTGCCACAGACCTGGTCGAGGTGACCTTCAAAAATACGAGAAAGGGATATTATCGAAACACCAACGACCTCACCCTCGAGAAAGGTGACATCGTAGCAGTGGAAGCGACCCCTGGACACGACATCGGTACCGTTTCCATGACCGGACAACTCGTCCTCATGCAAATGAAAAAATACCATATCGACCAGACTCGCACGGAGATCAAACGTATCTACCGGAAAGCGCGTCCGAACGATATGGAGAAATACGAAGAGTTTAAAGCGAAAGAGCACGACACCATGTTAAAAGCTAGAAAGATAGCTGAAGACTTGAAACTCAACATGAAGATTGGTGATGTGGAATACCAAGGAGATGGTAACAAAGCCATTTTCTACTACATTGCCGATGAGCGTGTGGACTTCCGTGAACTCATCAAGGTGTTGGCCGACACTTTCCACGTACGTATCGAGATGAAGCAGATTGGTGCACGTCAGGAAGCGGGACGTATCGGCGGTATTGGTCCTTGCGGACGTGCCTTGTGCTGCTCGGCTTGGATGACCAAGTTTAGCTCTGTGGCTACCAGCTCCGCTCGCTATCAGGAGATTTCACTCAACCCTCAGAAGTTAGCAGGGCAATGTGCCAAACTGAAGTGTTGCCTCAACTTCGAAATCGACGCCTACGTAGAGGCACAGAAGAGCATTCCAGATCGTAACATTCCTTTGGAATGCAAAGATGGAACCTTCTATCACTTCAAAACCGATGTTTTCGGTGGTATCATGCAATACTCCTCTGCCCCTAACATGGCAGCCAACATCGTCTCCATACCAGTGGAGCGTGTGAAGGAGATCATCGCCCTCAACAAACAAGGCATCAAAGTGGATTCATTGTTGGAAAGTTCCGAAGAGGAACGCGTCATCGACTACGGAAACGTGGTAGGACAAGACAGTCTGACTCGTTTCGACAAAAAGAAGAAAAAGAAGAAAAACAAAGGTGGCAACGGAGGCGAAGCCAAAAATGCAGAAGCCAACCCAACCAATGAGAGCGAAGGCAACAACGAAAGTTCTGCCAACTCTTCCGTCAATGCGTCGGAAAGCAATGCGCCATCCGACAATGCTCCTCGCAACGAGGAACGCAAGGACCGCCGCGACAACGACCGTAAAAAAGATCGCAACAATCGTCGCGACCGTGATCGCCGTCCAAACAAAGAGGGAGCTGAGGGAGCACAAGACAATGCACCATCACAAGAGAATGGTCCAATAGCCAACAATCGCCAAGAAGAGGGCAACGAAGGCAATGGCAACAATGAAAACAGAAGAAGGGATCGTCGCAACCGTCATAGAAACGACCGCAGAAGAAACGACAATCGCAACAACGGCTCATCCGACGGTGCAGAAAACAATAACAGAAATAACAATCCAGTAAACTCACAAAACAATGAATAAGGTTCGTTTCACACTCCTCAGCATCTGCTGTCTTGCCGCACTCGCTGGTTCGCTGACAAGCTGCGAAAATGGCGTGGTGTACCAAGACGCTAAGATCATCAGCAAAGAGGGTTGGTACAAGAATGATCTTGTCTCTTTCGACTATTCTGCAACAGACACGACTGGAATATACGACATCATTGTAGACATTCGAAACACAGACAAGTATGAGTATCAGAACTTTTGGCTCTTTCTTCACTCCGTCTCTCCTGATGGCATAGAATATAGCGACACGTTGGAATGTGTGTTGGCCGACAACTACGGTCACTGGATTGGCAAGTCATCAGGATCGATGTACGAACTGCCCGTCATGGCTCTGTCGGAGATCAGTTTCCCCAAGGCGGGAACCTATCACTTCGATTTAGCTCAAGGAATGCGTGCAGACACATTACAAGGCATTCATGAGATAGGCATTCGAATCAAACAAACAAAGAAAGAGTGAGATGGGAAAGAATAAACTAGCGAAATTCAGTGAGATGGAGACCTTCCCTCACGTCTTTCAATACACCTACTCCGTAGCGCAAGGAGATCCAGAGCCCTTCCCGATGAAAGGCAAATGGAACGAGTTCTTTGGCAATGATCATCCCATCATCCTAGAGTTAGGATGTGGCAAAGGAGAATACACCGTGGCTTTGGCTGAACTCTACCCCGAAATGAACTTCATCGGAGTGGATATCAAGGGAGCAAGAATGTGGACAGGTGCCAAAAGTTCCTTTCAGAAAGGAATGAAAAATGTGGCTTTCATACGCACCAACATCGAGATCATCCCCACCTTCTTCGCACCCAACGAGGTATCAGAGATTTGGCTCACCTTCCCCGACCCACAGATGAAGAAGGTACGCAAGCGGCTTACCTCCACCCGATTCATGGAGCTATACCAGTCGTTCGTCCGTCCAAACGGAATCATTCACCTGAAGACTGACAGCAACTTCATGTTTCAATACACCTGCGAGATGGTGAAAGCCAACCATTACCACGTGATCTTTCAGAACGATGATCTATACCACTCTGATTTTTCAGATGATAAGATCCTCTCCATCAAAACATTCTATGAAAATCAATGGATTGAGAGAGGACTGACCATCAAATACATAAAATTCAATCTCGAACCTCGACAAGAGTTTATCGAGCCAGATGTAGAAATTGAATTTGACAGTTATAGAAGTTACAACAGAACCAGAAGAGGCAACACCCCTTCAAACGATTGACAGAATATGGAAACAAAAGAATTACAAGCTCTTTTCGAGCAGGAACTGAAAAAGTTGAATTGGAATATTGAGCCTCGCAACTTATATACTCCAATTGAATACATGTTAGGTCTGGGAGGTAAAAGGATTCGTCCCCTTACAACCCTAATGGCATGTGAGTTATTCTCTGGCGATCCTATGAGAGCTCTCAAGCCGGCCTTGGCCTTAGAGGTTTTCCATAACTTCACATTATTACATGACGACATCATGGACCGTGCCGATATGCGTAGAAACCAACCTACCGTGCATGTAAAATGGAACGACAACACAGCCATTCTATCAGGCGACGCCATGTTGATCAAATCGTATCAACTACTCGAGCAAAGCAATCCAGAGATGCTTCCGAAACTGTTGAAACTCTTCTCCAAGACAGCAGCGGAGGTATGCGACGGTCAGCAATACGATATGGACTTTGAGTCCCGCAACGACGTCTCCGTCAGCGAATACATTGAAATGATTCGTCTAAAAACCGCAGTTCTATTGGCTGCTGCCATGAAGATAGGCGCCATCTGCGGTGGAGCCGACGACAGAGATGCACAATACCTCTACGAATTTGGTATTGGCATCGGCATTGCCTTCCAATTGAAAGATGATTTATTGGATGTGTATGGCGACACAAAAGATTTTGGTAAGGCAATTGGTGGCGACATCTGCTGCAATAAGAAAACCTTCTTATTGATCAACGCCATCAATCAATCAGAGGGAGAAGATAAGAAAGAGTTGATGAAATGGTTGTCGAAGAAGAATTTTGACAGGGAAGAAAAGGTGACAGCCATCACCAAGATCTACAACAAGCTGCATCTTCGCCAATTCACAGAAAGCAAGATGCAAGAGTATTACAGTCAAGCAGTTGATGCGCTTCGCAAGATAAACAAAGCGGAGGCAGACAAAGCCGGCTTCTATCAACTGGCAGAAAAACTAATGCGTAGAATCAGCTAAGGTGAAGAACCAATCGTATAGACAATTTTAAAAGAAGGAAGTTGAAATGCCATACAGGAGATTACCTAATACCAATCAAGCGAGATTACGTTCCCTTCAACAGGCGGTCAATATGGGGGATTATGTTGACTTGTACGATCTTGCCTTCTCCTATAAAAACTGGGAGGATGCTAAGACCATGCTTGTACGTTACGAGCGCGCCCTGTTTGAAAGCAAGCAATGCAGTGACAACCAATTCAAAACCAGCAAGCAACTGCAAGAGACAGCCAAAATGACCCGTCTCTATGTCTCCCACTTCATCCAAGTGCTCAACATGTGCGTGCAACGCAATGAGATCAAGGCGGAATACAAAGAACTATACGGACTCGATCCAGCCAACTTCACTGTCCCCGACATCAATACCGATGATGGTCTCATCGAATGGGGACGCCGTATCATCGATGGCGAACAGAAACGTCTCTCAAAAGGAGGAACACCTATCTACAACCCTGCCATCGCTAAGGTGAGAGTCCACTACGACATCTTCCTCGAGGGGTACAACAACCAGAAGATTCTGCAAAACAACACCTCTCGTAGCATTGAGAACGTCGCCGAGATGAACAAAGAGGTGGACAAACTGATCCTCAACATCTGGGACGAGGTGGAGAAGAAATTCGAAGACCTCTCCCCTCAAGAGAAACTGAAAAGATGCAAAGAGTATGGCCTCATCTACTACTATCGAAAAGGTGAGGTCGTTCCCGACGAGGCGGACCAATAAGCGATAACGGGACTCCATCCAACGATGGCTTCCCGATTTTTAGAAAACTAATTAACGGAACATTGTTTCCATAATACGATGGCTTATGAAAATCACATTGTATCTGCGATATCATTCCTCTTTCGGTGAAACGGTTTTCATCGAAGGTGACATCAAAGCGCTTCAAAGCAAAGGCAAGAAGGGTTTGCCTATGGAGTACACGCCAAGTGGATGGAAAATCACCTTCTACACAAAGGAGGATTCCTTCAGATACCGCTTTTACATTGAACAAGAGGGAGTCATCACACAAGAGGAGACGGAGATGAACCACGAGGTCGGTCCGTTCGACAACAAGCAGTACAACACCATTCTGGTCTACGACTGCTTCGACCCTACCCCTGCACCCTCTCGCATGCTTCTTTCATCTGCCTTCTCAAAAGCCATCCGCAACCATCAATCGAAAGAGAAAAAGAGTCATAACATACGCGTACCTATCATCTTCAACACATGGAGCACCAGTGTCAACTTTAATCACACTCTCTCCATCATAGGCAACTGCACTGCCCTCGGCAAATGGACAGAGACCGATGCCGTCGAGATGAACACATCTTCCTATCCTAGGTTTCAACAGACCTTGGATGCAGACAAACTCTTCTTCCCATTGGAATACAAATACGTCATCAGAGACCCGAAACAGGAGAGCATCATCTGCTGGGAAGAGGGCGAGAACCGTCTGCTACCTCCCGATTTCTCTCCTGCCATCGACCTGATCATCGTCAACGACTCCTGTCCCAACTTCCGTCTACCCGAATTCAAGGGTGCGGGCACTGCTGTTCCCGTTTTTTCACTACGCACCAAAGAGAGCTTTGGCTGCGGTGAGTTCAACGACCTGAAGAAACTGGCTGATTGGGCTTTCAAAACAGGACAGCGCATCATCCAGACACTTCCCATCAACGACACTACCGTGCATGGGGACTGGCGCGACTCCTACCCCTACAGTGCCATCTCAGTATATGCATTACACCCAATGTATATCAACATCGAAAAGATTGGCACTCTAAAAAATAAAGACCGTTATAAGAAACTACAAAAAGCTTTGAACGAAGAGATTTTCGTCGACTACGAAGCTGTCAACAAATACAAATGGAGTTTTCTTCATGAACAATTTGATCAATATGGAGAGAGCACCTTCAAAAATGCCGATTTCATCGCTTTTTTCAAAGAAAATCAGCAATGGCTGAAGCCCTACGCCGTCTTCAGTTATCTTCGTTACCGATTCAACACATCCGACTTCTCACAGTGGAAGGAGGATGCTCAATTTGATGCAAAACGGGTAGACGACTATTGTCAGCCTACACATAAAGCCTATTCCAATGTGGCTATTCACTTCTTCGTGCAATACCATCTGCACAAGCAACTGACCGAAGCGGTGGAGTATGTCCACTCCAAGGGAATAGCACTGAAAGGTGACGTGCCTATCGGCGTCAACCGACACAGTGCCGACGTGTGGGAACATCCCGAACTCTTCGATTGCAACGGAAGTGCAGGTGCCCCACCCGACTATTTCTCCAAGACAGGTCAGATATGGGGATTTCCTATCTACAACTGGCATGAGATGGCCAAAGACAACTATCAATGGTGGGAAAACCGTTTCCACAAGATGGCTTGTTATTTCGACGCCTATCGCATCGACCATATCTTAGGATTCTTCCGTATCTTCCGAACACCCGTCACCGCCAAGATGGGATTACTGGGTCAGTTTGCCCCTGCCCTACCTATGTCAGTCAAAGAGATTGAAGGGTTTGGCATTCAGTTCGACAAGCAGAAGTTCTGTCAACCTATCATTAACGAAGCAGTACTGACAGCTATCTTTGGCAAGCAGAAGGAGGAAATCAAGCAAACCTATCTGATTAAAAATGGCGACGACTCCTACCAACTGAAAAAGGAGGTCAGCACCCATGCCAACATAGACAAGACATTGGGCAACGATCCGAAGGTGGCAGAGCTAAAGAAGGGACTTTACTACCTCTGTTGTCAGGTACTCTTCATCGAAGATTATCAAAAGAAGGGTAAGTATCACCCTCGCATCAGCATAGAGCAAAGCTACGTCTACCCGACACTCGATCCATCATTGCAGAAGGCAATGAAAACAATCTACGAGCATTTCTACTACCAACGTCACAATGATTTTTGGAAGAAAGAGGCCATTGAGAAGTTGACACCGCTCATCAACGCCACCCAGATGATGGTATGTGGCGAGGACTTAGGTATGGTGCCACAATGCGTACCAGAGGTGATGAAGGAGTTGGAGATACTAAGTTTGGAGATTCAACGTATGCCGAAAGCCATGTATGTGGAGTTTGAGAATCTGAACACGATACCGAAGGAGTGTGTCTGCACCACCTCCACACACGATATGAGCACGATGCGACAATGGTGGGAAGAGGAACGTGAAAGCATACAACGATACTTCAGCAATGAGTTGCATCAGTATGGTACGGCACCACAGTTCTGCGAGTCGTGGATCTGTCAGCAGATCATCGAGAACCATCTGAAATCACCAGCCTATTGGGTGATTCTGCCAATACAAGACTGGATGGCGACCGACAATCAAGTGCGTTGGGACAAGACCTTCAACGAGCGAATCAACGACCCGAGCAATCCTGACAACTATTGGCACTACAGAATGCATCTTAAGATTGAAGAGTTGATAGACAACAACGACTTCAACGATCATCTGCGCAATATGATTCAGGCAAATGGACGATAAAGAGGAGATTGTGTTGAAGAAAATATTCAAAGCTATAGGAGAAAAGGTGAAATTGACTTTTTCACAAATAATTCCTAAATTTGCAACGAAATTAAACTCTACAAGTTATGGAAATCAAATTCAACAAATCAAAAGCGTTAAATTCACTGCTGTATGTAGCAAATCGATTACAACGCAAGGATTTTCATAAAATTTTTAAAATACTATATTTTTCCGACAGACAACATTTGAAGGACTGGGGACAACCTATCACAGGAGATAATTATATTGCAATGGATGCAGGTCCTGTACCATCTCGCATATATGATATGTTAAAAATAGTGAGAGGTGATTCTTATTGCACAGATTCCGAAGGACTTGGAAAATATTTTACAATAGAAGATTGGATGTATGTCCGTCCTCTGCAAGATGCCGATCCTGCTAAATTATCAAAGAATGAAAAAGATTCATTAGATGAATCCATACGCAAATACGGCTCATTATCGTATGACGAAATCAAAGAGAAATCCCATGATATTGCATGGCGTTCTACCGCAAAAGATTTTACTATTCAATGGGATAATATTGCACGAGAAGCTGGATTAAATTCAGAAGAGATTTCGTATCTTACAGAAATAAATCAGTTGAAAAATGATTTAAACTAAGAGATAAGCATGGCAAGCAACAATGCATTCTCATCCAATAAAAATCTACGTGAAATAGCAATAACCGCGGGATCTGTCTTTTTAGGTCCCTGTAAGAATCAAACACTGTTTATCCAAAAACTTATCGAACCCGTAGTTTACGACCAATACGTAGTGTTGTAGTAGGTTTGATGTGATTCAACCGACAGAGTTGTTTAACCGTCGTATGATAACGACGGGCGATCTTACCAAGGCAATCACCGCTGCGTACCTTATGATACTTAGCAGGGCTATGAAGGAAAGCATAGAACTCTTTGAAGGAACCTTTCTTTGTGATGGTGTAAGTATCGGCCTTCATATACATTGTATCGGCTGTGATCTCCAACAAATTACGCGTGTTGATTGGGTTACCTAAGAAACGGAACTCGAAATGGAGATGCGGTCCAGTAGATCTTCCTGTGTTACCTCCCAATCCAATAGGTTCACCTGCCTTCACATTCTGATTGTTCTTCACCAAGACCTTCGACAAATGGGCATAGAGAGTCTCCAATCCATTGGCATGCTGAATCATCACGAAGTAACCATAACCTTTCTTTTTGGAGGCATTGGAACGTGTAACACGCACCTTACCATCAAATGCAGCACGAATCGTGTCTCCAATAGTTAAGCGCATATCCGTACCCGCATGGAATCGTCCCCAACGCTCGCCACACTCCGAAGTGACTACATTGATATTAGGCGGATAAAAGCCTCGGCAATCCACCACAAAACTATCCCGAATGGAATCTATCGGAAAGCGATAGGGGTTCACACGCGCACTATCCCACCCACTGCGGTAGACTGCCACCACTAGCGAATCGGACAATGAATCTATAGGAAGACTTAACGTCGTATAACTCTTCACACTTGCTGAATCCATACTGATGGACTCTATATCTTCATCCAACGAATCGTCTGCAGACGAGATACTATCAGACTCCGCCACCTCCACATCTTGTGCAGATATGGTCATCGGAAGAAAAACAAATAAAGTTCCAACAAAAAACAATCTCAATCGTTTCATTCACAACAATATATCAGAAAACTCAATCAAAAATTTTTCAATTAGCATAACGTTTGCAAAGATAGGGAAAATTTAAGACATACGGAAATGTAAGGGCGAATTGCCATTCGCCCATGGTGATGATGGCAGCATCCTTCGCAAATCCTTCCCATTTTCCGGCATGCGATGCATGATTAAGAAAGGGGCGAATGGCAATTCGGCCCTACGGGTATTTCCACCGCGCATCGTAAGGGCGAATTGCCATTCGCCCATGGTGATGATGGCTCCACCCTTCGCAATTCGCCCCATCATTAATCAAAAAAAATCATTATATTTGCATCATAAATGAATAAATCGTACCAAAATGTATAATAATCTGCCCAAACACAATCGGAGGAGCATCCGATTAAAAAATTATGATTATGCTTCGAAAGGTTTGTATTTCATCACTATCTGTTGTAAAAACATGAAATATCTATTCGGAGAAATACAAAACGAGAAAATGATTCTAAACGATCTCGGAAAAATTGTGGAGTCTTGTTGGCTAAAAACGGAAGAGATTCGTCAGAACGTCCGCCTACACAATTACGTCGTCATGCCCAATCATTTTCATGCCATCGTGGAAATAACCGATTCTACAACCTCCACACAGGGGAACGCCACCAACAAAATGGTGTCCCCCTCCCAAACCATCGGTGCCATCGTCAGAGGATTCAAAGGAATGGTGTCGAAAAAGATCGGCATGAAAATTTGGCAACGAAATTATTACGAAATCATCATCAGAAACCAGCATCAATACATCATGATTGCAAATTACATCGACAACAATCCTTCTGCATGGCATAAGGATCGCTTTAAATCATCCTTTTCGAATTCCAGGCATGCGATGCATGATTAACAAAGGGGGCGAATGGCAATTCGCCCCTACGTACGGGCGAATTGCTATTCGCCCTTGGTGATGAATGCGCCATCCTTCGATATTCGCTCCCTTTGATGATGGCGCCACCCTTCGATATTCGCGCACTCCCTTTGATGAATTTTCCTTCCATCATTCGCCATTCCTTGCGAATTTCAGGCATGCGATGCATAATCAATAAAGGGGCGAATGGCAATTCGCCCCTACGTACGGGCGAATTGCTATTCGCCCTTGGTGATGAATGCGCCATCCTTCGATATTCGCTCCCTTTGAT
>JAFRNH010000046.1 GCA_017430235.1 Paludibacteraceae bacterium | reverse complement strand
ACTTATCGTCGAAATAAAAACTTAGGTTCCCTTCACTCCATGCTACTCCATAGTTGTGGAAGTCTGCCGACTTATCCGGCCCTTTTTGTACTCCGCCGAAGGAGGCTTCATGATCCCATGCCGAACCATGACTGGCATACCAGTCGGTATTGGTGTAATGGAGATAGTAATGGTGGTCTGTACGTGCGTGAGGCACTTCAAAGATGTCGATTTCGGGTGGCCATCCATCTTGTAATGTCCAAAAGGCTGGCCATGTGCCCAACTGCTTGGGCATCTTGAAACGACCCTCTATGTAGCCATATTTCACCTTGAATTTATTTTGCGTGTCGATGGCGCCTGATGTGTAGTCGAGTGAATAGGTGTTGCCTCCGTTAGAGCAGGTGGCTGGCGCACTGGGATGCCTCTTTGCTTCCCCTTTTATTCTTAACAGACCATTCTCGACAGATACGTTCTCTTCCACGCAATAGGCTTGGTGGTTGTGCGTGTGTCCCCAGTTGTAGGTCGGATTCCATTTGCTCTTGTCTAATGAGTTGCCTTCAAATTCATCGCTGAACACCAACTCCCATCCATCGTAGTTGGATGGTGGATTGGCCACTAGTAAGGTGGGAAGGCCGACTATGCATGTCGCGATAAGTGCTTTAATGTTTTTCATGTTCAATATTTTACGGTAAAAGAGTATTATGATCGGTGCGAAAATACACAATAGTTCCGACTTGACAAAATCCTCGTTATTTCCGACGTCCGTTCTTCTTCTTCGTTCCCTTTTTGGAGGATTTTCGTTCACTTCCTTTCTTATTCTTCGAGGTTGAAGAATTGGAGGTGGAAACATTTATTTTCGGCTCTTTCGTCTCTTTTCTTTCACTCTTTTCTTCTTTTTCTTTTGGAGCGACAGGTGCTTTGGCCTTGCTTTCCAAAGGTTTCTGCTCCTCCTTTGGTGTTGATGGCGCGTCTTCTACTTTGTAGATTAGGTTTTGTGGTACGGAGGTGCAATGTTGAGCAATGGAAATTTTATCTTTATCCTTGTCAATCGCAGTGATCGTCAGTTCTTTCTTGACGAGGGCGGCAATCAGTGCCCACTCGCCTTGTCCGCAATCCTTGATGGTGTATTCTCCTGTTTCTGGTAGGGAGTTGACCCATTCGTTGAGACCTTCTTTGTGTAGGTTCTTTTTCGCCTCCGATGCGATCTCACGTCCTTTGTAGATATAGTTATGATAAACCAAATCCTTGAAATAGTCTGGTGTCTCCACCTCTTTTGCGAATTTAGCATACTCTGCTTCGTAGTAGTGGCGGACAAGCTGGGCGGTGCGCTTCACTTCGAGCACTCCTCGCATGTCATTATCAGGTGTGATGGCAGGGAGCACCTTCACATCCACTCTACCTTTTCTAAGTAAAAACTCGCTTTTTGGGAATACATGTCCGATTCCGTGGATGAGAATAGGAACCACATCTATTCTAAATTTATCTGCCAGATGGAAAGCTCCTTGGTGGAAACGTAGGATGGAGCAGTCTTCCGACCTTGTTCCTTCTGGGAAGATTAAAATTGAGTATCCTCTGTCGATAACAGATTTCAGCTTGTCCATGGCATTTTCTATGCCATCGCTGACAGGGTAGAAGTCGGCATAACGGATGATTCGTCCGTAGAATGGACAGTTCCATACCCAGTTGTTGGTTAGACAGATGATTTTAGGGTGCAACATCAACGTGTACATCAAATCCAAATGCGATTGGTGGTTGCTAATCAGGATGGATGGCTTGTTGAAATCATGGTTCTCAAGACCTGTCACATGATGTTCGATGTTAGGTATCAGCTTGGCAAGTCTTCGGAAGGTGTTGCATAGCAGTTTGTGGTAGGTCAGCTTGTGAGATTCACTTTTTCCTCCGATGGTCAGTAGGAAGAATCCGATGATGGAGAGCAGTATGCTTCCAAAGAGGAATACGGTGAAACTGACAATGGTGGAACCTATGTTTCTAAACGTGATAGGCATCAGTCTATTCTTTCCCTTAATGGTGGTTAACCATTTGTAAAGAAGAGGAGGGAAGAGGTAGGTCATCAGGATGACGGAGCTCATTCCGACGATGGTGACTTCTGCCAGCGACTTCATAGCAGGATGTTTGGCAACAATCAAGGCACCGATACCGATGAACATAATGCAAGCTGATAGCATCACTGAGTTCTTATAAGAGGCCAGCACTTTCTTTTTATGCGTGTATTCATACATCAATCCTTCTGTGACGAATATGGTGTAGTCGTCGCCCTGTCCGAATATGAAGGTGGCAAGGATGATATTGACGATGTTGAACCTGATGTCGAGGAGGTTCATGATACCTAAAATCCAGAACCATCCAATGGTGAGAGGAATAAAGGCGAGAAGGCTCAACTCCAGTCTGCCAAATGATATGGTAAGGAATAAAAATACGATGAAAGCGCATATAAATAGCACGTTGTTGAAGTCGTTGGAGAGACTTTCAATCATCTTTTGTAGGAATGATTGGTTGTCGAACGTGTATATGTTGGCATCGATGTTGTTGAGTGTCTTTTCGATGGCAGTCGCATTCGTTTCGTCTGATTCAAGTAGCGTGTAGACCAACGTCTTTTCTGCATCCTCGTAGATGTAAAGGTCGGTTAAAGCTTTTTGTATAGGTCGGAATTGCTCTTTATCCTTGACATAGATGGTGTCTTCTATTTTGTTGATAAAGGAATTGAAGAAGGATTTGTCGAACCCTACTTCCGTGCCTATTTCGGTTAAATCGTCGATGAAGAAATCCCTGTATTTATCCCAATAGTTGTTCCATCGTTCCACCCGTATCTGTTGTTGTGTGAGGGATGGTGCAAATATGCTGATGCCAGACTCCCGAATGATTCTTCCTTTTTGTTTCAGAGAATCGAGTGTCGGACGAAGAGCCTCGTATTTCTCAAGAGCTTCGTCACGTGTTTTTCCTTCACATACACAATAGGTTTTGTGCAATCCGCTTTCAGTCTCTTGAATTAGCTTGTCCAACCGTTCCTTTTGTTCCGGTTTCATGTAGTTTATCTTGTGAAGGTCTGTTTCAAACTTTGTCTGTGTGCTGAAATAGACGAGAGGAATGGTTAGCAATAAAACAGTGATGACGATCCATTTCTTCTCTTCAATTGGATGGTTGACAATCTTCCCGAATAGCAGTTTCTTGCTGGTGTTGTGTTTGAACAGACTCTTTTTGCAGAGATGAGGTAGGAAGATCAGAACGAATAGGATGGTTCCGACCAAAAGCAAGGAGGCGAATAAGCCCATATCTCTCATCGCATTGGAATTGATGAAGACGAGACTAAGGAATGCGCCCACAGTGGTGATGTTGCCGGTGATAAGCGGACTGGCCATCTCTTTGATACATTCTTCTCGCGTATGACCCTCCTTCAGATGTGCCAGAAAATGAAGCGGATAGTTGACGGCTATGCCGACTAGGATGGAGCCGATGCCAATGGATATGAATGAAACGGAGTCTTTGAACAAAGCAAGGAATCCGATGGCAAACAGAGCTCCAAAGAGAATGGAGAAGAGGATAAGTCCAATCGCCCGAATGTCTTTGTAGAATAGAAGTAGGAGTAGGGTGATCAGAATCAATGCTATGGCAGAGGATTTGATGGTGTCATCCTTGATTTGGTTGGCGTTCTCGAGTGAGATGACAGAAGCTCCGATATGGCTGATTTCGTATGCACCATGATGTCTGTTCATGACTGTTGTCTGAGCTGACTCGATGGCTTGGTCCCATATTCGGTTGATGCTTGTCTCGCTGGATGGCGTGGCCGACTTTAATGTGATGAGAAGTTCATCCTCTGCTTTGTTGAATATGTATCCTTTGTATTGTTTAAACTGATTCTCTTGATAGGTGGCGTTCAGTTTTTTTAGTATTCGGTTGGAGATATGTACAGGATCATTCAGCATGATGTTCTGAAGGAATCCACCTGCAGGGGTGAAGAGCATCTCATGGTTCCAAATCAACTCATTGCGCATTTTTGATTCGTCAATCAGGATGGAATCGAGTCGCTTGTAGTCGTTTTCGTCCATGAAGTAAGGCATGTTTTGAACGATGAAATCGGTCATTTCTCCCATCTCCTCATCTGCTACGCGATAGAAGATGTCGTTGGTTAGATGGGCAGTGTCACGTTTGCTTATCTCTTCGACCAATTCGTTGGCTATTGAGATCAAACTGTCTCGAAAGCCTTCTGTTGTGTCGCGTGCGGCAATGAAAACGAGTATGTTGTTGCTTGTGTTGACATGTTGATAGGCATCAGCGATTTTTTTCTGATCTTTTCCCGTGGAAAGGAAGTCGCTTATATCTTCAGAGAAACGGAGAAAGTAAAGTGATCCGGAGAGCAATAGGATGACAGCTGCCAAGATGATTTTCAGCAGAGTCGGTTTTTTCTCGAAGAAATGATAGATATTTAGCAGTTTCTGTTTCATCCTACAAGAGCTTTAAGTTTTCGGAAAATAGATCTGATAATCATCGAAGGGTATCCATAAAGGATGGCGAGTATGCACAGAACCGTGTTGAGCACGCTGATTCTGAAAAAATCCTTTCCTGGGCGGAAGTGAGAGACTCGCTCTTCCTTAGGTGGGTAGTATACGTGGATAGGGATGCTGACGATGGGTAGCAAGCGCCACGCACTGCGAACAAGCAGTTCCAGTTCCGCTTCGTACCTTTTGTTGAATGGTGTCATGTAGTGATTGGCAGCCAATGGGTAGAGTCGGTAGCCCGTTTGAGTGTCGGGTAGCCGATGGGCGGTCTGAAGGGTAAACCAGAAGTTGGAGAAACGATTCGCAAAGGTGTTCTGGTTAGGCATGTTGGGATGATCGAAAGAGCGACTTCCGATGATGAATGCATCGGGGTGATTCTTGTGTGCCTCCACGAATAGAGGTAGGTCGCTCAGTTTGTGCTGACCATCCGAGTCGATGGTGATGACATGTGTCAATTCAAGTGATTTTGCCAATAGGAAACCCTCTTTCAAGGCATTTCCCTTTCCTTTGTTTTGCTCGTATGAAACAGTATGTATTTGCCCCTTCCATCGGGATAATATACTCTTTGTTTGATCGGTCGAGCCATCATCTACCACCAGAACGTCGGCGCAATAAGAGCTTGCTTCGGTCGCAACCTCCTCGAGGGTCTGATCGTTGTTGTACGTCGGTATCAATATGCCGATTCTATGGTTGCTCAGATATGTCTTAACCTCTTCTTTTGTCATTATTGTATAGTCTCGAAAATTAAGTCACCCTTGGCATGAATGAAATTGTCGCTTTGAATGACAGTTTTGACTCGTATCTGGTTCTCTCCCTCTTCGTTTATATTGAGAGAGAGATGGAGCACCTTTACTTCATCAGGAATAATTGGATGGATGAATTTCAGACTGTTCACTTTCCTCACTCTGTATTTTTGGTTCTTTTCCATCTCAACGGCTGTGCGTATGATCATGGCGCTGCATGATCCTGGTAAAATGGGAAAGTCAGGGAAATGAGTTTCGAAGAGAGGATGTTCTTTGTTCAAAAGAACGTCATACATGGGTCCTCCTGCTTTTTGTAACTGAAAGAAATTTTTTTGTTCCATTCTTTATTTGATAATGAAAAATGCACCGATTAAAATAAATAAAACACCGATCCATCGAGTATAAGGGATGGTTTCATGAAGAAAAATCATTCCCAATATCATTCCGAACACATAGCTCAGACATGTGAGCGGATAGGCTGATGAGAGTGGATAGTGTTTCAGAATATACATCCATAAAACAGTGGCACTTCCTAATGTGATGCCTGTGAACAGAAACCACCAGTTGGTGAGCTGTGCGACGAAGAAGTTGATTGACCACGAGAACGACCCCGCCTTGACAAGCGCTTGCTTCAAACATAACTGTCCGCCTGCGAGGCAAAACGATTGTAGTACGGATAAAAGCAGCAGTTTCAGCATGACTTCAATAGCGTTATGGAGTAATCCAATTGTTTGAAATGATTGAGCACTAAAATCGTTTGTGGGTTTTCTAGTGCTTTGTTATCAATCGTGATATGTGATGGTATGCTCTTCTCCTTCAGGCAGGTGGCTCCTACATAAACACCAATACCTGACATGGTGAAGGATTCGCCAAACAGATGTTTGTAGATAATCTGCGTAGCATCTGGTGCAAGCAGTTGTACTAACCGACGGTATTCTTCGTCGTTTATATTATCTCCGTTGTTGCCTATGACGACTGCGTCGATTCGGCTGACATTGTGTTCGAGACATATCTTCTCAACACATGCTTTTAATCGTTGGTCGGATGGACGATAGAGCAGTTGCGTGTCGCATAGTTCGCATAATGATTGATCGGATGGTTGGTCTGTCAAGAACAGGCTGACACTGTTTTCGCCAGCAAATGTTCCTGGGGATGTTGCTTTGCGTACATCCTCGATGGTGACGTCCCGATCTTTCCAGTAACCAATCTGATCGAATAATTGAAAATATTTTTCAGTCATCTCATCCACACCGTTGACAAGGGCGGATTTGAATTCGTTGAGTCGGAATTTAACCACGGCATTCATTAAGGCACTATCGAAGGAGGTGCCTCTGTGTGCGTAGGTGATGTTGTAGCCATGGCAGTTGAAAATGATGGCTACTTGTGAACCTAACGTGTTGTGTGTTGATTGCATGAAATTAGAGGGAGAAAGACCATCTTCCCCTTGTAACATAGCTAATAGAAAGTTTTCCGTGTTTTCAATGCTTCCTAATCCCGTACCTGTCAGGATACCATCCAACTGACTTCTTTTTTCTTCTGGTACGCATGCAAAAGCTGATGAAAGAGTACATTTTAGTGCTGTCCCCATTCGTCTTGATACGGCAGGGGATAGATATTGTTTGAAATCTGGACGGACGAATTTACATAATCTGCCGGTTGGCAACAACGGATTGGAGAACCATTCGTTGGAGAGTGGTTGCTGGATGGAAATCTGTGCGGCTTTATCTATGTAAACACTCATGATGGTTGGTATTTAGAGAATATACAAGAAGAATCGTTGCCTCCGAAGCCGAAGGAGTTAGTCATCACATGATTCAGTGTTCTGTGAAGTGTTTTTTGAACAGGAATCAATCCAGTTGCCTCGATAGGTTCGGAGAATCCAAGGTTGACAGGGATGAATCCGTATTGCAGTGCGAGAATGGAGATCACTGATTCAACGGCACCTGCGGCACTTGTCGTATGTCCGGTGAAGGCTTTGGTCGAGGAAAAAGGAGGTACTTTTTCTCCGAAGACTCTTTTGAGTGCGATACTCTCATGCAAGTCGTTGTCGGCAGTTCCTGTTCCGTGTGCATTGATATAGTCGATCTCCGAGGTTTCTAGGTGGGCGTTAAGCAGTGCATTGGTCATGGCTCTGTAAGCCCCCTCGCTTGTCTCCGATGTGGCTGTCTGATGGAACGCGTCGCAAGTGTTGGCATATCCGCTTAGTTCGCAGATGATGTTGGCACCGCGTGCTTTTGCCACCGATTCTCTCTCTATGACAATGTAGCCAGCTCCCTCGCCAAGGTTAAGTCCTTGGTTGCTCTTCTCGAAAGGACGACAAGGTTGGTGCTCCAAAATCATCAGGGAGTTGAATCCGTTCAGGTGAAACTTACTGAGCGACTCTGTTCCTCCGACGATGGCGGCATCTACTCGGCCAGTCTTGATTAGGTCGGCCCCCAAAATCACTGAATTGGCGGCGGATGAACAGGCGGTCGAAATTGTTGTCATGAGGTCGAAATGACCAAACAGATGACTGACTAGTTCGGTGCCTGCACCACAATCGTTGGCTGAGATGTATTCTGTATGCTTGCCTTCGAAAAAATCGAAATAGTATTTTTCACTTTTTTCCATTCCTCCAACTGTAGTACCGTTGATAAAGGCGGTGGATGTTTGGTCGGTCAACCGAGATGTGCTGATGGCTTCTTTCAATGCCATTAACGCCAACAAGGGAGTTCGGGTGATCGTTTGCTCGGACGCGATTCCCAACGCCTTTTTCAGCTCTTCATCACTCTCTTTCACTTCTCCACAAGGGATGTCTGTGTGACTCGTATTTAAATGAGCAACTCTGCCAATGGATTTTTCCTCCTTTAGCAGAGCTTCTCTTGTTTTTTCCACACCGGCACCTATGCTGGAAATGATTCCGTAGCCGGTAACTACAATCTTCTCCGTCATCAAACTTATTTTGTCCTGTTTTTGGAAATATAGTCGGCCATTACTTGAATGGATTTGAAAATATCTTTTCCTTCATTGGCATTCTTGAGTTTTATACCGTAGTTGCGTTCCATCAACACGATGAGTTCTAGTGCGTCGATGGAGTCTAACCCCAAACCTTCACCAAACAAAGGTGCGTTTGCATCAATGTCGTCTGGTGTCATGTCTTCCAAGTTAAGTGCTTGGATGACTTTCTCTTTCAATTCTTGTACTAATGCGTCCATATCGATTTTACTATGTTTAATATATGTGCAAATTTATATAAAAAATTTTTTTATTCCAATTATATTCCACGGACAAATGGTGCTTTCATCCTTCCCCTTACTTACGTGGAACAACAACACATCGCATTTCTCATCGATGTATTCCACCCATCCGATTAGGAGGTGGTGAATGCCTTTGCCCTCGGCTAGTCCGATAACCCCATTTTCGTAAAGTAGCGTTTCATCGAATTTTTCCATGATGTAAGAGCAACTCTCACCCATGATTTTGTTGCGGATGGCAATCTCACCCGTCACAATGTTGGATAGCGTGTAGACGAATACGGCAGGACTTGGAAAGTAGTTGGAAGAGTCGGCTATCGTCTTCTGATAGTTCTGATCATTGTCGAGCGATGAGGAACGATTGAATAGTAACACTGACCAGTCTCTCTTCTCTTCTGAAGGTTCCAAATTTGTCCCTTTCATGGCGAATTCTGACGCTAAAAAGCCTGCTTTGCAGAGATTATCCATCTTGAAAAACTTAGGATATTGAATCCCTAAATGACGATAGATGTCAGTCAGCCACGCACTCTCTTTCTCGCGCGTGATGGTTACCTTCTCCCCGTTCACCCAGACTTGGTCTGAGGTGATGCGAACTGCTGATTGTATGTATAATTCAGACATTATTTTTTGAATGATATTTGAACTGTTTTATAACCTAATGCGGTAAAAATGTTTTTGAACTCTGTTTTAGCGTTCTCCTCTGCTATGTCTATGTTCTCCTTTTTGAGGGCTGTTGCCTTCATCTTCCTTTTGGCACTTTGTAGCATTTTTTCTTTTACAGTGGCGCTGATCGTACCACTTTCGTAAAAAGTGCGCGTCTGCGTATCGTCGATGATAGACTTGTCTAACAACTCGATAGCGGGCAACGTGATTGTTACTTTGGTTCCTTCACAAACAATCCAATTCTTGTTAGCTTTCTTGGTGTCGATGCCTAGTCTCGCTGTCCCTGTGTAGATCTTGACTGATTGCGCGGACGATAGTTTCTTGTTGATGGTGGTGTCGACAAACTCTTCTAACTGAAGTGTTAGAAACTCCCATTCTGCTATCTCCTTGATCGAGGTGATACAGGTAGGGGTTTCGTCGATGGTCGCCTTCTTCTTCTCTTTGCCTGAGTCGCGAAGGAAGAAAAAATAAATCAAACCTAAAATGACGAGTCCTACCCAGAACCATGGACTCTTAACCATCTCGTCGGTGACATAATTTTTGTTGCGAGATTGTCTCTTTTTGGTTGTACTCTTGTTTGTGAGTGCCATATCTGTTCGTATTAATCTTCTATGATACTTAGTTGTTTGATGATTCCCTCTGAATGTTTGTTTTTCTCGATTTCATCGGAAAAAGTGACGGTTATATTCTCGGGAGAAAAACCTGCTGCGACTAAAATAGGCTGCAGCGTTTTGAATGCGTTGACTCGACTGCGATCAATGATGTCGCTGTTGGCCATGCTTGCTAAAATACTGGCTCTTCCTTGTTTGATGAAATTCTCTTTCTCCTCGTTCGAGAACTTGGATCGGTTCCATGAGAGATATTGTTTCTCATTTTTGTAATCAATCTTGGCAGATGAGAGTACAATCTGTGGGTTGGGAAGGGTGATGGTCACCTTTTTCCCCTCGCTGTCCACACTTATGTTATCTTTGGTGATCTGACCGAAATCGATGTAGGCCTTGATGGTGGCGTCGACAGGTATCACCAACTTGCGCTCTCCCGGAATAGGGATTGATATCTTCTCGAAAAAGAGGGATCCCTCAATGGCGGTCATATCCTCGTAGGTGATGATCTTATGCACGTTGTATTGGGCCGTGTAGAGCTTTGAACAGTTGTTAATCATCGGAAGCGCTATCTCCATAGGACTCTTCTGGTTGCCTTTTGAGCAACCTAACAGCAGTAGGCTGAGGAGGATACATGTGCTGAATAATACTTTTTTCATTTTATTCCATATATGATGGCGGCATTGCTGCCTCCGAATCCAGAAATGATTTTCAAGAAACTGGTGCCGTTTCCTTTTCGTAGTTCCGTGTTGACGGTCATCTCTTTTACCACACCTTTGGTCTCGTGGCCCAACGTCGGTAGGATTATTCCCTCCTTCAGTGCATGACATGAGATGACGCACTCGAGTACTCCCGCTGCACCTAACGTGTGACCGAGGAATCCTTTCAGACTATTGGTGTAGACCTCTTCCAATCCACTTCGACTGATTGCCCACGACTCCATATCATCGTTATATGGAGTGGCGGTTCCGTGTGCATTGATAAAGGATAACGATGCTTTCTCAGCCAATCCACTCGCATAGGCTGCTGTGATGGCGTTGAATAAGCCCTCTCCGGTACGAGATGGACCAGAGATGTGGTTGGCGTCATTTCGGTTGCCTGTTCCTAAAATGGAGAGTGCTCCAGATGGAACAGAATCACCCTTTTGTAGAATAATGGTTGCTGCACCTTCGCCAAGATTGAGTCCTTGACGATTCAAATCGAAAGGTTTGCATTGTTCTGGCGAGAGTGCCTTGAACGATTGAAAGCCTGAAACGACAAACTTACAAAGTATATCCGCTCCGACCACGACAGCATAGTTGTATCCTTTGGCCTCCATCATCTCTTTGGCATAGATCTGTGCCACAACACCAGATGTGCAGGCATTGCTGATCACCATGACTGGATTGGGGTTGCCGAAGTATGCACCTAACAGGTCAGCAGAGACACCCATGTTGATGCGATTTTTATCGAATCCATCGAGGTTTTCCAAAAGTTGTATGTTTCCTTTTGTAGAGGATAATACAAAGAGAACCTCTTTGCTGCTTGGATCTATCTGCGTTTTTTCAAGTGCCTTGTGAGCAGATAAGATGGCAAGCTTTTCAAATCTGGTATAGCGAATGCCCTTGGAGGGTAGCTGTGCAAATTGAGACTCCACCTCATCCCAGTTCAGTAACGAACCGTAGAATGGTTCCGGAAGACCAAATGCATTATGATGAAGAGCCCCTTTTGTGAGACCCTTCTTCATGTTCTCGTAGTTCTCCTCGGAACTATAGCCAAGTGGAGAAATGATGTTGTCGCTGATTTTGTATATCATGATTTAACCAATCTTATCTGTTAATACTACTCTGATTTCTCCTTCTGCCATCACTTCTGTCTCCTTATCCGAATTAATGACTGTCGCTTTGTAGATGGAGAGATCTCCGTAATTTTCAATCTCCTCCACGGTTGTCGAGATGGATTCTCCCACTTTCGGATAGCGGTAAATCTCCATTTCTTTGATTTGAGCCACCATGCCTATGCGGATGTGTGGGTTTTTGCGAATATGGATCTCCACATACCCGATGTGGGCGGCACATGTCTGTGCGATGTTTTCCAAAATACCCGACTCTATGAAATACCCATCGTTCACTAAAACATTATCCTCTTTGATGGTAAGTTCTCCTCGACACTTGTTTCTATCAACGTCACTCATCTTTTCGATAAAGATGAATGGATGTTTCTGGGGAAGATAAGATTCTATTGGAAGTAGTTCCATATGCTATTTTCCTTATGCTTTTTTGCAGACAACCAAACTATGACCTTGACCTAATCCGTCGTGGATGGTGTCGATGGTTAATCCAGCTGCCTCTATGCAGCGAAACATATCGTATGAATAATACATTTTGCTATTTCCGTTGGCCATTGCAGTGAAATAGATACTTGTTAGTGCCAAACAGTAGGAAGCTGTCTCGAATCGTTGACGATCCCAGAATGTCTCCATGATGTATAATCTTGCGTTGGAGTCCATCGCTTTGCTGGCACGAGTGAGTATGCTGATCACCTCTTCCTCGCTGAAGCAATCCAGGAACTGGCTCATCCACATCACATCAAAGCCTGTTGGGAATGCCACCTTTGGATCCAATAGGTTGACGCCCAATCCGTGAATACGATCTTTCCCCTTGACATCTTTGGTCTTCTCTCTCATCAGTTCCAATTGTTGAGGTAGATCCATGATTGTCACTTCCACATTGTCGTTGAAGTTGACACATTCTGTGGCAAAGCGACCGGTGTTTCCACCCACATCCAACAATTTCTTTCCTTTCCCTCCATCTTTGAATACGATTTCCATAGCTTGTTGGAATGAACAGTTGGAATAGAAGTGGTCGAATCCGAGCCAGCTGTCTTGCACTTGAGGAGGAAGACTGGATAGACCTTCGTAGATGGTTGGCCAGTTTCCAAATACCTTCAATCCCGCAGGTTTTCCCTCTTTGATGGCCTCTTCTAAATGGAATAGTCCCAAATAGTTTACGTCATGATTGAAATCGAGGTTTACTCTTGCAGCTTGATCATTCATCAAGAACCATCCAGCTTTTGAGATGATGAATTTGTCACCCTTGATCAAGACTGTACCAATGGTGAGTGATGCCTCTAAAAGACATTGCGCACCATAGTGAGATATATTACATTTTTGGGCAACTTCGTCGATGGTTAATCCATCTTTGCTGTCGTCCAACATTTGTAAAATACCAAATTTAATCATCAAGCGAGATACTTGGAAAACAATGGGTCCAAATGCAATCTCATGAGCCAAGCGTTGTGCTTCAAGGGCAGTTAGACTATCCTTTGAGTACTTTTCTTTCTGTGGAGATTCTAGTTTCATTTTTATATTTTCATTTTTATTGTTTGTTGTCATCGTTCCAATAAGGGAAAAAGTTGAACCACTGAGTAGGATATTCAATCATTTTCCTTTCCATTATTTTTGCAAAGTCTTTAGCCATGGCTTCGGCACGTTGAATGGAGTTGGGGAGTTCGTTGTGACTATCAATGAAGTCTTCGTATACGGTGTAGCTATTATCTTTCTCTTTCATGATGAAGAGAGTGAAGATGGGTGCTCCCAGTTGAGCGGACAGTCTGAAGGGACCCTGAGGCAGCTGCGCTGTTCCGTTTAGGAGCGTGCAGGTGATGCTTTTAGAACTGCCGTAGATTCTGTCGCAAGGGATGACCACCACTTCGTTATTGTCGATGGCCTCTTTGATGGCAAAGAGGTGAGACATATCCTCTCGAACGGGGATGAGGTTGATGTCCATCTCTCCGAATGCATCGTTGCGTTTCTTCTGAAATTCAGCTCTCTCACCACCGAAAATGATGGTGTTCAACCTTTTTCTGCCATGAGGAATGCTTAATCCCGACAACTCCAGATTGCCCATGTGAGCACTCGCGATGATGAATCCGGCATCCTTGGCTAACATCTCACGGATGCAATTGCTTGTGAAATGCAATTTGAATTGGTCTTTGTTGCCAGCCATAAGGGCGAATTTGTCGAGAACGATTTTTCCGAAAATAATATGGTTCTTGTAGGTATACCAAGATGATTTCCAACGAGAATATTGATGGCGATCTCTAAAATAGCGATAAATAGCGTTTCTCCCCTTAGCGGCGAAGATAAGGTAGAAAGGAATTACTAGGTAAAGTACAGGGTAGAGGTAACAGACATCCACCCGCTTCAGAAAACGAAGCAGGAATTGTTGTCCGAACTGACCACCGCCAGTTTTACCTTCCCATTTTTTCTCTTCTTCTTTCTCTTTCACGTATGCAACCGTTTCGTTTATGTTAATTTAAGGTGGGTTCTATCGATACATCACCTTATAATAGTTCAGTACCAGTTGTTGATTCGTCATCATCTTCCAGCAATTCTTTCATCTCTTTGAAGGCACGTTCTAAGTGACACATCTCTTTGGATAAGAATGGATAGAATTCGCTCCATTGCTCTCGTCTGTGAATGTCCAGTCCGCCTTGAAACTTATAGATCCTTGACACCATGGTGCCACAAGGTTTCTCGTAGTTGAGTTCCCAGATGGCATCTCCAAAGTATTGATCGAAAACGACTCTGTATTTTTCGAGGATAGCCATTTTCTTCAGTCGTTTGTCCTCGTTATGGTCATTGAATTCCAAGATGACATAGGCACCTTCGCGATTTGCATCGAACTTGAGTTCCACACCTTTAATTTTGGTGTTGTAAAGGATCCACTTCTTTTTTCTGTATTTGAAGCGGGGCAAGTTCTCGCAAAAGGAGTCAAAGCCATTCCAGAAGTCTCTTTTCAACTGTTTTACCTCTTCTTTGGAGTACATGTCTAAGTTTTTTTTCGCACAAAGGTAATTATTTTATTGATTAAAAGACGAGTTTTTGTGTTTATAAGATAAAATCTTTTACCTTTGTGGGGTAAAAATAAAAAAAGAATGGATAAAATTAGTTATGCTTTAGGTCTATCAATGGCCAACAATCTTAAGGCATCAGGCTTTGAGAATTTAAATATGGATGAGTTTATGAAGGCTGTATCAGAGGTATACAATCAACAGCCAACATCCATGACATCAGAAGAGGCAAAAAATCTTTTAAACAATTATTTTGCTGAGTTGCAACAGAAAGCTGATGAACAGAACAAGAAGAAGGGTGAAGCCTTTTTGAGTGAAAACAAGAAAAGAAGTGAGGTGATTACAACGGCGAGTGGTTTGCAATATGAGATTATCAAGCAAGGAAATGGAGCAAAACCATTGGAAACGGATACCGTACGTTGCCATTATGAAGGACGCTTGATAGAGGGTAGAGTATTTGATAGTTCATATAAAAGAAATCAACCAGCAGATTTCCCTGTTAATCAAGTGATATCAGGATGGGTAGAGGCCCTACAATTGATGCCAGTTGGCTCAAAATGGAGATTGTTTATTCCATCTGAACTTGCATATGGCGTTCATGGTGCAGGAGATGTGATTGGACCAAACGAAGCATTGATATTTGACGTTGAATTGCTAGAAATCGTTAAGTAACAAAATATATTCAATATGAAGAAAATAGGATTCTTATTATTGGCCACAGCCTTCTCAGTTTCTATGGTTGAGGCTAAACCATCAAAGTCGGCGAATCAGGCGAAACTGACCACTGCCAAGGATTCCGTTAGTTATGCAATGGGCATGGAATTTGCTAAGAGTGTTCGTGAGAACATTTCACATTTGCCAGGTGGACCATTCAATGAGACAATCTTGTTTGAGGCATTCTCTAAAGTCTTTACTAATGATACCACCGCGTTAGCTATCAAACAAGGTCAAACGGGTGACCTCATTCAAAACTATTTGCGTGCTGCGCAAGAGATCGAGGTTGAAAAGGCAAAGGCGAAAGGCAAGTTGTTCTTGGATGAGAATAAGAAGAATCCAAATGTGAAGGTGACGGCTAGCGGACTCCAATACGAAGTGATCAAGGAAGGAAATGGCATCAGACCTACAGCAAATGACAAGGTGAAGGTTAACTACAAAGGAACCTTGGTGGATGGTACTGAGTTTGATGGCTCTAAAGATGTGGTGTTTGAACTGGGTAAGGTAATCCCTGGTTGGACAGAGGGCTTGCAACTAATGCGATCTGGATCTAAGTATAAGTTCTACATTCCACAAGAATTGGGATATGGCGCTCGTGGAGCAGGTACCATTCCTCCTTATTCAGTATTGATTTTCGAGGTGGAATTGTTGGATGTGGCTAGAGCTCAGGTGGCACCTGCTTCAAACGGAGCTAAATTTCAATTTCCAGCATATCAAAGAATAGAAAGATAAATTATAAATTAAAAACAAAAAAATGAGAAAATTATTCATCGTAGCTGCTTCGTTGGCTACATCTTTATTGGTGATTTCATGTGCACCTAAAAAGGAAAAATTTGAGTTGTTGACAGAAATGGATTCTGTAAGTTATGCTATAGGCGTAAGTAATGGTGCTCAAATGAAAACCGTTCCAGGTGATTCTTTCAATGTGGCAGCTTTAAATGCAGGATTTGAGGCTTCTTATAAAAATGATTCTGCAAACTTACTTTTGACACAAGAGCAAACAGAGGAAGTATTGCGTACTTTCTTCGCAAAACTTCAAGCTAGGGCACAAAAAGAATTGGCTGTTAAAAACAAGTTGTATGGCGATAGCGTATTGAAGCAAAATGGTGCACAAGAGGGCGTTATCACTCTTGATAATGGATTACAGTATAGAATCATCAAACAAGGTACAGGAGTGAAACCTGCAGCAGATGATGACGTAAAAGTTAATTACGTAGGTAAATTCTTGAATGGTCGAATTTTTGATGCTACAGATCAACGTGGTCCTGCTGAGTTCAATTTACAAAATGTAATCCCTGGATGGACTCAAATCCTTCAGATGATGCCTGCTGGATCAAAATATGAAGTATGGATTCCTTCTGATTTGGCATACGGCGATATGGGTAATCGTGGTATTGAACCAGGTAGCACATTATACTTTGAAATAGAGTTGTTGTCTGTTCTTCCTAAAAAACAGTAGATAGAGAATAAATTACGGTGAGTTCTTGTAGAACTTGCTTGTTTAAATCGGAGGATGCGGCGGACAGTGTCCTCCGATTTTGTCATAATGTCAAATTAGAAAGCGAAATCCTTTCATTTTTGCATGGGAAATTAGGTAAATATAAAAATATCTGCCTATCTTTGTTGCAAAATGTAAAAGGTAGTAACGGTTAGGTCTTATAGAATCTTATAACAATAAAGAATTATGGATAAGATAGATGATTTGGATAGAGATATCCTAATGATTATTACGAAAAATGCTCGTATACCATTCAAAGATGTAGCTGTAGAGTGTGGTGTTTCAAGAGCTGCTATCCACCAACGTGTTCAGCACTTGTTCGACTTGGGTGTGATTATCGGATCGGGTTATCATGTTAATCCAAAGATTTTAGGATATCAAACATGTACTTACATCGGAATAAAACTGGAGAAAGGTTCTATGTATTCCGAAGTGGTGCCGGAATTGGAGAAGATACCGGAAATCGTAGAATGCCACTTTACAACGGGTCCATACACGATGATGATTAAACTCTATGCAAGAGATAACGAACATCTAATGCAGTTGTTGAATGGAAAGATACAAAGTATAAAGGGTGTGTCTGCTACGGAGACGCTTATCTGTTTGGAACAGAGTATCAAACGTGAATTGCCTATCTCATTGTAACATTTTTCTATGAATATTCTTTTTTTACATGGAATGGCATCCAGCCACGAGTCGCCGATTGCTGCTTCCATACGTAAACATATTCCGGATGCCACTGTGTGGACACCTGATCTCTCTATTAACCCTGCTGTGGCATTTCCTCAAATTGATGAGTTTCTTGCCACTCACGATGTGGATGTCATCGTCGGACATAGCTTGGGTGGCTTTATGGCACAGAAATATAGAGGCAGATGCAAAGTGCTCATCAATCCTAGTTTGGGAATGACCTATATGTACTTGTTCCAAGGAGATAATAAGTACAAGGAAAAACGAAACGACGGAAATCAAATTTGGCATGTTGATAAAAGTATGTGTCAGACATACAAGGAGATGGAACATGAACAATATGACAACCTGACGGATGATGAACTTCGTCTGACGGTGGGTGTCTTTGGTAAAAGTGATATTATGACGAGACTTTCTGCTCATCGCTTTGCTAAACACTATTCCAACAGAATCTTTATGCCTGGAGGTCACTATCCTTCGGATGATGCAGTGCGCGACTATGTGGTGCCTGCTATTCTTTCGCTAAAAAAAACATGTGACCAATAGGAGACGCGGCACGCCACGTCTCTACGGAGTAGGAATCCAACGTGGGTGATTTGTTAAACCCTTCTAAACGGAAAACGGATAATTTTTCATCATGAAAAATTATCCGTTTT
>JAFRNH010000045.1 GCA_017430235.1 Paludibacteraceae bacterium | reverse complement strand
TAGTTTCGCAATGGCATCCTGACTGATTCCTTTGGAGGCTAATTCAGCATTGACATTCTCCAATCCGATTTTATCCAATTTGTCGATGGCAACGGTGATGTCAACTATTTTTTCTGCTTCGCCAATCACCTCCGCAATACCAGATAAGATTTTGCGATTGTTCAATTTGATGCAGACGTTAACGTTCAGTCTGCGGAAAACCTCGTCTACAATCTGGATGAGCTCCACCTCGTTGATCAGAGAGTTGCTTCCAACAACGTCTACGTCGCACTGATAGAATTCACGATAGCGACCTTTTTGAGGTTTGTCAGCACGCCATACAGGTTGAATCTGATAACGTTTGAATGGGAAGGATATCTTATCTCGGTTCATTACGACGAAACGAGCAAATGGCACTGTCAAGTCGTAGCGCAATCCCTTTTCTGAAATTTTATTGATGAGTTTGATGGAGTTGCGACTATTCAAGACATCGGCATCAACATCAGCCAAGTAATCTCCAGAGTTTAATATTTTGAATAGAAGTTTGTCTCCCTCATCACCATATTTGCCCATAAGAGTGGACAGATTTTCCATTGCAGGAGTCTCAATCTGTTGAAAACCATATAGTTTAAAAACATCTTTGATCGTGTTAAAGATGTAATTTCGACGCACCATTTCAAGAGGTGCAAAGTCTCTTGTTCCTTTTGGAATTGAAGGTTTTGTAGCCATTCTTTTTTCGTTTACATAATTACGAATGCAAAATTAAGAATAATTTATGAAGTACCCCTCTTTTTGTTTCATTCTGTTGATAAATTCTTTCGAAAGAATCAGTTAAAGAGAAATCGAATCAGTATCTTTGCACCACTCATTATAAAAGCAAAAATGATTGAATGGTAGAGAAGATATTTTTGATTGAGAATGCAGATCCTGTGATTTTTTATGGACTGAATAACAGTAACATAGCCACATTGAAGAATCTTTTTCCAAAGATTAAGATTGTTGCACGTGGTGATGCGCTGAAATGCAGTGGAGAAGAGTCGGAGGTGGCTTCATTTGAGAAAGTATTCTATCAGGTGGAACAACATTGTGCGAAGTTCAATATGTTGGACGAAGCTACGTTGTTGGATTTTATAAAGGGTAGGGAGCCAGAGAGCAAGACGGATAGTTCGGATCTCATCATCTATGGTGTGAGTGGGAAGCCGATTATTGCCAGAACGCCCAATCAAAAAAAGTTGGTTCGTCTATTTGCAAAGAAGGAGATGATTTTTGCTGTGGGGCCTGCAGGTTCAGGAAAAACTTATATGGCTATTGCATTGGCAGTTCGGGCATTGAAGAACAGAGAGGTGCGTAGAATCATATTGAGTCGCCCGGCAGTGGAGGCTGGAGAAAAACTAGGTTTCCTTCCAGGTGATATGAAGGAGAAGATAGATCCGTATTTGCAGCCGCTCTATGACGCTTTGCAAGATATGATTCCTGGTGCAAAATTGCGCGATTTCATGGAGAATGGTGTCATACAGATTGCACCGTTAGCCTTTATGAGGGGACGTACATTGAACGATGCGTTTATCATTTTGGATGAGGCACAGAATACGACCTCTCAACAGATTAAGATGTTCCTCACTCGTATGGGAATGAACAGTAAGGTGATAGTTACGGGAGATATGTCTCAGATCGATTTGCCTAGTCATCAGAAATCGGGATTGGTGGATGCCTTGCAGATTTTGGAACATGTGGATGGCATAGCAAAGGTGGAGTTTGGAGTGAAAGATATCGTACGTCATCAGTTGGTTCAGCGTATTGTTGAGGCTTATGAACATGCCGACGAGAAGAGAAAGAAGATGCAGAAGGAAGAGACATCTGATTCTAATAATGAAGAAGAAAGTAAATGTAAAACTAAATAAGAAAAGAAATGGAGAATGCTTTAACGAAAACTGATTTCCACTTTCCTAATCAGAAAGGTGTATATCATGGTAAGGTTCGCGACGTATATAGCGTGGGCGACGACAAATTGGTAATGGTTGCAACAGATAGAATCTCTGCATTTGATGTAATCCTTCCAAAGGGTATTCCTTTCAAGGGTCAGATGCTGAATCAAATTGCAGCTAAGTTTTTGGATGATACAAAAGACATTTGCCCTAATTGGAAATTGGCAACTCCAGATCCAATGGTGACGGTAGGTATCCGTTGTGAGGGTTTTCCTGTTGAAATGATTGTTCGTGGCTATCTTTGTGGTAGTGCATGGAGAGCTTATAAAAGTGGCGTTCGTGAAATCTGTGGTGTGAAGATTCCAGACGGAATGAGAGAAAATCAAAAATTCCCAACACCAATCATTACTCCTACAACAAAGGCTGAGATAGGAAAACATGACGAGGATATCTCCAAAGAAGAGATTTTGAAACAAGGTTTGGTTTCAAAAGAGGATTATGAATTGTTAGAGAAATATACATTGGCTTTGTTCCAAAGAGGTACAGAGATAGCTGCTAAAAGAGGATTAATCTTGGTGGATACTAAATATGAATTCGGAAAGGCAAATGGAACCATCTATTTGATGGATGAGATTCATACACCAGACTCTTCTCGTTATTTTTACGCAGAAGGTTATCAAGAGCGTTTCGATAAAGGTGAGGCACAGAAGCAACTCTCTAAAGAGTTCGTTCGTGAGTGGTTGATGGATAATGGTTTCCAAGGCAAAGCAGGACAAAAAGTGCCTGAGATGACGGATGAAATCGTTAAGTCTATTTCTGACCGCTATATTGAGCTATATGAGAATATTGTGGGAGAGAAGTTCCAACGCGCTGAAGATCTTTCTGCCCTTAATAATCGTATTGAAAAGAATGTCACTGCATATTTGAGCAAGTGATTATGATATTGAAGCAAGAGGGAGTCATCCTTCTTGCTTTTTCTCTTTTTTCGAGGCACCATAATACATCATGTATTTACAACGATTACGAATACTAAATTATAAAAACATCGAAGAGGCTGATTTGACCTTCTCTCCTAAAATCAATTGTTTTATAGGTAATAATGGGGAAGGGAAAACCAATCTGTTGGATGCTGTTTATTATTTGTCATTCTGTAAAAGCCATACTAATTCTGTGGATGGTCAGAATGTGATGCATGATCGGGATTTCTTTATGTTGGATGGCGACTATTCATTGAATGAACTCTCTACCAATATATATTGTGGTGTGAAGAAAAGACAAAAGAAACAGTTCAAAAGAGACAAGAAGGAGTATGAAAAGTTGTCTGACCACATCGGATTGCTACCCTTGGTGTTGGTTTCTCCTTCTGATGAAGAATTGATTCTAGGAGGTAGCGAAGAGCGTCGTAAGTTCATTGATGGATTTATCGCACAATATGACAAACTCTATTTGTCTCGTCTGTTGTCATACAAAACATTGTTGACTCAGCGAAACTCAATGATCAGAAATGAGATACATGATGAGTTGTTGTATGAGACAATAGAAGAAAAGATGGCGACATACGGCACTTATATTTTTGAACAACGAACGAAGTTTATCGCTGATTTTTTGAAGCATTTTCAGGAATTTCACCAGACAGTCTCCTTGGGGAAGGAGAAGGTGGATTTGATTTATCAGTCCCAAATGCAGGAGCAGCCTTCGTTGTTGAAATTGTTGAAGGAGAACCGCGAAAAAGATTTTGTGGTGGGATATACGACGAAAGGTGTCCATAAAGATGATCTGGAAATGAATATGGAGGAGCTTCCTATTCGAAAAATTGGTTCTCAGGGACAGTGTAAGACCTATCTGATTGCATTGAAATTGGCTCAGTTTGACTTCCTGAAAAGGTTGAAGAATGAAAAGCCAATATTGTTGTTTGATGACATCTTCGACAAGTTGGATGCATTACGAGTGAATCAAATTATCCAATTGATGAAAGACAATCGGTTCGGACAAGTTTTTATATCCGACACAAACAGAGAACACCTCTCGTCATTATTGAAAAATCTAGATTGTGATTATCATCTATATGGAGTTGAAAATGGACATATAGAATTGAAGGAGAGCCGATGAAACGACAAAATTCACAGCCAATAGGAAATGTGTTGCAAGAACTATTGCAAGACGAACTTTTTTGCCAGAAGTTGAATGAAACGAGATTGATTGAAGCGTGGGGAAAGAAGGTGGGAGAAGATGCGCGTTCGAAAATGACCTCCATTTATATTAAGAATGGAATTTTATATGTGAAGATAACGTCGCCTGCACTGAAATCGGATTTGCGAATGAGGACCACCGAATATGTTCGGGAATTGAATCAGGAGATCGGTTGCGAGGTGATACAAGATATAAAGTTTTTGTAGAAGAAGACATAAAGGAGAGTTCTGCAAATACAACAGTTTAAAATAAATAGAAAATGAAATATACAGCGGAAGATATAGACAAGGTGGTTTTCAATCATCAAGAGAGTATTCAAATCAGATTTAACGATGTGGATGTGTTGGGACATGTGAACAATGCCATTCAGTTGAACTACTTTGATTATGGAAAGATGAAATATTTCGAGGCACTGAAAAAGCAACGAATAAATTGGCATGAGTCGGAGTTGGTGATTGTTAATTTGAATGTTGATTTCTATTGCCCGGTATTTATGGGAGATGATATTAGAGTGAAGACCAAGGTGTATGAGATAGGGAAGAAGAGTGTGAAATTGTTACAAATCCTATTTGATGAAAAGACCCAGACGGTGAAGTCGGTGTGCCATTCCGTCATGTGTGGATTTGACACGAAGACCAACACCTCTGTGTTGATTTCTGATGAATGGAAAAACCTGATTCAATCATTTGAAGGATCCGTGAAACCTTCGTGATGTTGTAGAAAAAAAATCCAAATAAATTTTGGTGAAAATAAATTATCTTCTATTTTTGCAAGAAATAGTTGTGTGCGATGAGGAATTTATTGTTCATATTATTGTTTACAGTTACGTCATTGACTCATGTAGTTATGTCACAGTCTAAGTCTTCTTTCATGGAAGAAGAAAAGATTGCGTATGCTATGTCTGATGCAACACAAGAACAAGTAAAGACTGATTCTGAGAAAGTTAGTATTTCGGTTTACGATAATCAATTATACATAACAAACGCAACAGAGAATTCCATTGTTGAGGTGAAGAACATGTTGGGAGAGACCATCTTAACGTTTCGTATTAACTCATCAAGGGAAGTGTTCAACTTAAATTTGAAGAAAGGATTTTATATTATTCGTGTCGATGAAATTCTACAAAGAATTATTATAAAATGACGAATTTAATCTACCATAGGAGGCAGTACATATTCTCACTTATTTTTATTGTCTTATTTGTATTCCCATTTCAATTGTTTTCGTCCACGCGAGTTAGTGTGCTGACGACTATGCCATGTAATAAGGCTATGTATACGTTATGGGGACACACGGCTTTGCGTGTACAGACGGATTCTACGGATGAAGTCTATAACTATGGCGTGTTTTCGTTTGATGATGGTTTTGCCTATCGCTTTGTAAAGGGGGAGACGGACTATTGGTTGCAAAGGGAGTCGATACACAGAGTCTTTATGGAGGTCTCGTTGTATAAGAATGCCTATTTTTATGAACAGGTATTGAATGTGACCGAAGAAGAAGCCTGTTCTATAAATGAGGCTTTGAAGACCAATGCATTGGAAGAAAACAAGTACTATCGTTATAATTTCTTTTATGACAATTGTGCCACAAGACCGAGAAATCTATTAGAGAAAGAGCTTGGGGAGTTGACATATCCTGTTATAAATAATGAAGCGACATATAGGGATAAGATACATGCATATACGATAGAGAATCCGTGGTTGCAGTTTGGTATTGATTTGTGTTTGGGTAGTGAAACAGACAAGGTGATAAGCGATTATGACCTGACGTTTTTGCCACATGAATTGATGCTGGCATTAGATAGTACACGTAGAACGATAGGAGATTCGACATGTATGCTAGTGAAGGAAACAAGGCTTCTGTATGAACCGTCATCGGAGGATGTTGAGAAATTGTCTTGGTTGGATTATCCATTGTGTGTCTTTTCCATATTGGCGCTTATTATTGTTTTGTTTACAATATGGCAATATAAGAAAAGGAATAGGAATGTTTTGTTGGATTGTATTCTCTTTGCAGTTTATGGATTGTTGGGGCTGTTGTTGTTCTTTCTGACGTTTTTCTCGACACATCCATGCGTCAATCCGAATTTCAATCTTTTCCTTTTTAATCCGTTACAATTGCTATTTCCAGTGTTATGCTTTGTCAAACCGTTGAAACGGGTCTTTAATGCATATCTCTGGCTCAATTTGGTGATGAGCCTTATCCCGTTGATTGGCTTTGGATGGATACCCCAAGAATTTCATGTAGCTTTAATTCCATTGTCATTTATCATGGCGGTGCGAAGCCTGTTTCTACTTGTTAGGAATGGAGGAATAAAAAAAGTTGAATTCTGATGTAAAAAGTTTGTAAAAAAAAGACCACACAAAGAAAAAAAAAGTAAATTTGCATACTAATAATTATAAAACGAGATACGATGAAGACATTAAAAATGATTATTGCTGCGGTATTATTGCTATTAGCAATGAGTGCATGTAAACAACAATTGTGCCCAGGTTACGGTAATTTACATACAGAAGTAGTTGAAATTCAGCAAAATGCTTAATATTAGCAAGTATATTAAGATTTTGGTTGCCCTTGTAATTGTCGCACTGCTGATGATTTCTTGTAAATCAGGTTGCGGATGTTTTTAATTCGAGGGTGAACTTTTTGTGTATTATTACAAAACTGGGATAGTATTAATCTCACGAAGAATTATTATTTGTTTAACATAAATATAAATTTAAAATGGTAAAAGTTGCTATTAATGGTTTCGGACGTATTGGACGTCTTGCATTCCGTCAAATGTTTGAGGCAGATGGTTATGAAGTAGTTGCAATCAACGACTTGACAAGCCCTAAGATGTTGGCTCACCTTTTGAAGTATGACACTGCACAAGGTGGTTTTGCTGGAAAATTCGGTGAAGGAAAACACACAGTTTCTTCTACAGAAGATTCTATCATCGTAGACGGAAAAGAAATCAAGATCTCTAAGGAGGCTGATGCAAACAACTGCCCTTGGAAGAAATACAATGTTGACGTTGTATTGGAATGTACTGGTTTCTACACTGCAAAAGATAAAGCACAAGCTCATATCAACGCTGGTGCAAAGAAAGTTGTTATCTCTGCTCCTGCAGGAAACGACCTTCCAACTATCGTTTTCAACGTTAACCACAAGACTTTGACTAAGAACGATAACATTATTTCTGCTGCTTCTTGTACTACAAACTGCTTGGCTCCTATGGCTGCAGCTTTGAACAAGTATGCTCCAATTCAATCAGGTATCATGTCTACTATCCACGCTTACACTGGTGACCAAATGATTTTGGACGGTCCTCAACGTAAGGGTGATCTTCGTCGTTCTCGTGCAGGTGCTCAAAATATCGTTCCTAACTCAACTGGTGCTGCTAAGGCTATCGGTTTGGTTATCCCTGAATTGAACGGTAAATTGATCGGTTCTGCTCAACGTATCCCTACTCCTACAGGTTCAACTACTATCTTGATCGCTGTTGTTAAGGGTAAAGATATCACTAAAGAAGGTATCAACGCTGCTATGAAGGCTGCTCAAACTGAATCTTACGGATATACTGAAGATGAAATCGTTTCTTCTGATATCATCGGTATGAAGTTCGGTTCATTGTTCGATGCAACTCAAACAATGGTTTCTAAGATCGACGACGATACTTATCAAGTACAAGTTGTTTCTTGGTATGATAACGAGAACTCTTATACTTCTCAAATGGTTAGAACTATCAAGTACTTCGCAGAGAACTGCTAATCTTTGATAGATACTATAAAGAAAGGGATGCGCTTTTGCACATCCCTTTTTCTTTTGCTCTTTATAGGAAACTCTATAAATCCTTCATTAAAATATTATAGATTCTGCCTTATTCTTCGTCTACAAGAACAATTCTACTCTTGCATACAATATGTCCATCCTGTTTTTTGTGAATTAGAATGAAATCCCCTTGTGATTCTTCTGTCTTCTGTATGTTTATAGTCTCATCGAAGAATGACTCTTCTACATACTCTAATTCTATCTTTTGAATGCGTTTGTTGGCTAAATCATCAATAGTGAACGTATTCATATTGTGCTCTAGGTATTTCGCACTGTTCATGTGCCTGTTCACGTCCAAATCACTGTATTTGACAATGTATGATTTGCATTCCCCTTGCATTGGGTCGATTATCTTTTTTGACCGACTCAGAGGCACTTGCTGGTTGACGAGGAAATCTTCTATGCCACTTCCAACTAAGGAAGCGGGTGCTTTCTTTTCTATGTCAATCAATGCCCAAACACTTCGTGCATATCCTACAATGCGATCATTCTCTCCGTGTATTTCAAAATTTCTTTGAGAGAAGGTCCTCATAATGCTATCCACCCATGTCCTCACATGTACGGTTTCTCCCATCTTCAGCACATCGTTTAGCTCAATCGTGATTTTAAATAAAACCCATGCATGGTTGCCTTCCTTTAAGTTTTTATAGCCGAATCCCCATTGACTAGCATGCCTGTTACATCCATTGAGCAGTGAACGAACTAATTGAGGAAGTGATAGGTTCCCTTTGTAGTCGGTGTCAAAAGGTTCTACGATAAAATCGTATTCGTATATCTTCGTTTTCATTTATTTATTACTTCTCTTTGATTCTAATTTCGCTAACATATCAGATAATCGTTCTATCTTTGATTTGTTGATGGCAATACGGCCTGATCTAATGAATTGTAGAACAGTTAGTTTGCCACTTAGTTCATTGAACAATCCCTGGGTCTCGTCGTAGTGACCTGTCTTCTCCAATACAACGCAATTCTCGGTCATCTCCAATATGCGTATATTGTACTTTCGAATTAACTCTTCGATGGAACCTAGTCCTAGGAATTGCTCGGTTGAAACTTTGTATAAGGCAATTTCCTGATATACCAATTCCTCGTCTGTATTGTAGAAAGATTTGATGATATCCACTCGTTTGTCAATCTGTTTAACCACCTTTTCGATGGTGTCAGAATCACTATTAGTGGTAACAGTGAATTTGTGAATCCCTTTTATGGCAGAAGGGGAAACTGATAATGTTTCGATATTCAACCCTCGTCTGGTGAATATGTTACTGATTTGGTTCAACAGACCGACGTGATTCTCGGAGAATATCGTTACAGTATATAGCTGAATATCATTCATTTTTGTTAGGAGTTAAAATGTTCGTAACTGTTGTACCTGCTGGTGTCATTGGATATATCAAACCGTATTCCTCTACATCAACCACCAATAAGTAGGCGTCATCGTCTTTTAGCATATCTTGTATTGCACTATCAAGTTCAGACTGTTTTGTGACATGCTTGTTTTTGATTCTGTATGCATCCGCAATTTTATTGAAATCAGGATTGTCCATAGGCGTTGAGGAATATCGCTCGTTGAAGAATAGTTCCTGCCATTGTCTTACCATACCTAAGTAGTTGTTGTTGAGAAGGATTAGTTTGACACCAATGTTGTTTGCCATGATGGTTCCTAACTCTTGTATGGTCATTTGGAAACCTCCATCTCCTGCGAAAAGACACACTGTTCTTTTCGGTGCACCATATTTCGCGCCAATAGCTGCAGGAATACCGAATCCCATGGTTCCCAGGCCTCCGGATGTGACAATGCTTCGGGTTTTTGTATATTGAAAATAACGAGCGGCAGCCATTTGGTTTTGACCAACGTCTGTTACCAATATCGCATTTTTGTTTGTGGCATCAGAAACCTTGCGAACCACTTCACCCATTGTGATTCGGTCATCTGTAGGATTTAACTCTTGTTTGATGACTTCATCATACTCTTTTTTGTCGTATACATCAAAAGATTTAATCCAATCTGTATGATTATTCTTCTCAATCATCTTTGTCAGTGCAGGAAGTGTCTCTTTCGCATTTCCAACTACCTGTACGGTTGTTTTGACGTTTTTGTCGATTTCAGATGGGTCGATATCAAGATGGATGACTTTAGCTTGTTTGGCGTAGGTGGCGAGATCGCCCGTCACTCTATCGTCAAAGCGCATACCAATAGCGATGAGCACATCACATTCGTTTGTCTTCATATTGGGAGCAATGTTTCCGTGCATACCAATGAATCCTTTGTTGAGTCGGAAGTCGGTTGGCATGGCAGAAAGTCCTAATAAGGTTGAAGCCGCAGGAATGTCCGCTTTCTCCAAGAAGTCGGTGAGTTCTTTCTCTGCATTTCCGAGAATGACACCTTGACCTACAAGTGCGAATGGAGCTTTGGCTTTGTTGATAAGAGCAGAAGCCTCTTCGATTTGAGAGCGTTTCATTTCTGGGAAAGGAATGTAACCTCTTGAATATGTTGTTTTTGTATAATTGAAATCACAAGATTCAAGTTGTGCGTTTTTTGTAAAATCCAAAACGACAGGACCAGGACGACCCGTTGTGGCGATATAAAATGCACGGGATACAGCTTCAGCAATCTCGTCTGCGTGTCGGATTTGGTGAGCCCATTTAGTGATAGGTTGTGTGATACCCACCATATCAATCTCTTGAAAGGCGTCGGTTCCTAGGAATGAAGTACCCACCTGACCTGTGATGACAATCATAGGGGTGCTGTCCATCATGGCATCACCGATTCCTGTAATTGTATTGGTGGCTCCCGGACCAGATGTTACCAAACAAATGCCGGGTTTGCCAGAAGTTCTGGCATAACCTTGTGCGGCATGAGTAACACCTTGTTCATGTCGCATTAATACGTAATTGAATTTATCCTGATAGTCGTATAGAGCATCAAAAACGGGAATAATATTACCGCCTGGATATCCGAAGATGGTCTCAACACCTTCTGCTCTAAGTGATTCCATCAATATGTACGAACCTTTCATCTTATTTTCGTTTCATTAGTCAACAATTCTGATTCCTCCTTTGTCGGCAGAGGCTACCATTTTACCGTAAGCTTTTAATGCTTTGGAAACGACGCGGTTTCGCTTAGGTTGCCATGCCTCTTTCCCTTTTGCTTCCTCCTCTTTCCTACGTGAAGCCAATTCTTCGTCAGAAAGTTTCACGTTGATGGTTCTGTTAGGAATATTGATTTCAATGATGTCACCATCTCTGACCAGACCTATATTGCCACCAGAAGCGGCTTCAGGAGAGATGTGACCAATGGAGAGTCCTGACGTACCACCAGAGAATCTTCCGTCGGTGATGAGTGCGCAGGATTTTCCAAGATGTCTTGATTTGATGTATGATGTAGGGTAGAGCATCTCTTGCATTCCAGGACCTCCTTTAGGGCCTTCATGGGTGATGACAACAACGTCGCCAGCCTTTACAGCACCGCCGAGAATTCCGTTGCATGCATCTTCTTGGGATTGGAACACTTTAGCAGGACCGCTAAAATTCCAGATGCTTTCATCCACACCAGCTGTTTTGATAACGCAACCATCCATGGCGATATTACCTTTTAAGACGCCTAGTCCGCCATCTTTCGTATAAGCATGATTCAAGTCTCTTATGCAACCATTGGCACGGTCGGTGTCTAATGTGTCGAAATAGACCTCTTGAGATCCCATTGTGAGGTTGAATTTTCTTGCAGGGGCACTATTGTATTTTTTAATAGCATAATCGGTGACGTTGCTACTTGTGATACAATATTGATCGATAGCCTCGCCCAATGTGAGTCCGTCAACACGTTTAACGTTTGTGTTGATGAGTCCGCCTTTAGCTAATTCAGCCATAATGGAGATAACGCCACCGGCACGATTGACATCTTCGATGTGATATTTCTGTGTGTTAGGAGCCACTTTGCAGATGCATGGAGTTTTGCGTGACAATTGGTCAATATCATCCATGGTGAAGTTTACGCCAGCTTCGTGAGCAACAGCCAAGAGGTGTAGTACCGTGTTGGTGGATCCGCCCATAGCGATGTCGAGAGTCATGGCATTAAGGAATGCCTCTCTAGTGGCGATATTAAGAGGAAGCACGCTTTCGTCTCCGTCTTGGTAATATTTGTATGCATTTTCTACGATGATTTTTGCGGCGTCCATAAAGAGTTGCTCACGGTTTTTGTGGGTTGCCACGATGCTACCATTTCCTGGTAGACCAAAACCGATTGCTTCGTTTAGACAGTTCATTGAGTTGGCGGTAAACATACCAGAGCATGAACCGCAAGTAGG
>JAFRNH010000008.1 GCA_017430235.1 Paludibacteraceae bacterium | reverse complement strand
TGTTGCTGTTGCTGCTGGTCTTTTTTGTCGTCTTTTTTATCGTCCTTGTTGTCTTGGTTTTGATTGTTTTGACTTGGAGGATTCATCGTTTGAAGTATCTGTAACACTTTCGCCTGATAATCCTGTGCCATAGCAAGATTGAAACGAGTACTATCATCGGAAGGGTCTGTGCGTAAAGACTCTTTATAAAATTTGATAGGGTTGCGAACCTTCTTTTCGTTCTCTTGCAACATAGAATAAAACTGCTGTTTCACTTCGTTGACATTCCTTCCCTGGGCTTCTGCTTGTTGAATCATCTCATTCGTTGTGAGAATGGAGTCCAATGGTGTCAGTTGCTTCATCCCAGCATTTCCTTTGTTGTGGAATATGTCGGCGACAAGATCCTTCGACTCTTGTGGAGCATCAATTTTGAGTGTGGATCTGACAGCGTCTTCATACGTTTTGTCAGCTAGTTCATAGTTTCCTTTCTTATAGTATGTGTTCGCATTGTTATATAAGGCACCGGTATTGATGGAGTCTTTTGCTGTGGCTCCAGCATATTGAATGAGTGCCTTGTCGTATTCTTCGTCTTCGAAATAACCATTTCCTTTGTTAATGAAATCATTCGTTTGATAGAATGAGAGCTGGGAACGATTACTGATCAATAAGATTAGTAGGACAATGATTACGGTTACTGTAATGCTTATTATTATGATCTCTTTCTTATTCATAATCGTATTAGTCAAATAGTTTAAAGTCTCTGAATAATCCGTTCTTACGTTCCAAAATGATAACCTCAATGATGAGCAGCACTAAGATAACCCATACAATAGGAGGGAACTGTTCGTCATATTCTGAATATACTTTTGCATCAACATCATCGGTTGAGTATTTGTATAGTTCTTTCTGCAATGCTTTGATAGCATCGTTTGTGTTATCTGCATGGATGTAATCGCCTTCACCTGCCACGGCAATCTCTCTACACATGGTTTCATTGAGTTTGGTGATGACGGTATTTCCTGCTTTGTCTTTCTTCATGCTGTTGGTTCCTGCAATAGGAATTGGCGCACCTTTGGGATCTCCGATTCCAATGACGTAGACATGTATTCCTTTTTCGGCCAACTCTTTTGCCGTTTGCACTGCATCGTCTTCGTGGTTCTCACCATCGGTGATGACGATGACGGCTTGTCCTTTGTTCTTTTCCTCATTCTCTGAGAAAGAACGAGCAGCCAGATTTAAAGCGGCACCGATAGCCGTACCTTGTTGGCGAATGGCCCCTGGTTGGATAGAAGAGATAAACATCTTCGCAGCCTGATAGTCTGTTGTGATAGGAAGTTGTGTGAATGGTTTTCCTGCAAATATAATCACACCAAACTTATCGTTATTCAGATCGTCAAGCAGTTTGTATAGCATTTGCTTAGATTTCTCCAATCGGTTGGGACGAATATCTTCTGCCAACATGGAGTTGGATATGTCTAATGCTACCATCACTTCCAATCCTTTCTTTTTGACGGTCTCTAATTTGGATCCAAATTGTGGTCGGGCAATCACGATGATGATCCCCGCCATAGCAAGCATTAGAATACAAAATTTTAGGTTTTGTCTGAATCGGGAAGCCCCTGGCATCAGATCCTTCAATAATCCAAGGTCGCCGAACTTCTCTAAATTCTTTCTCCTTTGTATTCTCGTATAAATATATCCACCTACCAATATCACTATAATAATCAGCAGATATAAATATTGTGGATTTGCAAATCTAAATAGCATAATAATCTCCTTTCTTCAATTATGGAATGTGACGTAATACGGTGTTACGAAGAATTACTTCGAGAAGAAGCAATAATAGAGCGCAAATTGCGTATGGAAGGAACTCCTCTTGTTTCTTCGAATACTCTGTCACTTGTATCTTAGTCTTTTCCATTTTGTCAATCTCTGTATAGATAGCTTTCAACGATTTGTTGTCTGTCGCACGGAAGTATTGTCCGTTCGTTTTGTCTGCAATTGCTTGCAGCGTCTTCTCATCAATATCTACCTGAATGTTCTGGCGTTGTATGCCAAAGACTGTTCTGACAGGGTAGGGCGCCAAACCTTTGGTTCCGACTCCAATGGTGTAGACACGAATATTGTACGTTTTTGCCAAGTCGGCAGCCGTTAATGGATCTACCTCACCTCTGTTGTTAGAACCATCCGTCAACAGAATGATCACTTTAGATTTCGCCTGACTGTCTTTGATTCTGTTCACTGCATTCGCTAATCCCATTCCGATGGCAGTTCCATCAGCATCGATCATTTCGTCGGATACATTGTTCATTAAGCTGACCAGAGAACCTTTGTCTGTTGTCATCGGACTCAAGGTGAAACTTTCACCCGCAAAGACGACAATACCAATGTTGTCATTCGGACGAGAAGTGATGAAATCTACGCCCACAGACTTGGCTGCTTCCAAACGGTTAGGTTTTAAATCTTCAGCTATCATACTTCCTGATATATCCATTGCCATGACAATGTCTATACCTTCCACATCCCTGTCCGACCAGTTGTTAGAGGATTGGGGACGAGCCAATACTATGATGAGTAGAGCAATAACCCCCATTCGCAGTATAAATGGAAGATGAAGTAGGTAATATTTGTAGCTTTTCTTCACCCCTTGAAATGCTTCTATTGTTGAAATCTGCATGTTGGCAGTCATTCGTTTTCTCCTGAAAAAATACCAAACAGCTAGTGGAATCAGAATCAGAAGTAAATAGAGTAATTTAGGATGTGCGAATTCTATTGACGTACTAACCTGTTCGCCAGAATCGGGAAACAATGCGTTTTTTAAGCTTGAAAACACTCCTGAGTCGATTAGAATCTTTGTGAGTACTGCAACAGTAGCTGCTGCAAATATTCCAATCCAAAAGGATATTCCATTGAATAGTTTATTCAGTTTCATGTTCAACCTCCTTTACTTCATCATTTGGTTTTCTTTGTCGCATAAGATGATTCTTCCATCTTTTTCAACAAATCATTAGTTACATCTTTACCTGTAAACGCTATTTTTATGGATTGGATGGTATAGAGTGGTCCCCATGGAATTCCCCACCATCCTAAGATTAGACTAATCAACAGATACTTGTATCCATATTTGATTGCAGATTCATTTGTTTTCAAAAAGTATAATTTACTATTGAGCTTAAATGTCATTGCCACAATGGATATTGTATATTGGAAGTGTATAAACTTACCACCTAGTTCAAGTTCTTTGTTAATCTCCTCGTCAGTCAACCCTTCTTCTATTCCTTTTATATTCCTCTTTATATTATTTATAGGAGAGCTTGCTTTTACCTTCTTTCCTGCATTATTAGGTGTTCCCTCAATGTCATCTATTTCTTCTTTTGGCGGAATATAGATGGTTTCATTGATGATTCGATATGCATTTAAAATAGATAATTCATTCTCCTCGAGTGTTGGTTCTTGCTTAGCAAACTTAACCATGTCGGAGGTTGAGAATATTTGTTTCATGTTGTCGATGACTGTAGCGGCATCGTTGTTGCGTTGCAAAGATTCTATGATCTCTGAGGATGTCATCTCCATGGCAGGAATCTTGAATCTATTAACAAAATACTCACGCAATGTGTCTGTGATACTTGTATAATACTGCTTGGTATGACCTTGCTTCCAGACTTTCTCTTCCTTGATCACGTCTAATTCTTCAAGGGCGATTTCGTGTGGTAAGCGGGTGTCAATTATCACTTCTTCTTCAGCCTCAGCTTCTTTCATGCGTCGGTAATATTGATATACAATGTAACCAATAAACCCTAATCCACCTAATATGGCAAGAATGGATAGGTATAAGATGATGCGCTTCCAATTGATTCCAGGCTCGTAATTGCCTTCTATATCTTTGATTTGAGCATGAGCAAAGTCTTCTTCGATGGTCTTAACGTCCAAGAAAAGCTTTTCTGTCTCATATTTCTTTACTTTACTCTCAAAAACAAACGCAGGAATCGTATAACTTCCAGAATCAAAGGATGTTATAATGATTTCTTGTGAAACTTTTATATTTCCACCCTCTTTTGTTGTATCCAATTTTGAAATGTTCAGAATTTCAATTCCTGGAATGAGTGTATCACTGGAAAAAATAGGGAAAAGTACACTTGCACTTTGAGGTTGTGTTAGTTCAAGTTGTATTTTACTATGTTCTCCAATTTTCATTTCAGAAGGGGTGAGTGTAGCTGCAACTTCTATGGCGTCACCCATTGCAGAACACCCCATAAGGATACCAATGAAAAGAAATATGGATCGTTTAATTGAATTCATAATAATTTCATTTTATTTCAAACTCTCTGTTTGAACAACTTCATAAGTGCCTTTACATAATCTTCGTCCGTTGCAATGGAAGTGAAATCAATACCACTTTGATTGAAGTATTGTTTCAATTGAATTTCTTTGTTATCCCAATACTGACGATAGCTATTGCGTAATTTCTTATCAGATGTATCAATCCATATATCCTCTCCCGACTCTGCATCTTTCACTTTCAATAGACCTACAGAAGGAAGTTCCATTTCTCTTCGGTCATAAACTCGCAAAGCCACTACATCATGTTTCCTGTTGGCAATTGTAAGTGACTGAGAGAAGTCATAATTGTGGTAGTACAATTTCTTTGAAAAGAAACTCTTCTTAGCTGAAATAGAAAAGTTGCTATTGATAAAGTCGGAAATAACAAATGCCGTACATCTTTTCTTGATAGCATTGGTTAGGTATTGTAGAGCACCTTGAATGTCCGTTTTCTTACTTTGAGGCTCAAAGCCAAGCAGTTCGCGGATGATGTAAAGTACGTGTTTCTTACCTTTTTGAGGAGGTATGAATTTTTCGATTTGGTCGGTGAATAAGATGACGCCAATTTTATCATTGTTTTGAATGGCAGAAAAAGCTATTGTTGCAGCTAATTCAGTCATCATGTCTCTTTTGATTTGATTGATTGTACCAAACTCACCACTTCCAGAAACGTCTACCAATAACATCATAGTCATTTCACGCTCTTCTTCAAAAACCTTTATGTAAGGTCTGTTGAAACGAGCGGTAACGTTCCAGTCGATGTTTCTCACATCGTCTCCATATTGGTATTCGCGGACTTCAGAGAAGGTCATACCACGTCCCTTGAAGGCAGTATGATACTCTCCCGCAAAGATGTTTTTGGAGAGTCCCTTCGTCTTAATCTCTATTTTCCGTACTTTCTTTAATATTTCGTTTGTATCTTTCATCGCTTATAAAATTTAAAGGAATCAGTCCTGAAAGAAAAAACGATTAAGGCACCTCGACAGCGTTCAGTATTTCGTTGACAACATCTTCAGAAGTCATGTTGTTGGCCTCAGCCTCGTAGCTAAGTCCGATACGATGACGAAGAACATCCATGGCAATAGCACGTACATCTTCAGGAATAACGTATCCTCTACGTCTGATAAATGCATACGCACGTGCAGCTAACGCTAAGTTGATGGATGCACGAGGAGAACCACCGAAGGAGATCATCTCCTTCAAATCCTTTAGATTATATGCTTCTGGATAACGTGTTGCATTGACAATGTCAACAATGTATTTTTCAATTTTCTCATCCAAATAGACTTCTTGAACCACTTTTCTGGCAGCTATGATATCTTCTGGCTTGAGAATAGGTTTGATTTCTGTCTTCTCCTTTTTGATGTTTTGGCGGATAATCAACTTCTCCTCCTCTGGTTTAGGGTAGGTGATGTGCACTTTCAACATGAAACGGTCTACTTGAGCCTCAGGCAATGGATATGTACCTTCTTGCTCAATAGGGTTTTGTGTAGCCAATACTAAGAATGGTTTTGGCAATTGGAATGTCTCCTCACCAATGGTTACCTGACGCTCTTGCATTGCCTCAAGTAACGCACTCTGTACCTTTGCTGGTGCACGGTTAATCTCATCTGCAAGTACTAGATTTGCAAATATAGGACCCTTTTTGATGTTAAACTCCTCTGACTTCTGACTGTAGATCATTGTTCCTACAACGTCGGCAGGCAACAAGTCTGGAGTAAACTGAATACGACTGTATTTAGCATCAATCAATTCACCCAAAGTTTTAATTGCTAATGTCTTGGCTAGTCCTGGTACACCTTCCAATAAAACGTGACCGTCAGCCAATAGTCCAATTAACAATGACTCAACCAAATGCTTTTGACCGACAATGGTTTTATCCATTCCCATCATAAGCATATCCACGAAAGAACTTTGTTTTTCAATCTTCTCGTTCAATGTTCTAATATCAATCTGGTCCATTTTACAAAATATATTTTTATTGTTTTATTTGTTTCTAACTTCAAAACCCAAATCTACAACATATATTGCTACCATAAATCCCATGTTAACAATAATTAATGGGTTTGTGACCTTTTTAACCTTTATTTGAATTTTAGTGCCAAGTCATTGATTTCGTCAGCCAATGCTTTACACTTGGATGATTTTGTATTTCCAAATTCATTTCCTAAATCAGGAATCTTTAATGTCATACCTGATCTCACCTCACTTGGACTTGACAATACATCCGTATTGAAGAAATAGATGTATCCCCAGAAGTTCATCACGTTGTCAAAATTGTTTCTTGATATCTGTGCTAATCGACTTCCTTCTTTTACAACATATTCCTCTCGTATCTTCATCTTAGAAGGGAATTTGATCTCTGGATGTTGTTTCTTCATGTAATCAATCAGTCTTTGATCGAATGTATGTGTCTCTGCATCTGAAGAGAATAGAGAATTGTCTTCGGTTGCACTCTCTTGATTCTCCTCTTGTGAGGTGGTGTTATCCTCATTTTCTGTGGTTGCAACAGAACCGCTTTGATCAACACTGCTATTGTTTTCGCTAGTTGGTGCAATTGCCTTTTCTCCTTCATTTGTGGTTGGCGTGTTTTCAACCGGAGCTTCAGTGTTTTGCTCTTTAGCGGAATTGTCTAATATGTTATGATCCATTGCATATTTTATTCCGAATAGTAGAGCTAAAACAATGGCTAATCCAATGAACATCCATTTAATCCATTTGCGACTCTTAGCGTTCATTTCTTCTCTCTCTTTCTGTCTCTTCAGCTTTTTCAGTCTCTTCTCTTCTTTGAGTCTCTCCGCTTTTGTTTTCGGTGCAGGAGCAGCAGCTTCCTGATTCTCTTTTGCTTGAGAATCAGCATTTTCAGCTTTTGTTTCTGCAGGTTGCTCTTTTGACTCTTGTGTGTTTGCAACATTTTGAGCTTGTGGCTCTTCGCTTGTTGGCTGTTGTGCAGGTGCCTCTGGAGTTGTCTCTACCACATTTTGCTCTTGTACTTCTGTGGTGTTTGAGATGTTTGTCTGGCTTGCACTTGGAATCTCTTCTTGAATGTTGTTGGATGATTCTCCACCAATCGTTTGGCTATTGCTATTTGTTTGAGCATCTGTTGTTGGCTCAACAATAGGATTATTCACTACTGGTTCGACAGATGAACTGTTGTTAATTGTTTCAACTGGTTCGTTTGAAGGAACTTCAGGTTGATTTGAAACAATTGGGTCACTTTGTGGAATTGGATTTTCCACGATGTCGGATTTTGTTTCGTTACTTTCCAACTCGTTGGTTGGATTCGTATTCGATTCAATGTTGTTTTGTAGTGTGTTTTCGTCAGCCATATTAGAAGAGAGGTTAGAATTGTTGGTATTCAGTGGTATCTCCTGAATGTATGATACATATTTATCATTCGTTGCAGAAGAATTGGTGTTTTCTTGAAATGGTGTGTTTATGTGCTCTTCTACTTTGAGTTCTGCCTTTTCATGTACAGGAGTATTGATTGGCTCTTGTGTGGAGGTGTAGACAGACTCTTGTGTAGGAGTACTAATTGGCTCTGGAACAGGAGCGACGACAGACTCTTGAACAGGAGTATTGATTACATTTTGAGAAGGGATCTCTGTAGAAGTGTTGTTGACGGAAATAGGTGAAGAGGAATAGCTGTTAGGCGTTTCATCTTCAACTTCATCTTCGTAATCGTCATCTGTGTCTGTATCTACAGGTCCGTCATCTTTCAAAACGTAGGTTTCCAAATGAGCGTAAGGTTTGTTGATTTCTTCTTTCAAATTTTTTTCAGGAACGAACGAGACTTTTTTGTGTGCAGGAATAATCATTTCACTTCCATCCTGAACGTTTACACTTTTACGTTCTTCAATGGCGATGATTTTGAAAGTGCCAATGTTAGGTATTTTTGCAATTCCATCTTTGTTGAGGGCTTCTTCTACTATCTCAAAAAGGGTACGCAAAAAATTTTCGGAGAGTTTTTTCGTTACTCCGGCATCTTCTGCGATATTTCCTAAAATGTCCTGTAAACTTTTTTTCTCGTTCATAACTTCTAATTGTTAAATTTGTCTTTGAGGATCGCACTTACCTTAAAAGCTAATGATTGTTTAGGCGGAGAGAGTAGCCTTTGTTTTGTTGTAGGATTGATGGATATTCTCTCTTTCTTTCTTCTAGCCTCAAAAATGCCAAAACCCGGTATGGACAACGAATTGCCATTCAACATTTCCTCTTTTAGACAGTTGGTAAATGAAGCAAACAAAGCATCTGCAGTTTCTGCGTCTATCTGCAGACGTTTGCGAATCTCGGATGTTATTTCTTTCGTGTTCAAAATATATGAGTTTTAGGTGGGGCCTATAAAGAAAAGTTTATGACCCACAATTCATACTTTTTTTATTTCAGGGTGAATTTATAGAACTCACCTTTATAAATTTGCTACGAATATAGCAAAAAAATCAGAAAAAAACAAGAACTCTTTTTTACGGATAAATGGTTTAATATTCTTCGTAATATTCTTGAGGTTCATTGCTTCTTGATCGTGGATGCCAATCGAGGGATTCTGTTTCCTTCTTTTTGTCGCTTACAAACACTTCGCAGCTAACTGTTTTATTTTCGACAGATGCATAGATAGTGGCTTTGCCGTCTGCTTTTGCCACGATGCTTCCATCGGATGTGACTGAAACGATATTGTCGTTGGAGGATGTCCAATTTATTGTTTGATTGGATGCATCTTCTGGATAAACAGAGGCGGCGAGTCTCTCTTTGTCGCCGATGACAAGGTCTAACTTGATTTTGTCTAATGATATGTTTTCAACTTTAATGACGAAACTATCTACGACAAATTCGCTATTGCCTCTCCATGGAAGGGAATGAAAATACTCTTTGTAGTGAACATCGATTTGTCTTCCTCCCATTGTCATTAGTTTTTCTGCCGTTTCTTTGTCTTCAATGGAGAATATGAACTCGTTGGATTGAATAGCACCAGCTTTTGGGGAACTCTTGAATCCACTCTGAATCATTTTTCCTTCGTATGTTTTGAATACATACCCTTTTTTTACAACATAATTTAATTCTCCACTTTTCACTCCTTCGCCAAATACATAATAGTAACGTATTCCGAAGAAGATACCTCCTCCGATAAGGAGAAGTAGAATCACAATAATGAATATCTTTATTTTCATATTCTTATAATGTTTTGCCTATTTTTTAACCAACTTATACGAAACTGACTTTCCATCGGCTGTTATCTTTACAATGTAGAAGCCTGCAGCGTAGTTGCTTGTGCGAATGATGGTTGACATTTTATCCTTCAAATCGTATGCGTCAATCAGTTGTCCGTCGATTGTATAGATTTGTGCAATCACCTCCTTTTCATAGGCATGTTCTATCATGTCAATGATGAAATAGTCGTCGAATAGGGTAGGATAGACCATGTATGAGTGGTCGGATAGCGTGGTTGGTGCATCCACGAATTCTACAGGATCTTTTTCTGCTACCAAACTGGCCATAGCAGCCACAAATGGTGCATTGTAGTCACATCCACCTTCCGTTTCCGTATAACTAGAACCTCCTTCGACAACGTTGCCAAATTGACCATAGGAGGAAGGTCCTCCAATCAGACCGCCACTGGCAAACATGAACTCTGCTTTGTTCTTTTCGTCGGTTGGCGGATTGTCATTTCTTCCCATGGCATTACGGTGGTGTATTTTGTGGGTCATATCACCCTTAAATCCATGTAAGAAGGTGTGGTTGAATTCATTTTTACCTAATACGTAATCAATGATTCTGAGGGTGAAATTTTTCGCCTTTTTGATGTCTTTTGTTGTTGTGATAACACCATCTTCTGCAAGTTTTGCATATAAAGCTGCAGCGACAGCACCACCAAGTGCTAGCTTGTTGGTACCCCAGTTGCTTTTGTAATATGGGAATCCGTTGCTGGTGCAAGAGGATTTGTCGCTTCTTGGCTCTTGTGGGTCTTGTATGTGCAGTTTATAGACATTTTTTTCTAGGAAACTTAGATATGTTCCTCCTTGTCCATTGTTAGCTGTTGGATCGTCCTTTACGATATAGTAGTATGCAAAGTCGGTCACTGTATCCCATGCTAAAGGAGAATTGGATTCCCACGTTCCACTTAAGTAGCTTAAAGCGTCTTTCTTATACTGCTCTTCTCCCGTCAGTCTGTAAAGTAAAATGGCAGCAAGAGCAAGCTCATCTGTCCATTCTTGATTAGGATTGGAATAAAAGATAGGAATGCTTGCATGTGCAGACTTGTTTTTCTTTGCAAAATTATATGCTTTGATGGCGTATGTCTTGCACAACTCTTTGTATGACTGGTCTGGATAATTTAGTGACATCAATGCCAATGCGGATGCATAGTTGGCTGCTTGCGGACCTCCTTTGTCGCTCGCTGTCCATACGGGACGTGGGTCACCACCATTTTCTACTTTATCCTTCGATTGTCTGGCAGACGTCTTCCATACATTGTGATCGCCCTCAAAACCTACATAATAGACAAACGTATTGTCGTTTGGAAAGCATTTTATGAAATAGTCGGTTGCATATTTCACTTCATCCAACACATCGGGAATTTGGTTGGGCTCTCCGTAAGCCTCGTCATAATTGTCTTGAAAAGCTTCTGGCCACACATCGTATGCTATAAGCAGAGATACTGCGGCATAACCCATTGTCGTACCCACTTTAATGTGGTCTCCACAGTCATGCCATCCTCCAGTTAAATCGTAGTTGCCATTGCCGCCACCATTGACAGAACCTTTGCCATCTTGGGTGTGACAAGATACTTCATTATTCTTTTGAAGCTCTGAGTTGTTGACCAGCATCCAGTTGTGACTGTCTCCACAACGCTGTCCACCAAAAAATTTCAAGCCCATGTTAATGGCTTCACGATAATCTGAATTACTATAGCCCGCTGAATACGATGAATAGTCGTAAGCATATGTTGAAATGCTCATTGAGGCGAGCACAAATGGTATTATTTTTTTCTTCATATTCTGTATATTAGTTTGCTATATGCAAAAATAACTTTTTTATTGCTAACAAACTAAACTTTTTTCATTTATCTTTGTCGCGTATTTGATTGTAATAAATTTGAATTTTTAAATTTTTATTTCCATTATGAAGAAGATAGTGCAGTTAAAAATAAGTCTTTTGTTGAGTTTGTTGGGATTGTTAGGCATCACTTGCTCTTCTTGCAGGTGTGAATATGGAGGTGACGAGGATGTAGAATGGGAAGAAAGAAATGTTACTCCTCATCATGGTGGGTCTGACGCTGATAGTACTTGTTGCGACACAGATAGCCATAAATAAATATTCTATAAACGGTAGGAACGTGGCTTGCCACGTCTTTTTACATACATTTTACATACAATAGAGACGCGGCGCGCCACGTCTCTACGGTGGGGTTGCGGCGCGTCGTGCTTGTTGTGACGTGACCGACAGATGGTCTCTGCACCCTTCTGTTTATTTAGATCCACCAACGATTCTATGTAAATGACAGAATGCCAATTCGTTGGTTTCTTCATTTCGTAAGTGCAATCCATTCCCATCGCAATGTTTGTAGAATTCACAATCTTTGCAAATGCCTGTCTTGGTCCACGACCGGTCTCGCATGATTTGATATCTGTTTTGCCATACATCCGCAAAATTGTCTTTGTAGATATTTCCTTGTATGAAACGATTTCGCAAGTCGGGACATGCTGATATGCTGCCATCCACTAAAATGGAGCCAACATTGATGCCTGCGCGACAGAAGAAGAAATGATCTCGGACAAGACCTTCATATCCACCCAAGAATCCTTCGCAACCATAACTAAGGTCTATTTTGCCTTCTTTTCTAGTCTCCACAATGAAGTCGAAAACAGCTTTGAATCTCTCGTCTGATAGTTGTAAATCGGGGTTGTTGGCGGCTCTTCCTACTGGGAAGATGGTAAAGATTCTCCATTCTTTTATTCCACAATCGATGAGCAGTTGCTTGATTTGTGGTAACTCGTCGAAGTTTCTGTTGTTTACGCAAGTCACCACATCGTGCCGTAAGTCTGTGGTTGGCAACATCTTGATGGCATTCAATGCTCGGTCGAACGATTGTTCGTTCTGTCGGAGCCAGTTGTGCGATTCTTTTAGTCCGTCGAGACTAATAGTGCAAGCTCGCATACCTGCGTTGAGTAGTGATGTGAGACGCTCCTTGGTGAGAAGATATCCATTGCTGACGATACCCCAAGGGAATCCAAGATGGTAGAGTTGTATGCCCGCTTGTTCAATGTCTTTGCGCACAAGTGCTTCTCCTCCCGTAAACACAATCATTGTCTTGTGAGGGTCTACGATAGGGATGATTTGTTTGACTGCGTTGATGAAATCATCTATGGGCATATCTTTCACCGAAGATATTTGTCGACAATCACTGCCACAGTGTAAACAATTTAATGTGCAACGTAGTGTGCATTCCCAGAAAAGGTAGGTTAGCTTGTGCTCCTTTGCTGCATTATGACGATATGCATCGAATAACTTCAGTGCGATCTTGTTTCTCAAAGATATCTTCTTCGGATTTTCCATCTCTTTCTATGCTGCGTTTATCACTTTGAATTCTCGCTTTTCTTTTTCGATTCAGAATTATCTTTTTTCTTGTTGTTGGTGTCCGTTTTGTCTTGCTTCGATTCGACAGACTTAAATTCAGAACTTGGAACGCCATACAAACAATTAATTTTTTCGTTCTTGTTGATTTTCTCTCTTGCTTGACTTTGCGTGCAAGTTGTGTCTTTTTTCTCTTTGTGGCATGCGTAGGATGAATAAGAACATCCTAAAATGCCTATTAGGGTCAGTAATATTTTGCTGATGAAGTTTCTCATATTCAAAGTTGCATTTTTGTTTGTGAAACAAAAATAAAGAATATTTGTGACATATTACATTATTTTTCCTCCTGTCATTCTTTTCAAATGACAGAATGCCACTTCGTTGGTCTCTGCGTTTCGTAGATGCAGACCATTTCCTTCACAGTGACTGAAGAATTCACAATCCTTGCAGATGCCTGTTTTGGTCCATGAGCGATCGCGCATGATTTGATATCTGTTTTCCCACACGTCGGCGATGTTGTCTTTGTATATGTTTCCTTGGATAAAACGGTCTCTTAAATCGGGACAAGCAGAGATACTTCCATCTACGAGGATGGAGCCCACATTGATGCCAGCACGACAGAAGAAGAAGTTGTCTCTGACGCGACTCTCATAATCCCCTAGGAAGCCTTCGCATCCATAGTTTGTCCTTATTTTGCCCTCTTTTCTTGTCTCTTCGATGAAGTCGAACACTGCTTTGAATTTATCGTCAGGTAATTGTAATTCAGGATTCTTTGTAGCTCTTCCAACAGGGAAAATGGTTGCTATTCTCCAGTTCTTTATGCCATAATCGATTAGCATCTGTTTGATTTGCGGTAGTTCGTCGAAGTTGCGATTATTAACACAGGTCATGACATCATATTCAAGATCTGTTTTTGGTAGCATTTTGATGGCATTGATGGCGCGGTCGAAAGATAGTTCGTTTTGTCGCAACCAGTTGTGCGAATCGCGCAGTCCGTCAAGACTTACCGTGCAAGCACGCATTCCTGCTTGAAGTAGGGAATTCATCCTTTCTGGGGTCATTAAATAACCATTGGTGACAATTCCCCAAGGAAACCCCAGATTATACAATTCACGTCCGGCTTCTTCCAAATCTTTTCGGACCAGAGCCTCTCCACCAGTGATTACGATGATGGTATGATGGGGGTCGACAATGGGCATGATTTGCTTGATGGCTTTGATGAAGTCCTCGACAGGCATGTCGTTGACATCTGAAGATTGACGACAATCACTGCCACAATGTAGGCAGTTTAACGAACAGCGTAATGTGCATTCCCAGAAAAGATAATTTAGCTTGTGCTCTTTGGTTACGTTGTGACGATATATATCGAATAATTTAAATGCAAGTCTCTTTTTTAATGGGATTTTTTTTGGATTCTCCATGGGTTTTCGTTTATAGATTTGAAAGGGTGTACCAAAATCCATATTTTGATACACCCTTTGTGTTAAGATGTGTGCTAATTTTATTTTTTTATGAATTTAGCAACATATTTTTTGTCGTTGGAAATGACAGTCAATATGTAATTTCCACGCTTAAGATCACCTACGTAAAGGTTGCTTCCGTTTGAAATGATGGCGTTCATCACTTTCTCTCCGGCGAAATTATAAATAGCAACATTGGCATCTTCTGCGCCGTCTATGTTAAACCACAAATAATTTTCTACTGGGTTTGAGAACAATAGGACTTTTTCTGCATTCGGATCATCGATGTTTGCTGTGCTGTTGAATATGATTTTGCCTAATTCTCCCTTGTCATTTAGGATGATGGTTAAATCTTTGCTGTATAAGCCATAATACCATCCTTGTCGTGTAGTCGCAGTTTCTTTTTCAATGTCTTCTTTTGAAATAGAATCATAAGCAGCAGAGAAATCGTTCTTTGCTGATATCTTTATATCGCACCAAGGAGCATATGAGTATTCCACTTTAAATTCTCCGTTCTCGTCTGATGTGTCTTTTACGCTTGCTATAACACCATCTCTATCACACTCTTCAAATAGAATTTCCACATTGCTTAGTGGATTTCCCTCCTTGTCAATAACATGTCCTGTGAATTTGTAGTGGGCGTATGGACAGCCATACAATAACACAGTTTGGTCTTCGTAGTTGAATTCTTTAATTGTGTCACGATCATAAGGCTCGACTGGATCAATCTTGTTTTCTTCTGCGTGCAACGTGACAAATCCCATTGCTGATAACAATGAGGTAATCCCCTTACTTATAAGAGATCTTGTTTTTGCTGAAATTTTCTTCATAATGACAAATTATATATTATCTATATCCAATTAAATTTCATTAGATGCCAAGAACAAAAGTGCATTTGCCTATCTGCTGATTTACCTACCCGTTTGTGAATATTCACCATAAAATCATATCACCCAATCATTAACACAAATTACTTGTTGCTATGCCCAAACATGTTCTTAATACCATAGCAAATCTATGTAATTATTGTGTATAAACCTAAAAAAAACAAAATTATTTCTAAAAAAACAAAAATGGTGGGTGTGTTTGATTTTTATGGAGATCCTCACGCCTTTTCTGATACGGGCTTCTTCTTCCCGTTATATTCTGCTAATACCATTCCGGTCACAATGGCGAATGCACCGAAAAGTGCTACCCATGTCACTTGCTCGTCTAATACGATTACTGCTGTGATGATTGTGATCAACGGCATCGAATAGATGTAGTTGGAGGCCAACACGGCACCTAGTTCTCTCTGTACAAGGTTCCAGACCAGATACCCAAATAGAGAGGAAAAAATTGCCAGTAATAGGAAATTTATAATCACGGTGGGTATTAAGAAATTTTCCCATGGAATGATGGCGTTGTCTAATGGAAGCAAGGGTATTGCTGTTAGACAACTATAGAAAAAGACTTTTCTTGTGATGAAAAGAGTGGAATATTTTTTATGCAATCTCTTCACACTGATGGAGTAGACAACCCATACTAGTGCTGCGCCTAATGCTAATAAATCTCCTTTGGGTGATAATTTCAGACAAAAATGTCCATTTAATACCACAAGGACCATTCCGAGAAAGGTGAGCAATGAACCAGCCACCTGTCTTTTCTTCAATGTCTCTTTCTTAAAAATCAGACTGACAATGATTAAGATGATCAGCGGACTCGTGCACACAAGAAGAGAAACGTTTGAAGAAGGAGAGTGGGAGAGTGCAGTATTTTCTAACCAGAAATAGAGCGTGCCACCCATCAGTCCGCCTAAAAACAATTGGAATTCGTCTTTCTTGTTTTGTGAGAACATCATGTCGTGCGATAACACCAACAATAAAAAATAGGTGAATATAAACCGTACGACGAAAATGAATATGGATGAAAAACCATAATCGAGCAGGATTTTTGTTGATACAAAACTCGTGCCCCAAAAAATCATTGTAATAATGGCCATCAAATGCCAAAAATTTCTTCCTCTATTGTGCATACTTTTTTACTGTAATTGCCACATAAACATAAAATCTCATTTTACTAACACGTCACTCACATACACGCTATCTTGTGTCTAACCACAACACATCAACATATTTGTTTCTCTGCATTGTGATGATACAAGATGTTTTTTGGATTCGTTAAGCTTATTCAAATATTATCCCTCGAATAACACAACTTACTTTTCCCTTTTTTGCCAATAAATAACAAAACAGCGAATTTATGGAACTCGCCTTGTAAAAACTTGAACAACAATGTGTTGAACAGTATTTTTGCCGTATCGAAAAAATCACTTAAATTTAGTGCTGTGAATTTTAAAAAGCGATATGCGATAGACGTTACAAAGATACGAATTTATTTTGATATAAATGCTTTTTTTTGAAAGAATATTTGGGGACTTTGGTATTGATTTAGTCAGACACTTTCTCGGCATTGTTCATTTAATCTCGACAATCTTCTTGCGCTTCTCCTTGATGAGGTTGCGCATGAGCTTCTTATATTTTACTGATTGACAGGGTCGAAATCTGATTTTATTTGATATTTAATCATTTCCTGTCGCAATTCTTGTGAGACAAAGATTTGCTTATATGACATAGCTCCACTTCCGAACCATTCTCGGCCTTTGAATAAGTGCAACCCAGTTACAGAATCTTTAAAAGAGGGGAAAAAACCTTTTGTTTTGGGATTATATCGCTTCATCCCACATGTTTTACAGATTTCATAAGGCTGTTCTTCTAAGTTTGAATATGCATCTGTTGTTGGTATAATTAATTGTACTGTATCTTCAATAATAACATCTTTTTTGTAAAGCAATACAGGCATTGATTCTATCCCATATTTCTTAAAAACGGTCTCATATACATCTTTTCGAACGAAAACTTCGTCATAAACCCAATTGAGACCAAAAATTTTTTTAGAACCCCAGTTGGGCGCTTTCCTCAACCTAAACGAAGATTGCTGAACCAACCCGCTTCCACACACTTCACAATATCCTTGTTTTTGGAATGTAGTACCAATATAGCCAAAATCATCATCGGGCATTGGATAACCGTTCATCCATAGAGGAAACCATCTCAAAAAAGATGCAGCGTCTAATTCTTTTTTTGTAAACTCTGTCCTGACGTTATCAACCAATTGCCATTTGTCTATATAAGGTTTTAAACTGATTAGTTTTTCGTGTTCCTCATCAAATTCGAAAACAGGAAGGTCTTCGTTTGGCGGTACAGGAATACCAATCTCTTGCAAAACTCTTCTTTGAGTCTTGTCTGGTCTAAACACAATTCTATGAATGATTTTCATTTTAATTACAAGACTTTAAAATCATAATAACCCACTTCTTTTCCTCATGTTTTCTTTTAAATTAGCGGCATACAACCATGTGTCGGCGAAATGCAAATTGCCCAATGGAAACGGTGCTTTGATTTTATCGTTGTAACAGATGGATGGGTCGACTTCTTTGCAGACAAGAAGGTGGTCTTGTATTTGCACACTTGTGAATTCAGGTGTGGTCTTGTATCCTTGTGCTTTTTTATCGTATCGAATAATTCCTTTGTGCATGGAGGCAGGTGCTAATGTTTCGTCTGTTTTCCAATTGAGGGGATTGATGCAGACGACTGTGTTGGCAAGTAGGGGAGATTTAGCCTGAACGGAGGTGGCAGAATTAAAGGAAATCACAACACCTTTGTCCAACTCTCCTTGGGCAGGTATTATTCTTTTGGGGAATTTCTGTAAATCTTTTTCAGTGATTTCAAAGCCTATCAGATAGGCGGCAATCATTTGACTGAACTGCTTGTCTGTCATGCCATGCTTTAGTAGTTCCAAAAGCATTTGAGAACCCTGACTGTGACTTAATAAAATATAGGGACGTCCGTTGTTGAATTCTCGCATATAATATTGAAAAGCGCGTCTGACATCCGACACGGATAGTTTGGCACGTTCGTTTCTCTCGGTGTGACTCATTTCAAAAACTTTGGTGGTCATCTGACGGTAGTAGGGTGCATAAAAGTTGAAATCTCCGTCAGCATAGACAGATTTAATATAGGCTTGATTTTTGCGTGCGGCGTTACGTACTTCAGCTCTTTTGATGTCGGTGTAGGAGGGCACACTGCCACGGTTACTCAAAGGCTCGGAGTTGATGGTCGGGTAGACATAAAAGATGTCGATGGGTTGCCCGATGTTTTGAGAGGCAAAGTCAAACCAATATTTTTCATTTGAGTATTTGGGAGTCATACGAAGTATTTTTATTGAGGATCCCTGAGAAAGAGAATTTTATAAATCGCCGAAAAATGTCTGTTAAAATAAAAAAGGGAACTACCCAGAGAGCAGTTCCCTTATGAATGTCATTGTTTTTATCCTAAGAATTTAATCAAGATACCGGCAGCAACCGCAGAACCGATGACACCAGCCACGTTGGATGACATACAATAGTTGAGCACGTGGTTGCGTGGATCATACTTCAAAGCGATCTCATTAGCAACACGAGAAGCCATAGGAACGGCACTCAAACCAGTTGCACCAATCAATGGATTGATCTTCTTCTTTGAGAAGAAATTCATGATCTTTACTAACATGATACCTCCGAAGATAGAGAAACCAAACGCACAGAAACCACCAGCAACGATCATGATTGTCTGCCAATTCAAGAATGCGTCTACTGTCATTGTAGCACCAACGCAAAGTCCTAAGAAGATGGTTGCTGCATTCATGATACCATTAGATGCTGCATTGAACAAACGAGAGGTGTTGTTTCCAATCTCCTTGATCAAGTTACCGAACATCAACATACCTACCAATGCAACAGCATCAGGAACGATGATAGCCACAATTGCTGTTACTGCAATAGGGAAGAGGATCTTCAACACTCTCAAGTTCTTAAACTCTTGCTTGTTAGGGAATAGTTTGTCTTGTTCTCTCATGTTGATCTTTAACTCGCTTTCTCTACATGTTAATTTTACTACCAATGGAATAATCACAGGTACCAATGCCATGTATGAATAAGCGGCAATGGCGATAGGACCCAACATGTGAGGAGCCAACTTCAATGTGGTGAAGATGGCGGTAGGTCCGTCAGCACCACCGATGATAGCCAAGGAACCAGCCTCTTGCATTGTGAAGAATTGACTTGCAACTATCAGTACAGCGAAGATACCAAATTGAGCACCTGCACCAAAGATAGCCAACTTCAAGTTACGCAACATTGGTCCGAAATCTGTCAACGCACCTACACCCATGAAGATGATTGGTGGCAACAAACCCGACTTAATCAATGCGTAATAAAGATAGTTCATGATACCTAAGTCATGTGCGATTAGAGGTAATCCCACTTCATAGATGTTGTAAGGAATGCCATTTGCATCACACCATAAAGAGCCATCAGGAAATGTCACAGCATTATGGTAGAGAACACCATTGTAAGTTGTATCTAAGGCAGCGTATACGCCCATACCTCCACCTGGGAAGTTGGCAATCAATACACCAAAAGCAATAGGTACTAAAAGCAATGGCTCAAACTCCTTCTTGATACCCAAATAGAGTAGGACGAAGGCCAAAAGAATCATTACGATATATAAAGGCTGCTCGACGAAGTTGCCAATCGCCGTCATGCCATATATTTTTTCTAATATTTCTACCATGACTTCTTTTATTTGATTTTCATTAATACATCATCCTCGGCTACAGAAGCACCGCTTGTGAAGCAGATTTGAGTGATGACACCATCAGCTTCAGCAGAAATAGCGTTGAAGTTTTTCATGGATTCCACGTAACATACAACTTGGCCTTTCTTAACGGTGTCGCCCACTTTTACAGGAACCTCTCCTGCATTCTTTATTAAGTAAGCTTTACCTTCCAATGGTGACAACAAATCGTTTCCTTCACCAGTGATGGCTACTGATCCACCTGCAGGTGCGCTGGCATTCTCTCCGTTGTTTGCTCCGACTGTTACGTTGTACTTCACTCCGTTTACATCAACAACTATGGTTTGAGGCAATTCTACACCACCTTTTACTGCAGCTCTCTTTGCTTTTCTCTCTTCGAGGTCTGCCAAGAAGTCTCTTTTTGCCTTGCCTGATTTGTATGCACGATATTGTTGTGGGTGCATAGCCAACTCGAAGAGTTCCTCGTTGTCTTGTCCCAAATCCCAATTCTCTTTCTTCATCTCCTCGCGGAAGGTGTCGAGTGCATCAGGGAAGTTGCTTTGAGGGTCTTCTGTATGGAATTCTCTTCCTTGCTCTTTAGCAATAGCTTCCAATTCAGGAGCCAATGGGCCAGGCAATTTTCCGGATTTTCCTAACATCATATCCCAAATCTCGTCTGCAATGATGGTCCAACGCTCTTTGCCTTTTTCCATTTGCATCACGTTCATCAATGCCATGTTCTTCACATATTGAGAGAATGGAGTTACCAAACAAGGATAACCCATCATAGGCCATACATATTTAACTTCATCGAATAGTTTGATCAACAATTCATCTTGACTCATCTTAGGCTTGCCGTTCTTCTCTTTCCATTTGTTGATGGATTCGAGGTTGGTCTCCAAGTCAGTCATCAATGATCCCATCATACCGCCAGGAAGACCTGGACCGATCAATAATGAGTTCATCATACGGTTACGAGGTGGAATGTAATATCCCAAGAAGTCATCCATCATCTCGATGATGAGTGAACGAGCCTCCATGTATGCGCTCATGTTGATCTCTTTCACTTTGAAACCTGCATCTTTCAACATGGCTTGTACGGCGATGACATCTGCATGTCCTGTACCCCATGAAAGAGGTTCCATACCAACGTCTACGTAGTCGCAACCAGCTTTGCAGACTTCCAAAATAGAAGCCATGTTAAAACCAGGTCCTGCGTGACTGTGATATTGAATAGTGATATCTTTGATTGCTTTGATGTTTTTAGTTAATTCTCCTAAGAAAGCAGGACGTCCGATTCCTGCCATATCTTTCAAGCAGATTTCATCACAACCAGCATCAATCAACTCTTTTGCAATGTTTGTATAATATTCAACAGTGTGAATAGGAGAGTAAGTGATGCAAAGACAACATTGAGAAATCATGCCACCATCGTGAGCGTATCCAATAGAAGGAATGATGTTACGGGTATCATTCAATCCACAGAATGTACGAGTGATATCAGTTCCTTGTTTTTTCTTTACTTGATAGAATAGTTTACGTACGTCTGCAGGAACGGGGCTCATACGAAGTCCGTTCAATGCACGGTCTAACATGTGTGTTTGAATGCCAGCATCATGGAATGGTTTCGTCCATTCACGAACTGCTTTGTTGGGGTTTTCTCCATAGAGAAGGTTGACTTGCTCAAAACCACCTCCGTTTGTTTCTACTCTGTCAAAGCATCCCATCTTAATGATGGCAGGTGCTACTTTCACCAGTTGGTCAACACGCGGTACGTACTTGCCAGCTGCTTGCCACATGTCTCTGAAAACGAGACTAAATTTTACTTCTTTAGCCATTTTATAATTAATTGTTAATGGTGGGGGCGCTCTCTTCCCCGATTAATTATTCTTTTTTAAGAGATTTAAGTTATATCTAAATTTTCTTATATCCTTTCGATCTTTGTCGCTTGGGATTTACCAGCTGTTAGCTGACTGATAGCCATATTGATAGCTTGTGCCACGTTCGGGTCTACCACGTTGCTCGCAGAAACATTATTGGCTACAGCTTTAGGCTTTTCTTCTTCAGGTGCAATTTTGTTCACCAAAGCGATAAGCCCTTTTCCCAAATAAATTACAAGTAGTAACACCGAGAACACGGTCGTTAATCCAATTACCATTAGTTGGAGCGATTCAAAAAGTTTTTCCATACTTTCTATTAAGCTTATGTTTTTTGTTAAATTAATTTTCCAAATTTACGTATTTTTTTGCGAAGAATAATTGTTTCGAATGGAAAAAATATTCACAAAATATTAGAAAAAAATTTTTTTTTACCTCTTCTGCCTCGATATACTCTTTGTTTTTAGGACTTTTTTGTGTTTCCTGTGGGACTTTTTGTTCTGAATTTTTATTCAAATTATCTGTTGCGTTTTTTTATTTAAACTTTTGGGTTTGCTGTTTTTTATTATTTTTGCATTCCTTAATTCTGGTGAGTTCTTAGAATTATGAATTTATAACTCCGACCTTTTATGATAATGTTTAAAAAATGATTTAAAATATTAAAACGGCTCTTTTTATTGATAGAGATGGTACTCTTATAGTTGAACCTCCTGTTACCTTTCAAGTGGACCGCTTGGATCAAATGACATTCCTTCCGGGGGTCATGCGTAATTTGTATTTTATTCGACAGAAACTTTCGCATGAATTGGTGATGGTGTCGAATCAGGATGGATTGGGTACGCCGATTTATCCTCAGGTTAACTTCGATACGGTTCAATCAAAATTGTTGGAAACCCTAAAGGGGGAGGGAGTCGAATTTGATAAGATATTTATTGATAAGACATTCTTAGAGGATAACCAGCCTACGCGTAAACCAGGTACGGCTATGCTCACTGAGTATATGGATGGCTCGTATGATATGAGTCGCTCTTTTGTGATTGGTGATCGCCTGACTGATGTGATGTTGGCAAAGAATCTTGGTTGCAAGGCCATCTTGATAGCTCCTTCTATTGAAGAGGGTCGGAAGATGGTGGAAGATGAACAATTGACCGACGCTTGTGCAAAGGTTGTTGATTGTTGGGATCAAATTGCTGAATTCTTATTTGCAGGAGAACGTGTGGCAACGGTACAACGCACGACGAAGGAGACAGATATCTTTGTTCAAGTGAATTTGGATGGAACAGGCAAATGCGAGATCTCATCAGGACTTGGTTTCTTTGATCACATGTTGGAACAGATTGGCAAACACTCTGGTTGCGATTTGACTGTTCGTGTGAAGGGTGATTTGAATGTGGATGAACACCATACCATTGAGGATACGGCTATTGCATTGGGAGAAGCTTTGTTAAAAGCATTGGGTGATAAAAGAGGTATTGAACGCTATGGCTATTGCCTTCCAATGGATGATTGCTTATGCTCTGTGGCATTGGATTTCGGTGGCAGACCATGGTTGGTTTGGAATGCTGAATTTAAGCGTGAGTATGTGGGTGATATGCCTACGGAGATGTTCTTGCATTTCTTTAAGTCGTTGAGCGATTCAGCTAAAATGAATCTGAATATTAAGGCTGAAGGTGAAAATGAGCATCATAAGATTGAAGGTATCTTTAAAGCTTTGGCCCGTTCCATTAAAATGGCGGTGAAACGAGACATCTATAAATATGAGTTGCCTTCGACTAAAGGGACTCTATAAATAATTAAAATTAGGTGATTATCGCTTCCGGCTGTAGAGACGATGTGCACATCGTTTTTATAAAAGATACTAACGTACATTGTTTCTGTAAAAAAGACGCAAAGCATTGTGTCTCTACAAAAAAAGGGAATCGAAATGAATTTATAGTCTCACCATTATGGATTATATTGGCAAATAACAATAATACAATATATTGTAACGATAATGAAAGAAGAAGTAAAAAATTATTTGTTCCTACGTAAGATGTTAGGAATACTTTGTGGAGTATTGGCACCTGCTTGTCTTTTATTTGGATTGTTCGGTGCAGAACATAATATGGAAGGATGGTATATGAGTGTCAGTGCCACGTATTATGCATCGTCCAAAGTATGGATGATTGGATTACTGTTTACAGCTTCTGTATTCTTTATGTGTTATACAGGGTATGACTGGCGCGATCGGGTGATGGCTATTATTCAGTCGTTGTGTTGTTTGTTGGTGGTTGTCTTTCCTTGTAGGGTACCAGGGGCTCCTGAGACGGTAGGTATGTTTGATTTGCCGATAAATGTTAGTCATACGATTCACATGGTGGCAGCATCGGTTTTGTTCTTTGCTTTCGCTGTAAATATTTTGTTTTTGTTTACGCTTGGCAATGTAAATAATGAGAAGAAAAGACAAAGAAATATTGTGTATAAGGTATGTGGCATTGTGATATTTGTCTTTGCTGTATGCTTGGCTTTGCATAAGACGCCAATTTTTGCATGGGTGCCTGCATGGTTTCCATATACATGGTTCTGTGAATTCATTATGCTGACAGCTTTTGCCGTTGCTTGGTTGGTAAAATCAGAATCGGTCAAGGCACTGAATGATGTAGAATAAAAGAATCAGAACAGATGAGACAAGTAGAATTTGCGTTGTCTGAAAAATCGAGAGGATTTCATTTGATCACTAATGAGGTCCTCTCGCATTTGCCTAGTCCGTTGCCACAAGTGGGAATGCTCCATTTGTTTGTGAAACATACCAGTTGTGGTTTGTCCATCAATGAGAATGCAGACCCAGATGTGCGGTCGGATATGGCGAAAATCTTTGATCGTATGATAAAAGAGGGGGAGACCTATTACGACCATACGTTGGAAGGTTTGGATGATATGCCTGCCCATGCTAAATCAACGGTGGTGGGGGTGAGTCTTTCGATTCCGATTACAAATGGCAGACTGAATTTAGGTACGTGGCAAGGTATCTATTTGTGTGAGTTTCGTAATTATGGAGGTCGAAGAAAACTAGTGGCTACGATCGTAGAATAATCAATTATTTATTGGGGTAATAAAAAATATATTTGAATTTGGCTCGGTTCCATTTTGTGGAGACGCACGGATATATAGAAATGCACGGCCATGTGGAGACGCACGGCCGTGCGTCTCTACTATTTTTTGACAAATTTGCTGGTGATGTTTTTGTTGACGATGATGATATATTCACCTGAAGCCAATGAAGAAACGTTCACACGGTTGTTCTCTGCTTTGCACGTCATAACTTTGCCGTTCAGAGAGACGATTTCTACGCTTTCAATTTTTTCATTGCTATTGAAAAGTATCTCGTTATCTACTGGATTAGGGTAGATGGAAATTGTTTTTCCATCGCTGTTGATGGTCATAAGAGCATTGTTTGCTGAACCATTATAAGAGATCAAGAAATAGTCAACCAAGTAGTTGAGATTTGGTCTTGATCTGAATTCGACTGTTACGCTCTTTGCTCCTGCAGGAATTTCAAATTCTCCAGATGTTTTTGACCAGACATATTGAAAAGCTGTATCTATAAATGCTGCGACGGCATCTTCCGAGTTGTCGAACTTCAGATAGATGGGTATTGGCTTGATGTTAGCTTTCTCCTTTTCTGGTTCACCGTTAAATAATCGAGGATTGATTTTTGCGATACATGATACTTTTATCTTACCTGCCTTTATAACATCTTCAGACAATGGTATATCCTTGAAATATAATGTTTTAGAATCTTCCATTACAGATAAAGAAGAACGTAATTCAGACACGGGATATTTTTTCTCATATTCCAGAACTTTTTCATCATATACGTAACATGTTTCATAGTATATTTGGCAGCTGTCGCAAGTGAGAGCAAGACCATCCTGGAAATATTGTTTTCTCATGTCTAATGTGTCATAGATAATTTTCCCATTTTCATCTTTTACGTAAGTTTTCCCAGTTGAATCAGATGGATCTATTCTTCTTTGTACTCGTGAAATATAACTATTCATGCTCATTTTTTCGGTCCATGTGTCATAAGAATCGAATTGACAACCATAAATAGGATGTTCCTCTGTATTGGTTTCAAAGTACAGATTTTTTATTTTAAGGACTCCATCTGTTGGGTAGTGCTCGTATTCGTGCATGTAAGAAACAAAGACAGCCTTCACCTCTTCGTTGTTTCGTGCGTATGTGAATCCCTCGTATTTGTTCCATTCTTTGTCGCACCCTTCTCCTTTGGCATCTATGTAATTAATGCTTATCATGTATGGTTCGACGGTGGTTGGTTGGGAGGCATCATCAGGATTGATGATCTTATATGCGTCTAAGTTGAATTTAGAGTTCTCGTCTGAAACACAGTTTATCATAATAGCTGGATCAAATCTGTTAACGGATTCTTCTTCTCCATAGAGATTTATAGGATCAACAGCATACTCTATAATTAGATTTTTAGTGCCGACATGCAGTCCTTGCATACCTGTGAGTTTTGCGGTTGAAAAAAGGATTGTGTGTTTGACTGTGGCGTAACCATCTCCTTCTGCAAATTCTTGGAAAATCTCAGAAGGTTCGATTGTGGCTCCATTTTGGAGTCGTCCATCTTTGATTAGATAGTATCTGTCATTGGCAAAACCACTAATGTAGCATACGATTGCTAATAATAAGAGTAAATTTGTCTTCTTCATGTTGTATATATTTTTAATGTTGGGTTATGCTTTGCATTTAGTTTATTCATAATGTCTTATTCTAACCTCTATGCCTTCCTTCTTCAGACGGTTGGGTAGGTCGCTGACGTCTGTGTTGCTATAGTGGTAAGAAGACCTACGGCGGCACATAAGAAAACCAATATATAATCGGCTTTTTTTATGAAATCTAAATTAAGTTTTTTCATGTGTTTTAATTTAAAAAGAGAAATAAAAGTATAGTACTCCCTATTGTATAACAATTGGTTATTTTTCCGTTGAAGTCAATTTTCAATCAACGTTAATGCTCCAAAATTATATTTTTTTTATTAAGCAACCTTGCGCATGGGATAAATTTTTAGAGGAGGTATGGGTTGACTGTGTTTTTAATGTTATTTTGAGGAATATAATTATATTATCCTTCTGATTTCTGAATATTTCTTACATTTGCTATTGTTTGTGTTTTGATGCGCAGATTGTGACTTAGGACGTTTCGCAATATGAGTTTTGTGAAACGAGAAAGAGAAAATAGCAGAATAGTGTAGATTGAACATATTTCTTTTTGTCGATTAGTTAAGAAAAGTATGTCAGACTTGGTTTTTATAGATCTGGAGGTAAATCCTCAAGAAAAAAAAGTGTTGGATTTTGGTGCAATAAAATCCAATGGTGTTAAATTACATACATCTCAAAAGACTGAATTTGAAAAATTTATTGAAGGATTCGAATATATTTGTGGACATAATATTTGTCATCACGATGCAAATTATTTTGATGTATCGACAAATGTCCGTTACATTGATACATTGTATGTTTCTCCGTTGCTATTTCCAGAAAGACCTTATCATAGTCTTTTGAAAGATGATAAAATACAATCAGATGACTTGTCTAATCCACTTAATGATGCAATTAAAACAAAGGAACTCTTTTATGATGAAATAAATGCGTTGCAACAGCTAGATAAGACATACTTGCAGATATTAGTTAATCTTCTTTATGACAAACCAGAATTCAATGGTTTTTTCAATTATATACAATTGAAACCTTGTGGGGATACGGTTCGTCTTATTTCCACTTTTTTTGAAAAGAAGATATGTAGTAATGCACCACTAGAAAAAATGGTAGGATATGCTCCGATTGAGGTAGCTTACGCTCTTGCGATTATTTCAACCAATGATAAAACCTCTATTATTCCTCATTGGGTCCACCGACAATTCCCATTGATAGAGCGTGTATTGAAAAGATTGCGAGGAACGCCATGTGGTGATAGATGTTTGTACTGCAAAGAGTTTTTGAATCCTCAAATTTATCTTAAGCGTATTTTTGGTTTTGAGAGTTTTAGAAGATATGATGGAGAACCTTTGCAAGAAAATGCTGTAAATGCAGCTGTTAATAATAAATCATTGCTAGCCATATTCCCCACAGGTGGAGGTAAAAGTCTAACTTTCCAACTTCCTGCGCTAATTTCGGGGATTACAGAACGAGCCTTGACTGTTGTTATATCACCTTTACAATCTCTTATGAAAGATCAGGTGGACAATTTAGAGAAAAAAGGGATTGTAGATGCGGTTACAATCAATGGACTATTAAGCCCTCTCGAACGCCAGAATGCAATAGAAAAAGTAGATTCTGGTGTGGCTTCCATTCTCTATATATCTCCTGAATCATTAAGAAGTAAAACAATAGAGAAGCTTTTATTATCTCGTCAGATAGCTCGGTTTGTGATTGACGAAGCACATTGTTTTAGTGCATGGGGACAAGATTTTAGGGTTGATTACTTATACATAGGCAAGTACATCCGGGAATTGGCAGAGAAGAAAGGTATAAAAAACATACCTGTCTCATGTTTTACTGCAACAGCTAAGCAGAAAGTCATTTCTGATATAAAAGATTATTTCAAGGATAATTTGGGAGTGGAACTGGAGTTGTATGCTTCTAATGCTTCTCGCACAAACCTTCGTTATCAAGTACGTTTAGTTGAACCTGAAACAAGAAAATATTTAGAACTTCGTGAATTAATTAAGACGAAAGATTGTCCGACAATTGTCTATGTTTCAAGGACGAAACAAACCGTAAAGTTGTCGGATCAGTTGAAGAATGATGGTATATTAGCATTACCATTTAATGGAAAAATGGATCCGAAAGCAAAGCAAAGTCATCAAGACGATTTTATCAATGACACAGTACAAGTAATGGTGGCTACATCAGCTTTTGGTATGGGAGTGGACAAAGCTAATGTTAAGTTGGTGGTTCATTATGATATTTCAGACTCGTTAGAGAACTACGTACAAGAGGCGGGACGAGCGGGTCGTGATCCGAATCTAGAAGCGGAATGTTATGTGTTATATTCTGATAATGATTTAGATAAACACTTTATTCTTAATAATTCAACCCGTATATCATGTGCGGAGATTAATCAAATATGGCGTGCGATAAAAAACATGACTAAGAATCGCAAGTCAGTTTGCTCTTCTGCCTTGGAAATAGCGAGAACTGCTGGATGGAATTATGAGGTAATCGATGTTGAAACTCGCGTTAAAACGGCTTTACAAGCTTTAGAAAATGCTGGATTTATTCAAAGAGGTAAGAACTCTCCACATGTCTATGCTACAAGTATTTTGGCAAAAAACTATGAAGAGGCAGCGACGAAAATAGATGCGTCAAAATTGTTTCTAAGCATAGAAGCAAAAACAAGGGCGAAACGAGTCATTAAATCACTTATATCGTGCAAACATATCACACGTGAGGATACAGAGGCTGCTGAGTCTAGGGTGGATTATTTGGCAGATATACTTGGTATGACTAAAGAAGAAGTGGTTGACGTAGTGCAAATCATGAGGCAGGAGAAAATTTTGAAAGACGATAGAGATATCTCTGCTTTTATTGAATCCACGAAGAAATCACTCGAAGTTTTAGTTGCGTTTCAAAAACTTATTATGTTTATTTTGGATAAGTTGACGGACAATGGCATTTTGTTGAATTTGAAATTGTTAAATGAGGAAGCCGAAAAATTATCGATAAAAACGAATGTAAAAAACATTAAAACCATTTTGCTGTTTTGGAAATCAAAGTCATATGTAAGACTTAATCAAGAGAATCAGGATTTGGTTGAAGTTATTCCTCAAATGACTATTGATGAATTGAAAAATAAGCAGATAAAAATTCTCTCTGTTTCTAATTTTATTGTGAAGTTTCTATCTCAACGATTTGAAAGTTCACAGAAAAAGGAACCTTTGATTCTGTTTTCGATTATTGAACTTTTGGAAGGTTACAATAATGATTTGTTTGTGGAGTATCATGCTGAAGTACATGATATAGAGGAAGCTCTGCTTTTCCTTGCTAAAATTAACTCGGTGAAGTTGGAAGGTGGTTTTCTTGTGTTATATATGGGACTGAATATTAATCGAATAAAAGAGAATGGACGTTTGCAATATACTAAAGAAGATTATCGTAAACTAGATGAATTTTATCGTCATAAAATAGAACAAATACATATTGTAGGTGAATTTGCCAATATGATGGTGCGGGATTATAATGCGGCAATAACCTTTGTAAATGATTATTTCTTCATGGATTACAAACGGTTTCTTTCAAAATATTTCACTCAGGAACGGCTTGTTCAAATAGGAAGAAATATTACGCCTAAAAAATACGATAAATTGTTTAAATCCCTTTCACCTTTACAGAAAGAGATAATTGACGATGATTTGTCTCCTCACATTGTTATTTCTGCAGGTCCTGGTAGTGGAAAAACTCGTGTGCTGGTTCATAAATTAGCATCTTTGTTGTTATTGGAGGATATCAAGTGCGAACAGTTACTAATGCTTACCTTTTCGCGTGCTGCCGCTATAGAGTTTAAAGTCAGATTGAGGAGTTTGTTGGAAAATGATATTAGCTTTTTGGAAATTAAAACATTTCATTCTTATTGTTTTGATTTGATTGGCAGAATGGGGAAAATAGAGGATGTGAAAGATGTGATACCGCAGGCAACAAAAATGATTCTTGACAAAGATGTAGAACCTAATAGAATTATTAAAAAGGTGCTTGTTATAGATGAGGCACAAGATATGACTGCGGAAGAGTTCCATTTGGTGGAAGCGCTGATGGAGAGTAATGATAATCTGCGGGTGATTGCAGTCGGAGATGATGATCAAAATATTTATCAGTTCAGAGGTTCTTCTTCGTATTATTTTCAGCAGTTGATTACTAAGTATAATGCTAAGGCATATAAGTTGTTGGAGAACTATCGTTCATCAGAAGAGATTGTTACATTTGCCAATAAATTTGTCACTTCGATTCAAAACAGAATGAAGTCAGAGCCAATTGTTTCTAAGCAACAGACGAATGGAAAGGTGGTGTTGACTAAACATTCTTGTAGAGGTGGATTTGAAACTGCAGTGATTAATGATTTAAAAACGAACTATAAGGATGATACTTGTGCAGTGTTAACGAGTACCAATCATGAGGCACTTATTATTTTAGGCATTCTAAAACGTAATGGTATAAAATGTAAGTTGATTCAAAGTAATGATGGTTTCAACTTGTTTGATATAGCTGAACTGAGATTCTTTACGGAAATGATTCGGCAAAATATCGTTTCTCCTAAAATCAGTAAAGAAGTATGGGAAGATGCAAAGCGTGCTTTGAATGAACAATATTCGCAGAGCGCTTGCCTAAGTTTAATTAATGATATCGTCAATACGTTTGATTCTAATTATGAGGAGAAATACATGTCTGATTTCACTCTGTTCCTAAATGAATCTTCAATAGATGATTTCATAAAGACAGAAAAATCTACGGTCATGGTTTCAACTATACACAAAGCTAAGGGACGTGAGTTTGATCAAGTATATATGTACCTCAACTCTCCTAGTATTAGTACAGATGAAGAGAAACGTAAACTATATGTTGGTTTTACAAGAGCCAAAAGATATCTCAATATTCATTATAATACTACAGCATTGGATAATTTACAGCCTGTTGCAACAGAGTTTCGCATAGACAATACCCAATATGATAGTTTAGAACAAATAGTAGTTCCTTTGACACATAAGGATGTCAATCTTGCATTTTTCAAGGATAAAAAAGCACAGATTACCAGACTCCGTAGTGGTATGAATCTTGATATTTCTGCAGATTTTTTGTTGAAAGATAATCATAAAGTTCTCAAATTTTCAAAAGCTTTTTCAGATAAACTGATAGAATATCAGAAGATGGGTTATGCACCTTTTAAGGCGAAGATTCGTTTTGTTGTTTGGTGGTATTGTAAAGAGGATGATATGGAGTATGCTATATTTCTACCTGCGTTATATTTGAAAAAGAATGATAATTGATTATTTTCACACATAGTGTATTGCAAACGGTATTTATGGATATAGATTATTATAACTAGCCCCCCAAAAAACGAAGGTGTGTCATTTTGGACACACCTTCGTTTGCTATGATTAATCGATTCATGTTTATTCATTCATATCCACAGCATAGTAAACCACCTTTCCGTTCGGTAGAATGCCTGATATGAAGAGTGCTTTTTCTTGTTCGCCTTTCAAGGTGCTGATGATGCTTTCAACATCTGTGGTGGAAGTCACCTTCTGATTATTGATTCGTAAGATGATGTATCCCTTAGGAATACCTGCTTGTTGGAAACGACCACCTTTTTCTACACTTGTCACTTGTAGTCCGTAGTTGATGCCCAAATTACTCTTCTGCTTATCGGTAAGCGGAGTGAGTGTGGCTCCTAATTGCTTGGTGTCGTAGTTCTTCACCACATTGGTGTTACCCATCATGTTCTTCAGTGTGACGGAAACAGTCTCTTGTTTGCCGTTCCTTAGTAAGGTGATTTGAACTTTATCACCAGGACGGAAGCGACTAATCTTTTCTTGTAATTCAGATACTGTTTTTACTTTATTGCCAGAGACGTGAGTGATGATATCACCCTCCTTGATGCCTGCGTCGCTCGCTGCACTCTGACTGCCTACGGATGCGACATAAGCACCCTCCATCGTCTCCAAATTCTTCTCTTTGGCAAAATCTGCATCGATGTCTCTGATTTGAACACCCAACAATGCACGTTGCACTGTTCCGTATTCTTTCAAATCTGCCACCACTTTGCTCATAATAGAGGTGGGAATGGCAAATGCGTAACCTGTGTATGAACCTGTTTGTGAAGCAATGGCTGCATTGATTCCAACCAATTCGCCTCGGGTGTTAACTAACGCGCCACCACTATTACCAGGATTGACTGCAGCATCGGTTTGGATGAAGGATTCAATCTTCATGTCGCCTGATAGAATATTGATGTTACGTGCCTTGGCACTAACGATACCAGCGGTGACGGTTGAGGTTAGATTGAAAGGGTTACCAACCGCCAAAACCCATTCGCCGACTTTCAAGTTGTCTGAGTTGCCAATGGGTAGGGTAGGAAGGTCATCTGCATCTACTTTCAAAAGAGCCAAGTCGGTTGTTGGATCTGTGCCGACAATCTGAGCTTTGAATTGTCGTTTGTCATTCAAAACGACGTTCACTTGTGCCGCACCATCTACAACGTGGTTGTTGGTGACGATATATCCATCCTTAGATAAGATGACTCCCGAACCAGATGCTTGCCTTTTCTGTGGTGCTTGCTGAAAGTTACGTTCACCAAAGAAATACTCTAAAAATGGATCGCTCATCTGAGATTGTTGAACCTCATAGGTGGTCATGACGTGTACGACCGCATTCACAGATTTATCAGCTGCGTATGTAAAATCGACAGGTTCACCATCATGGGTGTAAGCTGAATATTGAACAGGAGCTTGTTGTGTCTCCTGAATGATTATTTTCTCGTTGTTTCCATAATGTTTAACGTAAAGGCAGGAAACGCCAGCGCTAACAGCTGCTACAGCTACCAATATTCCTAATTCTTTCAAATGTTTCATGTCTTTTCAATTTAAGTTAGTATTGTAGTTTATTTGTTAAATAACGTACAAATAACGTACATAAATTGTATGACATCGTCCCAGTTTAAAGAAGATTAACCATAAAGAATGGCTTTTAACAAAGATTAAACGATTACGCTCTTTTTTTTAGATTGATTAATGCCATGTTGACAGCGTTTGTCAGTTGGCAAAGACAGCATGTCATGTCTCTTGTGTCATTCAACCCTCACATTGATTTTACCAGATAAGATGATGCCAACTTTCAATCCGTTTTTGGTGAGGAATATATCTTCCACAGTGATATGATTAAGCATACCATTCATGTAAACATCTTCCATCAACTCTTTGTTGAAGAGTTCGTTTCGGCTGCTCTCCTTGATGAGTGCAATTTCGTCTTTAAGGGAGATGATTAGTTTTTCCTCAATCATTTTCTTCAACCCCTTTTTATAAAATAGGTTGACGATTTTAGCCAGCACGTTTTTGGTCTTAAGCTTGTATTCCACCTCCTTGATGCGGATAGAGGTGGAGGATTGTTCGAAATAAGGAACACCTTCTAGATAGATGGCGCCGTTGATGAATCCGTGTACGTGAACTCCAATCATCATTTTTTCTTTTTGTCCGAAGATTTCCATGCTATCTACTATGATGGTGTGTCTGCCTTCGCCAAAGGTTTCGTTTTTCATGATATCATTGGCAATGGAGTCGATAGTAGTATAAGGAACATCGGCTAATAAGTTTACTTTTACCTGTTTGTCAGTGTTTGTATACATTTGGAAACGAGGCATTTTTGTCTCTTTCTGACCAGCTTTAGGAGGTACATCCATATAAATTTCAGACAAGCATTTGACACCAATTGTTGTGTTGATTTGTCCCTGACTACCTACAATCGGTGTGGTGTACAGATTCTTAGGAGTTATTTTCAACCATGCTTTGTATCCGCTGGTTGATATATCGATAGGGTTTTGGATGGATTCCCATATCTCTTGTATGTAGCTTTGTAGAGGGACATATTGTTTAACAGTCTCGTCAACACTTTCGTTTAGAAGTTGTTTGTTATTTTTCAGAATTTTATCGACGATGGATGTGATAGGAATGTCGATAATACCCAGTTTCAAGACGGGCTTTTTGATCCAATTGTATTGAAGCATTTCAGTCTTGGTGATGAGTCCCCAGTCTTTCGAAAAGTTGATGGCTGTTTGCATTTCCATGTTGATGGTTCCTTCAATCTCTTGGTCGGTGTGGGTGAAACCAAGTCCGAAACGTTTTTTTATCCATATCTTGACAGGAATTTTATAATTCAGAATGTTTTGGTTGTAAGCAATTTTAAAGTCATTCTCCTTCCATGCACGGATCATCAAACTGTCGTCTTCAATATTGTCATCTTCGTATAACAATCCGTTGAAATTTTCATTTAGTTTTCTCTCTAAAAGGGATACATTGATACTGATAGGGATGTGTAAGACGGATTGTTTGGGTGTGTATACAACCTCTTCGTATGTCTCTTCAGGACGTTCCTCATAGAAGACAGAGTCAGAGGCGAGTGTATCGGTTAATTGAGCAGCCAACTGAGAGTCTTCAATCTTTACCTCTTCCACAATTTTCTTTGCAAGTATTGTTTGTGAAAACAAGATTAATATGAGTAAAAGTCTGATGCCTTTCATAAAATTCCCTTTTTAGGTGGGTTCTATAGTTTATGACCCACAATTCATACTAGTTTTTATTTAAATGGTGAATTTGTAGAACTCGCCGTTAGATTTGAGTACAAAGTTATTGAATAGTTTTTAGATTCCGAATGCGAAAATTGCAAAAAAATAATAATATAATCGGTAATTTGTGTAAGTTCCCTTAACTTTGCAGTGTTTTATAAGATAGAGACTTATGATGATTCAGATTGACGATACGATTATCTCGATGGATTTGTTTGATAAACAGTTCTGTTGTGATTTGTCTGTGTGCAAAGGAGAGTGTTGCATAGAAGGAGATTCCGGGGCTCCGTTGGAAGAGTCGGAGGTGCCTATTTTGGAAAAGATATTGCCGGTTATATGGGATGATCTTTCTCCTGTGTCGCAAGAAGTGATTAAGAAGCAGGGAGTCTCGTATGTTGATATAGAGGGAGATCGTGTCACTTCGATTGTGAATGGTGGTGAATGTGTGTTTTCCTATGTAGATGAACAAGGAGTGTGTAAGTGTGCTATTGAAAAGGCTTGTCGAGAGGGAAGGATAGATTTTTACAAACCGATTTCCTGTTATTTATATCCTGTTCGATTGGAAAATCTTCGTAATGGAACGGTGGCCATTAATGTTCATCGTTGGAAGGTGTGTCAGGCAGCTTTTGAATTAGGAAAAAAGATGGGACTTCCCGTTTATCAGTTTTTGAAAGAGCCGTTAATCAGAAGGTTTGGTGCAGAGTGGTATGAGAAGGTGTGCATAGCAGCTTCGGAAATTGAAAAAATAAAGAGATAAAATGGATTTGACGAAAGATCTTTCGTTTTGGGAGATGCCCAATGGCATACGTGTTGTTCATTTGTATGATGATTCACCTGTGGCATATTGTGGCTTTGCTATTAATGTGGGTACGAGAGATGAGTTGCCGGAGGAGTCGGGTATGGCTCATTTTATTGAACATACGTTGTTTAAGGGTACGCAACGGAGAAAATCGTGGCATATAGTTAATAGTTTGGAGTCTGTTGGTGGTGAGTTGAATGCTTATACCACCAAGGAGGAGACATTCGTGTATGCTAATTTCCTATGTGAAGATTATGAAAAAGCTGTTGACATTTGTTCGGATATTGTATTTCATGCCACATTTCCACAAAAAGAATTGGACAAGGAGGTGGATGTAATCATAGATGAGATTCAGTCGTATAAAGATACACCTTCGGAACAGATTTACGATGACTTCGAAGAACTTGTTTTCGCCAATACTCCATTAGGAAGAAACATCTTAGGAGATGCCAAAAGATTAAAGAAGTATACTACGCAAGATGCCATCAATTTTGTAAGAAGGACCTATTGTACGGATAAAATTGTCTTTTTCTCATTGGGGAAAATACCATTTAGCAGAGTAAAACGTTTGGCTGAGAAGTATTTAAGTGACATTGAAGAGAAACGAAGTGCGGTTAATTCTATTGTGAAAAGTACGTATGAACCATTTGATAAGATGGTACGTAAACACACGTCGCAGGCACATGTGATGGTGGGTTGTCCGTCGTATGATCTTTCTGACGACCGTCGTTTGCCTATGAGTTTGTTGAATAACATTATAGGTGGACCATCGTTGAATAGCCGATTGAATTTGTTGCTACGTGAGCGAAATGGTATGGCTTATAATATAGAATCGACCTATACCTCTTATTCAGATTCTGGTTTGTTGTCAATTTATTTTGGAACAGAAGAACGAAATCGGGAAAAATGTACAGATTTGATTTGTGCAGAGCTGAAGCGGTTGCGAGAGGTTCCATTTACAAAAATACAGTTAGAGAAGTATAAAAAACAGATGGTCGGACAAATGACTATTATGCAAGAGAACAGAGAAAATCTTGTTTTGTCTATGGCCAAAAGTTTTCTTTACTTTAATAAGTTTGAGACCTTGGAATATGTTTATAATCAGTTGAATGAAGTGACGCCTTCGGTGATTTTAGAAGTGGTGAATGATGTGTTGCGAGCAGACCGATTATCGACGTTAATTTATCAAGGGAAGATGTGATGGTAGGAAGATGCTGATGAAATTCCAACGAAAAGAAGAGTGGTGTCGGGACAGATAAGAGTTAAATTTAGACCTATTTTTAGATTGTCACAAAAAAAATATTAAAAATATGTAAAAAAAAAGGAGATTTAGTTTATGATTGTTCAGATTTAAATGTATCTTTGGAGAATGTTCGTATGAAGTGTTGAACGTAGTGACAATGGAATAGGGAAAGTAGTATGAAACAAAGTGAAATTTCTCTATTTTTGTTAGCATGAAAATCAATAAAGGAGCGCTAAGAGTCATGATCCTTATATACGAAACGTGCAGAAAAAAGATGAACATAGAAAACTATAGGTGAGTTCTATCAATTCATCGAAAAGATGGAAAGAGAAAAAGTTTTGTGTCAATTATAAAAATTGAATAACAATGAAGAGATTTTTTATTGGAATATTGATGTCTGTGTGTGCTTTTTCGATGAGTACCTTTGCTCAGGACTATTCGTTGACGAGCCATAACACGATGCCGTTTGCATTGAATCCCTCTTTGGCAGGAGCTGCAAATTCCATTCGTTTTGGATTAAATTATAGACAGCACTGGCCAGCCTTGGATAATAAATTTCATACATTACGTGCATCATACGATCAAAACTTTTACAAGCAGATGTGTTCTGCGGGTTTTGCCTACACCTACGACAATAAGGGAGGAGGAGCCTATCAAGAACATGAGTTTGATTTGTTGTATTCACATACGATACGTTTGAAAGAGCACTATTTCATTCGTTTGGGAGTTCAAGCCACTTTGTTTGCCTGTTTTATGGGTGACAATTTCGAGTTTGAGGATATGTACAATCCACATTATCGACGCGTTGAGAATCCAACAGCTGAAAATTTGACAAATGATTCTCGTACCTACGTTGATTTCTCTGCTGGAGGTTCGTTTGTGATTGAAAATTTATTGACTGTAGGTGCTGCTGTATATCACATCGGAGAACCAAAGAATGGATTCCTTGATAAGCAAGACAATGTTTTGGAACGTAAGTTAACAGTGCATGTTAGTTATTTTAAGGATTTGCAGTCGCAGAATGGATTGTTCGGACGTGCGGATCTTTCTAACAACTATCTGTTTGCTAATGTCTATTATCAAATGCAGGAGCAATTCCAGAACTTTTATGCAGGAGTCGGACTTCTTTATAGTCCGTTGTTGATTGGTGCGGCCTTTAAATCAGATTTGGCTGATTTGCATACGCCATCTTTCATGGCAGGTTTGCAGTTTGGTAGTTTCCAATTTAGTTATGTATATGATTTGTTTACATCGTATGCAAAAAAGAATGGATCATGGTCTCATGAAATTAATTTAATCTATATTATACGTAAACACGAAAAATATCCATGTCCTGTTGTATATTGGTAATCATTAATTGAAAAATTCTATATCTTTGCAACCGATATGGATTTGAAGGATGATAATTTGGAAAAATATATTCTGGCTCACATTGACAGTGAGCCAGATTATTTAAAAAAATTGGTACGAGACACCAATTTACACACATTGAAGCCTCGTATGCTGTCTGGCCATCTTCAAGGTAGAATGCTGAAAATGTTTTGTTCTATGATGTCCGCCAAACGTATTCTTGAAATTGGAACGTTTACGGGCTATTCTGCTTTGTGTATGGCTGAATCATTGCCAGAAGATGGGGAATTGCATACGATAGAAATCAATGATGAATTAGAGGATTTCTTGCTTCAGTTGTTTGATACTAACGGATATTCATCGAAAATCCATCTTCATATTGGTGACGCGAGTCAAATCATTCCAACGCTCGATGGCTTGTTTGATGTCGTTTTTATGGATGGCAACAAACGTCATTACATGGATTATTATCAGGCGGTTTTCCCTAAATTACGATTGGGTGGCTTGATTATTGCTGATAATACATTGTGGGATGGTCATGTATTGGAGGATTCAAAAGATGCTCAAACCATCGGAATCCAAAAATTCAATGATTTAATCATGACTGACGATCGCGTTGAAAGAGTGATTGTTCCTGTACGTGATGGTATGACCCTTATTAAGAAAAAAAATAATTAATGAAGTTATGAATAAGATAAAGTTTTTCCCCTTGCTGATTAGTGCTCTGTTTCTCCTTACTTATGTTTCGTGCAAGAAGGATGAAGTTAATAAGACTGATAACATATTAATCATACAGCAGAATAAAGAAAAAGGAGAAGCCTATTTGAGAGATAAAAGTAAAGAGGAAAATGTTAAAACAGATCCTTCTGGATTGCTGTACAGAGAGCTGGAGGCTTCTAATGGGGAGAAACCAGGTCCAAAAGATACAGTCTTTTTCCATTATGATGGCTATGTGTTGAGTGGAAAGAAATTTATTTCAGATAGTTCACGTTCGGCTATGGAGGATTTGAATGAAGCCTTCTATGTTGGACTTCGACACATGAATGAGGGGTCAAAATACAGATTGTATGTTCCTTACTATTTAATGTATGGTTCTTCCCTTAAAATATTTATTAATCGCACAGATAAGGGAAATGATACAATTAAGGTGTTAGAATATTCGGCTTTATATTATGATATGAAATTGGATTCTATTACCTTTGTAGAGTGATTTTTATTTTGAAAGAAATATTAATATAAGAAATAATTATTGTTGAAGATATGTTGACGTTAAAGGTTATCACCGAAAATCCGGATGAAGTAATCCGAAAACTGGCAAGAAAGCATTTTGATGCTAAGGAGCCTATTGCAAAAGTATTGGAATTAGATAAAGTCCGTAGAGCATCTCAATCCTCTTTGGATGCTGTATTGGCAGAGATCAATACTTTGTCGAAAAGTGTCGGTCAATTGATGAAAGAGGGTAAGAGAGATGAAGCTCAGAGTGTAAAGGAAAAAGTCGCTTCATTGAAAGAGAAGACGGCAGACTTGCAAAGCTCAATGGATTCTTCACAAGAAGAAATCAACAAAATATTATATACAATTCCTAATATGCCTTATGATGATGTTCCTGATGGAAAGACGGCTGAAGATAATGAGGTGGTGAAGATGGGTAATGAAATCCCTACTTTGCCAGAGAATGCTTTGCCTCACTGGGAATTGGCAAAAAAATATGATTTGATCGATTTCGAGTTGGGCGTTAAGATAACGGGTGCTGGTTTCCCTGTTTACAAGGGATTGGGTGCTCGCTTGCAACGTGCATTAATCAACTTCTTCCTTGATGAAGCTCGTGCGGCTGGTTACTTGGAAATCATGCCTCCAACTGTGGTAAATCAAGCATCAGGTTATGGTACCGGACAGTTGCCAGACAAGGAAGGTCAGATGTACCATTGTGAAGTGGATGACCTCTATTTAATCCCAACAGCTGAGGTCCCTGTTACCAATATCTATCGTGATGTCATCTTGGATGAGAAGGATCTTCCAATCAAAAATTGCGCGTATACACAATGCTTCCGTCGTGAGGCAGGTTCTTATGGAAAGGATGTGCGTGGATTGAATCGTTTGCATGAGTTCTCAAAGATAGAAATCGTTCGTATCGATACTCCAGAACATTCTAAAGAGTCTCACAAAGAGATGTTGAATCATGTAGAGGGATTGTTGAAGAAGTTGGAACTCCCTTATCGTATTCTTCATCTATGTGGTGGTGATATGAGTTTCACTGCTGCTACATGTTATGATTTTGAAGTCTTCTCTGCTGCACAAAAACGTTGGTTGGAGGTTTCTTCAGTTTCTAATTTTGACACCTACCAAGCAAATCGTTTGAAATGTAGATTCAAAGGAGCTGATAAGAAGGCTCAGCTATGTCATACTTTGAATGGTAGCGCATTGGCTTTGCCTCGAATTGTTGCTTCTCTATTGGAGAACAATCAAACTCCTGATGGTATTAAGATTCCAAAAGTCTTGGTTCCTTATATGGGATGTGATATGATTCGATAAGAAGAATTATTCTGTGCTTTTTAAGCATGTGTTATATACGGGCTTTGCATTAATGCATTGCCCGTTTTTTTATGAATGATAATTACTCGTCTGTATCAGTGGAGGAAGAATAGATAGAATTCTTTTCTGCAGCTAGCACAGTTGAGCCCTCTTCAGAGATAGAATATTCTGGTCTCTTTGTACGGAAGGTGTCGAGATAAGCTTCGTTTAGCCAATAGGAGATTTCTTCCAATGTCTTTTGTCGTGTCTTCGGTTTGAGTTGGCATTCCCAAATGACCAATGTGTTCCATCCTAAATCTTTCAGTTGATTTCTTACCTCTAAATCACGTTCTTTGTTTCGTTTAAATTTGTTTTGCCAGAAGAGAGGATTGGTTTGCGGTGTTTTTCCCTTCAAACAATCATGTCCATGCCAGAAACAACCATGTATGAATATGACTGTGTGGTATTTTTTTAATACGATATCAGGTTTGCCTGGTAGTGTGGCAACATTTACCCTATATCGAAATCCATTTGCATATAGGTATCGACGAACTAACAATTCAGGTTTCGTGTTTTTACTACGAATCCTGCTCATTGTCCAACTTCTTTTTTCTGGTGAAATCGTATCCATATCGTGACACAAAAATAAATTTTAATTGTGAAAAATGAATTCGAATTTTTTTGATTTTTTTGTGTGGTTAAGTGTTAATTTCGTTATATTTGCATTATAACCAATGCGAGTTTATTATGGATGAGACATTAGTATACATTATTGTTTTTATTGGCATAGTTATTTATAACGTATTTATAAATATGGTAAAAGCCAAAAAGAAAGAACAGGAGGAGTTGGACCGTGAAATGTCGGAAAGGACAAGAGAGGTGATTTCTCAGTCTGATGATGGTACCGTGATTGTCTCTTCTAATCCATTGGATACAATCCGAAAGAAGTTGGAAGATTATATTGAGAGTCAATCGGATCCCAAGCCTATAACTCAAACGAAGAGTCAAAAATCAGATAAACCAAAGCCAAAAGAACAAAAGACAACAGCCTTCTTGTCTACAGAAGAGGGTGGTTCCTCTTTGTCAGAAAAGAAGACAGATAAAAAGAAAGAAAAAAATAATCGTGTGATGACACCTGTTGAGGAGGAGACCATTGCTCCTATCAATTTGAACTTTGATGACACGGATGAGGTGCGTCGTGCGTTTGTCTATGCGGAGATTTTTAATCGTAAATATTGATATTGTAGACAAGAAGAAATATGAAAAAATTAGTTGTCCTTACAGGCGCTGGTATCAGTGCCGAGAGTGGTATACGTACTTTCCGTGATTCTGACGGATTGTGGAATGAATATAGAGTGGAAGATGTGGCCACACCAGAAGGCTTCGAACGAAATCCTGAATTGGTCTTGAACTTCTATAATGACATGCGAAAAGAACATCAGCTACATCAGCCTAATTATGGACATATTGGGTTGAAAGAGTTGGAGTCAGACTTTGATGTGCGCATTGTCACACAGAATATTGATGATTTGCATGAACGGGCTGGTAGCAAGAGTGTTTTGCATCTTCATGGTGAACTGATGAAGGTGCGCTCGGTTCGTAATCCTAATTTGGTGACAACTTTAACGGATGATGCTTGTGAGATTCATTTGGGTGATAAAGCTTCAGATGGTGCACAATTGCGTCCCGACATCGTATGGTTCGGCGAGGCGGTGCCTAATTTTGAACCCGCAGTCGAGTTGGCACAGCAAGCGGATATATTCCTTATTGTGGGAACCTCTTTGAATGTCTATCCAGCCGCTGGCCTGATTAATTATGTGCCTTACGAAACACCTATATACATTATCGATCCGAAAACCGTTCCAGTTCCGTCAACGAGAAAGATTACCATGATTCAAAAAGGTGCCTCAGAAGGAATGAAAGACTTTATCAAGATGGTGAAAGCATGAGAAAACTGGAAGTTACAGAACTGAATCGTATCTCAACAGATGATTTCAAAAAAGCAAAGAAACTACCATTGGTGGTGGTTTTGGATAATGTGAGAAGTTTGTATAATGTGGGCTCCGTCTTTCGTACGAGCGACGCATTTTTGGTTGAAAAGATTTGTCTGTGTGGTATCACCTCCACACCTCCTAATCCTGAAATACATAAGACTGCCTTAGGTGCAGAGTTTTCTATGGATTGGCAAGCCTATAAAACAGCTCAGGAGGCTGTGCGCGAACTGCAATCACAAGGATATTATGTCTTCACCATTGAACAAGTGGAGGGTAGTGTCATGTTGCCCGATCTTCAGTTGGATCCGAATAAGAAATATGCAGTTGTGCTGGGTAATGAAGTGAAGGGTGTTCAACAAGAGGTGGTAGATCTCTCCGATGCGTGTATTGAAATACCACAATTTGGTACAAAACATTCACTGAATGTGTCGGTCACTGCAGGTATTGTTATTTGGAGCTTTTTTGAACAACTGAGAAATCTGTGAGGTCATGGAGAGTAGGGAAAAATCTATTGTTAAAGTGACATTGTTGGGGACGATTATCAATCTGTTTTTGACTGTCATTAAATTGGTGTCGGGCGTAGTCGGACAGAGTGCTGCAATGGTGGCAGATGGAATACACTCTTTATCCGATTTGATCAGTGATGGCATTGTGTTATGTTTTGTTCGCATCTCGTCGAAGAAGAATGATCGAAGTCATAGGTATGGACATGGAAAGTTTGAGACGTTAGCCACGTTGATTGTAAGTGTGATATTGCTTGTTGTGGCAGTGAAACTTATGACATCAGGTATTACTTCAGTATGTCAAATTTTAGGAGGAGAGGAAACGTCACATCCAAGTTGGATTGCATTTGCAGTGGCAATCATATCGATTATTTTTAAAGAGTTTCTGTATCAAATCACGTGGCGCACAGGCCGTAAGGAGGGAAGTCCGGTTGTGATGGCTAATGCATGGCATCATCGTACGGATGCCTTCTCGTCTGTTGCATCAGCAATCGGTATTGGCGGTGCAATCTTATTGGGTGAGAAGTGGACATTGTTGGATCCGCTTGTGGGATGTGCGATAAGTATCTTCATTATTGTGGTGGCAGTGAAAATGGCATTGCCTGCACTTTCGGAATTATTGGAGGCTTCGTTGCCCGAAGAAGAAGAGCAGAAGATCACGCAGATTATAGAGTCGGTAGAAGGAGTGGAGGATGTGCATGAGTTAAAGACCCGTCGGAATGGTCCACATGTGATCATCGATGTGCATGTTGTGATGGATCCTCAAATCACATTGGTCTGCGCACATGATATTACCATTCAGGTGGAAGAAGCCTTACGGAAGAACTATGGACAGCTAACACAGATAAGCATACATGCAGAACCTTCGACGGATGCATTGTAGAAGACAGCTCTGATTGGAGATTCTTATTCTCATTGATTTAAAATTGAATTCACGTATGAATAAAAAAACTCTTTTTGCATTATTATTTATTACTCATAGTATTCTTTTGATTGCTTCTGATGGACTTTCTGTAAGTGGTATAAAAAAATTAAACGAAAAAATTAAGGAGTATGAGTATGTGGGTCATTTCCATGAAGGTCTTGCTGCTGTTGTAAAAGATAGGAAAATAGGATTTATCGACAAGTCTGGAGATTTGGTGATTCCAATGAAATGGGATGCGACCAATCAAAGAGCGTTTAGACTGGATGAGGAGGTTATGTTTAACAATGGACGATGCTATATACCTCAAACAGAAAATTCTAATGCGTACATAATAGATAAAAATGGTAACGAGTTATATTCAGGTAAACGTATTACTATAAATAAAACTAGAGATTTTGACGTTATGTATGTTGACAATGATTCTGGACATAGTACTTATTTTGTGAAAAAAGATACTGTCATAAAGATGGAATCGTACGAAAATGAATATCCTGTAATAGTAACAAATTGGAATTACAATAATCCTGAAGATTGTGAACAAATTTACTTTTCATTGGAAAAACTGTGTGATGGAAACCTCGTAGGAAAGGAAACATTGGAAACAAAGTATGGCTATACAGTTTCTCCATCTTTGAATTGTAGTTTTGATGGCGTTGGTTTAATTACTCTTTATGATAATAAGACAAATAAATATGGAATTGTCGATGAGAAAGGTAATGTTGTTGTGCCGTTTCAGTATGATAATAAAATATGTTTAATGTATGGTTTGTTGATAGAGGTCCTTTCTGTCAGTCTTTATTCAGAGGATTTAGGAGGACTGCAAATAATTCCAATATGTATTAATGTTTATAAAGACGGACGCAAGTTGTACGAACATCTTCCATGGATGTCAGAACATTACTTAATAAAGGGAATTTTTTTGTTTAATGCTTATGATATTGATACGAATTTAAGTGAATATATAAGTGAAAAATTGGGTTGTGACGAAAGTTTAATTCCTGAAATAAATAATGTGACTAAACAATTGGATTTGAATGGAAAGGAAGTCTCACGATTTCAATTTGGGAAAAATTATCTGCGTTTTGTTGATGGGAAATATTGGCAGTTGGAAGACGAAGGAGGACAACTTGTTTATCCGAATCAATTTGATATATATTCACGTTTTCAAAATAATATTGGGATAGGAGTCGATAACGGATTCAGAGGTTTGTTCCTTACTGATACTGGAGATACTATACCATCTCAGTATGCCGATTATTTAAAGGCTGGTATTGTTAAAATGACTAATTTGCCTGATGTCGAATTGCTTTGTAATTATAAGAAAGAATTGAGCGATAAGGACAACTATCGGAATTGTCATTATTTTAGAAAATATGATAAGTCGAAAGTGAATTCCGTGCCGTTTGATGGTTTAAAGCTCCTGCCATTTGATGCTGATGAGGTCGGTTACTTTTCAGAAGGATTGCTTCGGGTAAAATTGGGCAATCGTTATTTCTTCATAGATGAAAAGGGAAATGGTTTGATAGAAAATTGAGAGAAATGTTTTTTTTGTTGGTCACCGTAGAGACGCAATGCATTGCGTCTCTACATGGATGTGCATTTCCACGGCCATACGTCTTCATAAAAATAAAAATTTGTGTCCTGTTTTTAAATATACCTATAAAAAATAGGGGTATACTCACAAAAAATACCTATTTTTGCAAAGTGAACCCCTAAAAATTTGGGGTACTTAAAAAAATATAACAAAAAATTAGGTTGTAATGGCAATAATGAGATTTAATGCGTTGCGAGAGTTGTCTCGCAGACGACCAAGAGAGATTGAAACACCCTCTGACCGATTGTCCGATTATTTTGCAATCAATGTGTTTACGAAAGATAAAATGCGTGAGTATCTTTCTAAAGATGCTTTCAATGCTTTTATTGCAGCGGTGGAACAAGGTGTGTTGTTCGATCGAAACATAGCCGACCAGATTGCTACAGGAATGCGTAAATGGGCACGCGAAAGAGGTGCTACTCACTATACACACTGGTTTCAACCCTTAACAGATGGAACGGCAGAAAAACATGATGGCTTTATCGATTTTGATGAAAATGGTGATGTCATCGAACGCTTTTCGGGTAAATTGCTTGTTCAGCAGGAACCTGATGCCTCTTCATTCCCAAATGGTGGTATCCGTAACACCTTTGAGGCTCGTGGATATACAGCGTGGGATTTATCATCTCCTGCATTTGTGGTGGGCTCTACCTTGTGTATTCCAACTATTTTCATCTCCTATACTGGAGAAGCGTTGGATTATAAAACCCCATTGTTGAAGGCCATTTCGGCAGTTGACAAGGCGGCTGTTGCAGTTTGTCAGTATTTCGATAAGAATGTTACGAAGGTAAATACCAACTTGGGTTGGGAACAAGAATATTTTTTGGTTGATTCAGCTCTTTACAATGCACGTCCCGACCTCTGTATGACGGGTCGCACGTTGATGGGACATGCTTCGGCAAAAGATCAGCAATTGGATGACCACTACTTTGGTTCCATACCAGAGCGTGTGACTGCCTATATGCGAGATGTGGAGTTTGAAGCTCATAAATTGGGTATTCCATTGAAAACTCGTCATAATGAGGTGGCACCCAACCAATTTGAATTTGCCCCTATCTACGAAGAGGCGAATTTGGCGAATGACCACAATCAGCTGATGATGGATTTGATGAAACGTATCGCACGCAAACATCATTTTCAAGTCTTGTTGCACGAGAAACCATTCGCAAGTGTGAATGGATCAGGTAAACATAATAACTGGTCGTTGACCACCGATACAGGTATCAATCTATTGTCACCTGCTAAAAATCCAAAAGGAAACATGCTTTTCCTCACCTTCCTTGTGAATGTGATGACGGCTGTTTACAAACATCAGGATTTGTTGCGTGCATCTATCATGAGTGCTGGTAACACCTATCGCTTGGGCGCTAATGAAGCACCTCCGGCTATTCTTTCAGTCTTTTTAGGACAGAACCTATCTGCGATGTTGGATAATTTAGCCAACCAGGTGGGAGATAGTAAGATGACACCAGAAGAGAAGACGGCGTTGAAGTTGGGTATCGCGCGTATTCCAGACATTATGTTGGATAATACGGACCGAAACAGAACCTCTCCGTTTGCCTTCACAGGAAACCGTTTTGAGTTCCGTGCTGTTGGTTCATCAGCCAATTGTGCAGCATCCATCATTGCCTTAGATGCAGCGGTGGCACATCAGTTGAATGAGTTCAGAAGTGAGGTGGATGGCTTGATAGCCAAAGGGAAAGGAAAGGATGAAGCCATCTTCCAAGTTTTAAAGAAACTGATTGTAGAATCCAAGGCAGTACGTTTTGAAGGTGATGGTTATTCAGACGAGTGGAAGAAAGAGGCTGCCAAGAGAGGTTTGACGAATATCACCAGTGCGCCAGAAGCCATTGGAAAGTATTTGGATAAATCATCCAAAGAGGTTTTGATTGGAGAGAAGATATTCAACGAGATTGAGTTGCACGGACGTGTAGAGGTGGAGTATGAAAAATTCTCTAAAAAGGTACAGATTGAATCACGTACATTAGGAGATATTGCATTGAATCACATTGTTCCAACGGCAGTAGCCTATCAAAACCGATTGATAGAGAACCTATGTGGTTTGAAGCAGCTCTTTTCAGAGGCAGAGTATGATGAGTTGTCGGAGGATCGTAAAGATCTGATACGAGAAATCTCATTGCATGTGACTGCCATTAAGAAGCTGTTGAAACGGATGACGGAAGAGCGCAGAACGGCCAATACGTCCGGTTCAGAAGAAGAGAAAGCAATTATCTATGATAAGGTAGTTCGTCCGACGATGGAGGAAATCAGAACCCATATTGATGCATTGGAATTGGTGATCGACGATGATATATGGCCATTGCCAAAATATCGTGAATTGTTATTTGCCAAATAAATGTTTGATGTAGAGACGGTGTGCACACCGTCTCTACCAATCAATAACAAAATAATATAACATGCAAAACACAGTTCGTTTCATTTCCCTATTATGCTTCCTCCTCCTCTCCATGATGTGTATGGCGAAGAATACAGCAGCCTCGTTTAGGGTAGTGCGCGATAGCATTACGTATGAGTTAGATCCGAACACACGTACAGCAAAGTTAGTGGATGGAAAAAAGAGTGGATGTCGTGTAGTGGTTCCAAACATAATCAAGGAAAGAAGACGAAAATATAAGGTGAATGAGATAGGAGATAGCGCTTTCATGGCAAATTCTTTATTGAAAACATTGATAGTTGGCGATAGTGTGAGGCGCATAGGTAATTATGCTTTTTATTATTGTGGTCAATTAGATTCAATTTGTTTTTCTGAAAAGACTAAAATCGATATTGTTTGTGAACATGCCTTGTCAGGATGTTATAAATTGAAATCAATCTCCTTACCAAAAGATTTTTCGTCGATAGCTTATAGTGATTTCCAAGAAGAACTCCTATATCATTATGATTATAAAGGAACATATCCCGATTGGTTTTTGGATAACTTTAATTATGAATTTTCAGAGTTGGAAAACACACAAATTGCTGATTCCATCAACTTTAAACTAGAGTGTCTCTCAGATAAAGAGAATGTTAGTTATTGCTATCCTCATGATTATCAATTTTTTTTAAGTCTATACTATTTGAAAGAACCCGAAGATAATGAACAAGACGAAAATATTAATATTATTATAATCGATTCATTGAACGTTAGTCTGTCTTTCGATGGTAGATATCCAACATTAGAAAAAAAATGGATAGGTAATATTAATGATACTACACAGGTCTTTATGATAAAAATGAATTATGATATCTATTTACCAATAACTTGGCCGAGGGATTCTTATGAAAATTTTACTGATTTATATTTCATAGCGGTGAGTGCCCATTCTTTAAAATTTATATGTAAACATTCATATACTTATGGCCGTTCTCATGATACGAGAATAGAAGGAAGAAGTGGTGAGGAATATTATAGCGAAACTAAATGTAAATGTGTATGGAACATTTCAGATAAAATGATCAATGGGTTTTATGTGTTGAATGTTATGGATGCTTATCAGAAAAGGTATTATGAACCTCATTATGATGAAAAGAATGGGGAAATAATTCTGGCTCCAGAATATCTAAAAGTAGAACGAAATGAATCCTTTACCTATCAAATCAGGTATGATGGTACAAAATTTGTGAAAGAAGAGATACAAAAGACCAAACGATAGAGACGCACGGCCGTGCGTCTCAACGTGTTATAGACCCCCTTGAAAGACATATTCACCTGGGAAGAGGTGTTTCAGATCAGTTGGTTGAGAGAAGAAACCATAGACAGAGGAACCTGAGCCCGACATGGATGCATAAATAGCGCCATTCTCGTATAGTTTATCTTTGATGGCTTTGACGGAAGGATGTTGAGGAAAGACGCTATATTCGAAATCATTCACAATCGTATCTTTCCATTGTTCCATTGGTTGTTTGATGCGTTCGCATACAGGTATGACGGTTTTTTGAGGTTTAATCAAGGAGTAAGCCTCTTTGGTGGAAATATGAACATCAGGTTTAACCAATACCATGAAGACCTGATTCAATGAAAAGTCTATTTGAGTGAAGATGTTTCCAATACCTGTTGCGAATACAGGTTTGTTTTGAATGAAAAAGGGACAATCTGCACCTAATTTTGAAGCATAATTTTCCAGTATTTCTGTAGATAAATGCAAGGAGAACATCTCGTTGAGCATTTTAAGAGTGAAAGCTGCGTCGGAGGAGCCACCACCCAAGCCTGCACCGAAAGGAATTTTCTTTTCCAAATAGATGTCGACGGAAGGAATAGAATAGTCGGTAGCAAGTAATCGATACGCTTTCATAATGAGGTTGTCTTCGCTATTGCCATCAATGGTAATGCCAGAAAGATGTAGGCGCGTTTCTTGATTTGGAGATTCGACAATTTCAAGGATATCTTTGATGGGAATAGGGTAGAAGAAACTTTCCAGATTATGATAATTATCGGGTCTTTTTTCAGTGATATTTAGTCCAATGTTAATTTTTGCATTAGGGAATGAAATCATAATTTTGTTTTAAAATATTGAAAATGAATATCTTGTATAATTTCAAATCAATTCTTTCAGGGAAAAAAAGGAGAATGTCATCGAAAATTTGAACAAAAATAAATAAATAATTCCTCATATCTCAGAAGCGGGAAGAATAAAATTGTTGTCAAAAGATATGATTTTAAAAATTAAATTTCTATATTTGGGAAATATTTACTAAATCTTGGAATTTGATCATAGAAATAGAAAGGTATTATGGAGGATACGTTAGTAACGGTAGCGATACATACATACGAAAAGGCGCAGATATTGCGGTCTGTGTTAGAGATCCATGGTATTGATGTTTTTATGCAGAATGTTAATCCATTACTTCCTGCGATGTCGTTAGGAGTGCGGGTTCGTATTCGTCAAAGTGATTTAGACAAGGCGCTGAACATTATAGAGAATATGAAGAATGAGGATGCGGTATCGCAAGCCTTGAATGAAGAGCGGGTTTTGTTGATGCCTGTTGATTTTTCAGATTATTCGATAAAGATATGTGAATTTGGTTTTAGAGTTGCTTCTATATTAGGGTTGAAAGCGATTTTGTTTCATACGTATACGGTAGCGAAGACCGTGATGGCTACGATAGGAGATGCGTATGCGACGAAGAAGGATGATGAGAACAAGAAGCAAGCAGAGAAGGAGTCGTCCGAGAAGATGAATCGCTTGCGTGAGATGATTAATAATCGGATAACGCAAGGAGAGATGCCGAATGTTGAGTATATGTGTGTGATAAGGGAGGGCATACCAGAGGAGCAGATATTGGAGTATTCAGATTTGGTGAATCCTTTAGCCATTATGATGGGAACGAGAGGATGTAGCCAAAAGGATTTGGATATGATAGGAAGTGTTACTGCGGAGGTAATGGAGCGGGCCAATGTTCCAGTATTTACGATACCAGAGAACACACATTTTATCACGTTTGATAATGTGAAGCAGATAGCATGTTCGACTAATTTTGATGATGAAGATTTAAGTTATTACGAAGACTTTTTAAAACTAATATGTAAGATGGCGTCATCGGATGTGATGGTTCATTTCATACATTATGATTCGAACGAGGATCCGTGGGCAGAGGTGAAACTAAGAGGCTTGAAGGATTATTTTTCTGAGCAATTCCCGACAATCAATATGAAGTCTCATTTGCTGAAGGGTCCAGATTTGTTGACGACCTATGATGAGTATATTAGAACGAACGAGGTGGATGTTATTTCGTTGACTACTCATAGGAGGAGTTTGTTGACGAGAATGTTTAATCCAAGTATGGCGAGAAAGATTGTCTTTCACACGAATACGCCGATGTTGGTGTTCCATGCTAAGTAAGAGTGATTTTGATTTTTGAGTGATGAAAAATAAGTTGATTTTGTTCATTTCTGCGGCAGCGGTGTGTATGTTTTTGAATTGTACGAATGCTGAAGAAAAGAAATATCCGGTAAAAGTGTTTGCGGATTCGTTGATGCAGTATAATTTTGCACCACAGATGCCAGATTCTTTTACTATCTTTGGAGAGACGGTTGATTTAACCAACTATTATATGCGGGAGAGATTTGATCGCGAACTGACGAGTTTCAGTTATTGGCATTCTCAGATGTTCCTGATTATTAAACGTGCGAATAAATTTTTCCCTATTATTGAACCCATCCTCGAGCGAGAGGGTGTTCCTGATGATTTCAAATACCTTGCGTTGATAGAGAGTAATTTGGATCAGAGGGCATTGTCACCAGCCAAGGCTGCTGGTATTTGGCAGATTTTAGCGACGACAGGTCAGGAGAGTGGTTTGATTGTGAATGATGATGTGGATGAACGTTACAATCTTGAGAAGGCGACTGTCATTGCGTGCCAATATTTGAAACGTACGTATGAGTTGACGCAAAGTTGGGCTTTGGCGGCTGCATCTTATAATTCTGGTCGTGCAAGAGTATTGAAACAGATGGAGGTGCAACAAACCAACAACTATTTTGACATGCTTTTTGGCGAAGAAACCAATCGTTATGTCTTTCGAATTATGATGGCGAAATTTGTGATGGAGAATCCTCAGCAATTTGGCTTTATGCTTAAAAAAGAGGATTTATACTATATGGTGGAGTCGGATGTCGTTAAGGTTGATTCAACCATCGTAAATTTGACAGATTTTGCAAAAGGTTATGGTATCTCATACCAATTGCTGAAAGATGCCAATCCTTGGTTGCGTACGAATAAATTGCCGAATAAAAACCAAACTGAGTTCTTTATTCGCATTCCAAAAAAAGAGGACCTGCACTTCTCTAAAGAGAAAATAAAGGTCCATAATAAAAATTGGATTATAAATCCTTAATGTTGACTGTAATTATATTATGAATACGATTATTAGATATTTAGTTCTATTGGGACTGCTGTTGGGAGTGACTTCAGTCTCTGCTCAGAATGCGAACTTCCGTTCCTTCCGAGAAACAAAAGGTATGGTGACTTCTAAGTCCAAAGATGTCTATGTGTGGGGCCCTTGGGAACAAAGTTCCACCATTTTTGCTATGAACTTTACGCAAAAATCAATTATCGTTAAGGATCAATTGAACAACAAGGAGACTAGGTATACTATCTATGACAAACAGCAAAAATGGACATCCAAAAAGGATTATAAGTACATTAACTTCGAATGTATGGAGACCTCTACTCTTAATAAGTATTATATTCGTTTGTACGAATATGACTCAGGAGAGTATCGTATAACTATCATGTCTCCTACCAATGCTACTCGTTATTCTGTTGTTTATATGAAAGACGACGAGGTGGAGCAGATTAAGTTTGAAGATACAGAAGAGTAATATTGCCTTAAAACTCATATATGGTATGGAGGGAATGGAAATGAGGATTAATACCTTGTTTCCCTTCTTTCCCTTTTTTGAATTTTTAATGTAGCTGATTTGTTTTTTTGATAGAATTCCTTGAAAATCCTTTCTGTCGATTATGGAAATAAATAAAGAAAAAATTGTTGTTGTCGTAAAAAAAATAGTTACCAACAAGTATTTGCTGACCTGTGTCGTGGCTGTGCTTTGGTTCTTACTTTTCGACTCTCATACGTTGGTGGATTACTATCAGTTGTCCATCACCCAAAATCGTATTGAAAGAGAAATCGCTTACTATAAGGAACTAAGCATTGACAGTCAGGAGAAAATGCATCAGTTGGAATCTGATATGTCAAGTTTGGAGAAGTTCGCTCGTGAACAATTCTTGATGAAAAGAGCGAACGAGGAGATTTTCTTGTTTGAAGAATAAGAATCCACCCAATTGATAGGACCTACCTTTATATTTCAATGCTCAATCCATCATAAGCTAAATATATATTCGGAGGCAGTAATTTTTGTGTCTTTTCATGCAGTCCTGCCGAATGACTCATGTGAATGAAATAGGTCCTTTTCGGATTTAACCTTTTGGAAATCGCAATCGCTTCGTCTATGCTGGCATGCGAGAAGTGTTCTTCCCATCTTAATGCATCCATTACCAATACATCCAACCCTTTTAGCTTCTCTAATTGATCCTCGTCGATGCTCTTATAGTCTGTTATGTATGCAAAATCTTTTATCCTATATCCGAAAGCAGGTAGTTTGTAATGCCAAATCAAAATTGGCGTGATGGTGATTCCATCAATCTCGAAAGGCTCTTGCGTGATAACATGAGTCTCTAATTGTGGGATCCCTTTGTAGTCGTTGTTAAAACAATAGGAGAATACTTTGTGAATGGCATCTATGGTCTCTTTGTTAGAATAGATGCGTACATTTCCATAGGGACGCAAATCGTCTAATCCTAATACATGATCCATGTGTTTGTGCGTCAGTAAAACAGCATCTACCTTTTGTAAGCCAACATTTAATGCTTGTTGACGAAAATCGGGTCCGCAATCCAATAATATATTTTTGCCATCCACCTCTAACAGCGAAGAACAACGAAGTCTCCTGTCTTTGGGATCTTTCGATTGACATGTTTCACAATTACAGGTTATGTATGGAACACCTGTGGAAGTACCTGTACCTAAAAATGTTAATTTCATATACCTTCTATCTTTTTATCTCGTTCGAGGAACTATTTATTTCTTTTTCTCGTACAATGAACTTAGAACCGAGTTGGGATAATAATGTTGCAGAATCTCTTTGTAGTTGTATCCCTCACTTGCCATGACGGCGGCTCCAATTTGGCAGAGACCAACACCATGTCCCCAACCAGCTCCCTTCAATTGAAAGTGAATATTGCCGTTTCGAATCTCTTTTCTGACGATAAAGGCAGAACTGTAGAGGTGACTGCGAGATAATATTTTCCGTATTTCAAGTTCTTTCCCTATGATCATTGTCTTTTTTTCTCCGACAACCTTCAACTCGATGATTCGTCCAGATGCACCTCGTTTAATAGGAATGAGTTCTTGAATCTTTCCGAAGTCAATGCCACTTTTTTCTGCTATTATTTGCGAGAGTTCCTCCTGTGTATAGTCTACCACCCATCGGTAAAAATCAGGAGTCTCTTGGTCATAATTGTTCAACACTTGTGAGAGGATGCTTTTCTCTTTCGTGTTGCAGAAGGCTTTTGGTTCGGCAAGGATCCATTGCTCAGCCTCTTCTTCGTTGGTTAGATTCGGTAATGTCGCCTCTTTGTCATCTGCAATTGCGATGAGGTAGGGGTGATGCACCTCTTCCCAACAGTTCTCAAACAGTTCTGTGGCACCTCCGCAAGCTTTGTAGAAACGTGCGTCACATATCTTGTCATTGTATGTTAACACCTGTCCGTAGGTGGCTTGAATAGCCTCTTGAACGGCTAATGTGCCAGATTTAGTGATGCCTTGGTAACGCTGACAATGATCGTCTGCACAAACATCGAAAAGAGTGTGGTCTTGGTGATCATACCATCGAATGATTTTGTCCTCGCTGATGGTCATCTCATTTGCAGAACTGGTCGTTTTCTTTCCTTCCAGTTTGTTCAACAACCAACTTCTTGAAATGACAGCATGTGCTTTTAACAACTCTAATGACGAGGTGGCACTCATTTCAGAAGAGATAACACTGGTCAAATATTTTTCCACATGAATTATGTTGATGGCTTGGATTTTATTGTCGGCAATGACAAATTTTAAATCACCGTTAAAACGTTGATTCTCTTTTCTTTCCCAATGAAATTGTATGCCAATTGTAACCTCCATCAGTTCGAAACTGTTCAACTCATCTTTGGCTGTGAAGGACAAGCAAGTATAGTCTTTCCCATGATACATGATTTTGCCATTTGAGAGGGTGACTTCCTGTGAGCCAGTTGCCTCAGTTCCGTCGTCGGTAATGAATGTTCCGTAGAGATTGAATGTGATTTTCTCTCGTAAAAGAATGCCGACATGTATGGTTGGTGCCGCTGTATATTGTTTCATATAATTATTTGTTTCTGTAAAGATAGAAAATTTGAGATTTCCCTCAAATAATTATTTCAATTTTCTTTTTTGTAGAGACACAATGCATTGCGTCTCTTCGGTTACCGACAGACGAACAATACGGAACGTTTATTAACCCACATTTTTTTATTTTTTTTGTAAAAACGGTGAATTTATAGAACACACCTCAATTCAATATATTATTTTTGCATTTGAAAAAGGGACTATGAGGTGTCCTTGATGATATGTTTGATTATTAAAAGTGAATTTAATCAGTTCACTGTTTTAAATTAATTAGTAAAAATTGGGAGAATTACTCCTCAAGACAAAATGAGAATTAAGAGTTGTTTGTTTTTCTTTGTGCCATTTATTTTAATGGGATGTGTGACTGGCGAATCCCCTAAGAAGCCGTTGAAAGAAGATGTAGTTGTAACGGACACGGTGGAGAAGATTACGGATGATACCACCTCAGTTCAGGGTGATAGTGTAGTTTCATTGCAGAAAGATTCGACGAGACATGTTGTGTCGAGAGTCACGCGTCCTGCACCTATACAAAAGGGAGCGTTACTCATTCCGCAAGTCAAGGTGAAGGGAATTTATGTGACGGGACCGACAGCCGGTACGAAGCGAATGAAAGAGATGGTGGAGTTGGTGACATCCACAGAGATGAATACGATCGTGCTGGATATAAAAAACGATGGAGGAGACTTGACCTACAAGATTCAAGACACGATGGCGCAAAAAGTGGGAGCTTGTAAACGATATGTGCGCGATATGCCAGCTTTGTTGAAGGAATTGCACGAACAAGGCATCTATGTGATTGGAAGAATCGTCTGTTTTAAGGATCCCTATTTAGCCAAGTATGATAAAGATTTAGCACTCTGCAAGCCGGATGGAAGTTCGGTGACAGATGGGAAAGGATTGCCATGGGTGAATCCCTATAAGGAGAAAGTGTGGGATTATATCTGTAGTATAGCCGAACAAGCTACGAAAGATGGATTTGACGAGATTCAATTTGATTATGTTCGTTTTCCGATAGGAACCGACGCCAATAAAGCCGATTATGGGGTTGATTTAGCCACATATAGCAAGGAGCAGTGTCTGTCAGATTTCTTTGCCTATGTACAAAAAAGATTGCATGCCAAAGGAATCGTATACGGAGCAGATTTGTTTGGAACCGTGATTGGCAGTGATATTGACAGGGGACGTACCGGACAGAATTATGCAGAATTGGCTACAATGACGGATGCACTATGTCCGATGATCTATCCATCGCATTATGGAAAAAGAACCTTTGGCATACCAGTACCCGATGCAAATCCATATCAAACGATATACAAAGCATGTCTTTTGTCGCAGGAGCAATTAAAAAGGCCAGATTCCGCTACAATAGCTGTTGTACGACCATGGTTGCAATGCTTCTCGGCACCATGGGTGGAGGGACATATCTCCTATGGAAGTAAGCAGATCAAAGACCAGATACAAGCCGTTTACGATGCCGGATATGATGAATGGATTTTGTGGAATGCATCCAATCACTATTCACAGGTGAAGGCCGCACTTTCTAAAGAACCTGTGAAGTCGGTTGTGCCAGTAAAAAAGGATACGACCAAAAAGGTGGATACATTGGTTCAAAAGATCAAAGCAGAGAAGGATACTATTGTGACAAAAGAGAAAGATACAGTCAATAAAGTAAAGAGAGATACAATTGTGCCATAATGAGAAGAACCGAGAGTAGCAGAGCGGTAGGCTCCATCCTAAATTAATTTGGCAAATTGTGGAAATACTCGTAAATTTGTAGACTAAAAATATTTAGAATATGAATAGAGAAGAGTTGTTTGAGAATATCAAACGCAAGCAGTCTTTTTTGTGTGTGGGATTGGATACGGATGTTAACAAGATTCCAGAGTTCCTTTTCGACCGTGATGGTGATGATTTAGATCCCATTTTTGAGTTTAATAAAAACATCATAGACGCTACAGCCGATTTGTGTGTGGCATATAAGCCGAACGTTGCTTTCTATGAAAGTCTTGGGCTACAAGGATGGGATGTTTTAGAAAGAACCGTAGATTACATTCGTAAAAATTATCCAGATCAATTTATTATTGCAGATGCAAAGCGTGGTGACATAGGAAACACGTCAGCCATGTATGCACGAACATTCTTCGGAGCGTTGGATGTTGATTCTGTTACGGTTGCACCTTACATGGGTGAAGATTCTGTATCTCCTTTTTTGACAGATGATTACAAAGGTAAGTGGGTGACATTGTTGGCATTAACATCCAATAAAGGCGCATTTGACTTTCAATTTATGGAAGACAAGGAGAGTGGAGATCGTCTATTTGAAAAAGTATTAAAGACTTCGTTGAAATGGGGTAATGAAGATAACATGATGTATGTGGTGGGAGCCACAAAGGCGGAGATGTTGTCTGACATTCGTAAGATTATCCCTAATCACTTTTTGTTGGTACCAGGAATTGGTGCGCAAGGAGGTAGTTTGGCAGAAGTTGTAAAATATGGTATGAATAGCCAATGTGGATTATTGGTGAATTCATCGAGAGCTATTTTGTATGCTTCCAATGGAGAAGATTATGCAAAGGCAGCGCGTGCAGAAGCGCAAAAAGTACAGCAACAGATGTCTGAATTCTTAAAGAACCTATAAAAAGAGGCGTCATTGCATTAATGTACAATAAGAAAAAAATAGTCAATGATCCGGTTCATGGATTCATTACCATTCCGAGTGAGTTGCATTATGATTTGATACAGCATCCGTATTTTCAGCGGTTGAATCGAATCAAGCAATTGGGAATGAGTTTTATGGTATACCCAGGAGCTCAGCACACCCGATTCCAGCATTCATTGGGTGCTATGCACTTGATGGAGGAGACCATTGCGCAACTGCGATCCAAAGGAAATGAGATAACAGAAGAAGAGTCGAATGCCGTATTGGCAGCCATCCTTTTGCATGATATTGGTCATGCACCGTTTTCTCATGTTTTGGAGAGTACTATTACGCAGGGAATCTCACATGAAGAGATATCCTTGTTGATGATGCAACAGATCAATAAGGAGCTGGGAGGTGCGTTGGATTTGGCTTTGCAGATTTTTCAGAATAAGTATCCGAAGAAATTCCTTCATCAACTGGTTTCCAGTCAGTTGGATATGGACCGATTGGATTATCTGATACGCGACAGTTTCTTTACGGGAGTGGTGGAAGGAGCTGTTGGTGCGGCTCGAATCATCAAGATGTTGAATGTGTGTGATGATGAGTTGGTGGTAGAGTCGAAGGGAGTGTACTCCATTGAAAAGTTTCTGATTGCGCGGCGTATGATGTATTGGCAGGTATATCTGCATAAGACATCGGTCTCGGCAGAGCAGGTGTTGATAAAAACGTTGGAACGAGCAAAAGAGTTGTCGAGAAGAGGCAAGTCGCTTTTTGCAGCTCCGCAGTTTGATTACTTTTTAAAACAAGATGTAACAAAAGAGGATTTCATTCAGAAGAGTGAACCATTGAAATATTATGCATTATTTGATGATTCAGACATTATGAGCGCTATTAAGGTGTGGACTATGAGTGATGATAAGGTGTTGTCTCTTCTGTGTAGGAATCTGATGGATAGGCGTTTGTTCAAAATGGAGGTGAGGGAGCACAAGCCGCTGAAGCAAGAAGAATCTGAGTTGGCGAAGAAATTTGCGAAGGCGTTGAACGTGTCAGAAAAAGAGGCGCGCTATTTGGTGACGTTGCATCCCGTTTCGGCATATACATATCGTCCAAAATCAGATACAATCAAGGTTTTGTATGGAAATGGAGAGTTGAAGGACATATCAGATGCCTCGGATATTTTGAATTTAACACTATTGAGTAAACACGAAAAAAAGTATTATTTTGGATATGTCAGGGACAAGGATTTGATTTGAGAAATTCCATATTTAAGCACGAAAGTGAAATTTAAGTTAAAATTTCTGAAAACAAAGTTTTCTTGCTCACTGATTTTCCTTATTTTTGTATAAAAATTTTTTTATGGAGTTTTCAGCGCAACAAATAGCCGATTACCTAAAAGGTAAGGTGGTTGGAAATCCAGAAATTAAGGTTTCTAATTTTTCCAAAATTGAAGTGGGTGAACCTGGAACGCTAACGTTCTTGTCCAACCCTAAGTACACGGATTATATTTATACGACAAAGGCAAGTGTTGTTTTAGTCAATGATGATTTTGAACCGACGAAAGAGGTTCAGGCGACATTGATTAAGGTGGCTAATTCGTATGATGCATTAGCCTCTTTGTTGACATTGGTGGATAGTGTGAAGCCAAAGAAGAGTGGAGTTTCATCGTTGGCATGTATATCAGAGAAGGCTACGATAGGGGAGAATCTTTATATCGGAGCTTATTCTGTTATTGAGGCAGGAGCCAAAATAGGAAATAATGTACAGATCTACCCACAAGTTTATGTTGGTGATAATGTACAGATTGGAGATAATGTGATATTATATCCAGGAGTGAAAATCTACAAAGAATGTGTTGTTGGAAATAATTGTATAATTCATGCTGGCTCTGTGATTGGTGCAGATGGATTTGGTTTCGCACCTACAGAAGATGGCCGATATGACAAGATTCCACAAATCGGTATTGTGCGTATTATGGATGATGTGGAGATTGGAGCCAATACGACCATAGACCGTTCTACAATGGGGGCTACTGTTATTGGACAAGGAGTAAAAATTGATAATTTGGTTCAGATTGCCCATAATGTGGAGGTGGGAGATAACACAGTGATGGCTGCTTTGACGGGTGTCGCAGGATCTTCAAAGATTGGAAAACACTGTATGTTTGGTGGACAAGCCGGAGTTGTCGGTCACCTATCCATTGCAGATAATTCAGTGATGGGAGCTCGTTGTGCTGTTACGAACAACATCAAAACGCCTAACGGATTTTATCATGGATATCCACACATGGATGCACATCAATATCAAAAAGCAATCGCATGCTTCAGAAACTTCCCTTCATTCCGTCGTGATTTGATGGATTTACAAAAGCAAGTGAAAGAATTACAAGAAAAATTAAACAATATAAAATAACCTAATATGCCTAAACAGAAAACACTTAAAGGATCTTTCTCGCTCACCGGTAAGGGGTTACATACTGGTTTGAACGTGACAGTGACGTTTAATCCAGCGCCTGTTAATACTGGATACAAATTTCAACGCATAGATTTAGAGGGGCAACCAATTATTGATGCAGTTGCAGAAAATGTTGTTGAGACTTCACGAGGCACTGTTATTGCCAAAGGAGATGTGAAAGTAGGTACAATCGAACATGCAATGGCAGCATTGTATGCCTTCGAGATAGATAACTGTATAATCCAAGTGGATCAACCAGAAGTGCCAATTTTAGATGGTAGTTCATTATTGTTTGTTAATGAAATAGAAAAGGTTGGCATTGAAGAACAAAACTATGACAAGGAGTATTTTGTTGTCACAAAGAAAATTGAATATAAGGATCCAAATGGAGGTTCATCTATCGTAATCTTACCAAGCGATGAATTTAGTGTTATTGTGCATGTTGATTATCCTTCATGTGTCTTGTCAAATCAGTTTGCAACGTTAGATTCATTAGCTGATTTTCCGAAAGAGATAGCAGGATGCCGTACGTTTGTTTTTGTTCGTGAAATAGAAGCTCTACTTAAGAATAATTTGATTAAGGGAGGTGATTTGGATAATGCCATTGTTATCTATGACAAACCAATGGAGCAAAATGAGATTGATGGTTTGACGGATTTGATTGGTATGCCACATATTCAAGTATCTCAATTAGGATATTTGCAACGTAAACCTTTGATGTTCGAAAATGAACCAGCAAGACATAAGTTGTTGGATGTTATTGGTGATTTAGCTTTGATAGGCAAACCTATCAAAGGACAGGTGATTGCAACATGTCCAGGACACAAAGTAAATACAGAATTTTCAAAGAAATTATTTAAAACGTTAAAGAGACAGGAGATTCTTTTCCCTGAATATGATCCGTCAAAGGAACCTTTAATGGACATTAATCGAATCAAGGAATTGTTGCCACATCGTTGGCCATTCTTATTGATAGATAAGATTATTGAGTTGAAGGAGCGTGGTGTTGTAGGTGTGAAGAATGTGACAGGAAATGAGACATTTTTCTGTGGACATTTCCCAGGAGAGCCTATTATGCCAGGTGTGTTGTTGGTAGAGGCGATGGCTCAGACGGGAGGTATTCTAGTGTTAAGTAGACTAGATGATCCTCAAAATTATTCCACCTATTTCTTGAAGATAGATAATGTTAAGTTTAGAAATAAGGTGAAACCAGGAGATACTGTCATCTTTAAGTTGGACTTGCTTACAGATATAAGAAGAGGCTGTGCCTATATGAAGGGTTATGCCATAGTTGCCGACAAGATAGTCGCAGAGGCAGAATTCCTTGCACAGGTCAGTAAAAATAAATAATTGTTATGGTACAAGAAATGTCTTTTATCCATCCCGAAGCGAAAATCGGGGCCAATGTTGAGATTGGCCCGTTCGTTTACATTGATAAGAATGTAGAAATTGGAGATGGATGTTTAATTATGGCGCACGCCACTATTTTAAGTGGTGCCAGAATTGGTAAGAATGTGCGTGTATTTCCGAATGCGGTAATTTCGGCTATTCCCCAAGATTTGAAATTCAGAGGAGAAGAGACGACTGCCGTAGTGGGTGATAATACGACAGTGCGTGAATGTGTCACGATTAACAGAGGTACGGCATCCAAAGGAACTACAATTGTTGGTTCCAATTGTTTATTAATGGCTTATTCTCATATTGCGCATGATTGTAAGTTGGGCAATAATATTATAATAGGTAATGCTTCTCAAATTGCAGGAGAGGTGGTCATTGATGACTGGGCAATCCTTTCTGGAGGAATCTTGGTTCATCAATTCTCCCGTATTGGTGCGCATGTGATTGTTCAGGGTGGCTCTCGTGTGGGTAAGGATGTGCCTCCGTATGTGACGGCAGGAAGGGACCCTTTGAATTATGTGGGGTTGAATATTGTCGGACTACGTCGACGTGGATTTACAAACGAACAAATAGATCGTATTCAGAGTATTTATCGTTATGTATATCAGTCTGATTTGAATACGACACAAGCAATAGAGAAAATTATTTCGGATGTGGAGGATTCTGATGAAAAAAGTTTAATTGTTGATTTTATAAAATCTTCACAAAGGGGTATAATCAGAGGCTAATTCGAGTAATTTACAATTAAATAAATATTTATGTCTGAGGTGATTAGAATTAAAAAAGGTCTAGACATCAATTTGAAAGGAAAAGCTCAAGAAGTTTCTGCGAAAGCAGAAGCTTCTGACTTGTTTTCTGTCAGACCTGATGATTTTCACGGCATAAAACCCAAAGTGGTTGTCCATGAGGGAGATGCGGTGAAGGTCGGGACCGTTTTGTTTTATAGCAAAACGAACCCAGAATTAAAATTCGTTTCTCCTGTCAGCGGTGAGGTCCTCGCCGTGAATAGAGGAGACAAACGAAAGGTACTAGACATTCGTTTGAAATCAGATCGTCAGTTCACTTCTGAGTCATTTCCTAAGGGTCGCCCTTCAGAGATGACACCTGAGAACGTGAAAGAGACATTGTTGAATGCAGGTTTCTTTGCCTTCATTAAACAACGTCCGTATGATGTAATCGCAGATCCAAATGATTGTCCGAAGTCAATCTTTATCTCTGGATTTGACTCCGCTCCATTGGCACCTAATTACGAATACCTTTTGGTAGGTCGTGAAGAGGATTTCCAATTGGGAATCGATGCATTGGCTAAATTGACCAAAGGTAAGATTCACGTGGGTATTAATGCAGAGGTATCTTCTAATTTGTATACACATACAAAGGGTATTGAAATCCATCAGTTCTTAGGTCCTCATCCTGCTGGTAACGTGGGTGTACAGATTCATCATGTTGATCCAATCAATAAGGGTGATATCGTATGGACTGTCAATGCGTTGGATGTAGCTATGATTGGTGCTGCATTTAAGACAGGTCAGATTAGCTTTGCACGTTCAATTGTCTTGAATGGTGCAGGTGTTAAGAATCCTGCTTATTACAAGATGACTGTGGGTGAATGCATCAGTAACATTGTAGCCAACAACATCGTGGGTGATAATGTGCGTTACATCAGTGGTAACCCATTGACGGGAACACAAATCCCTGCTGATGGTTTCTTAGGCGCCTTTGATGCTCAAATCACTGTTATTCCAGAGGGTGATAAGAATGATGAAATGTTGGGATGGATCAGACCTCGTTTGAATAAGTTCAGTGTTAGCCGTTCTTATTTCTCATGGTTACTTGGAAGTAAGAAAGAGTATAATATAGATACCAATTTGAATGGTGGTCAGCGTGCTTTCATCATGTCTGGTGAGTATGATAAGGTATTCCCTATGGACATCTATCCAGAGTTCTTGGTTAAGGCTATCATAGCAAAAGACATTGATAAGATGGAGCAGCTGGGTATCTATGAAGTGGCACCAGAGGATTTCGCTTTGTGTGAATTCGTATGTACTTCAAAGATTGAGACACAACGCATTGTGCGTGAAGGATTAGACTATCTGCGCAAGGAGTTGGCTTAATGAATGTGTAACAAATTAAAATGAAATAAAATTGAAAGCGTTAAGAAATTTTCTCGACAAAGTGAAGCCGTCATTTGAAGAGGGCGGTAAACTTCACGCTTTTCGTTCTGTTTTCGACGGATTTGAGACCTTCTTGTTCGTTCCGAATACAGTTGCGAAACGAGGAAGCCACATTCATGACTGCATCGACTCTAAACGTGCGATGTCTATGGTTGTGATTGCGTTAATACCAGCACTTTTGTTTGGTATGTATAACGTTGGTTTCCAGCATTATTTAGTACATGGGGAAGAGGCCTCTTTCTTGGCTACGTTCTTCTATGGTTTCTTGGCTGTATTGCCAAAGATCGTTGTTTCCTATGTAGTTGGTTTGGGTATCGAGTTTGTTGCAGCTCAATGGAAGGGCGAGGAGATTCAAGAGGGATTCTTGGTTTCCGGTATGTTGATTCCATTGATTGTACCTGTTGAATGTCCATTGTGGATTTTGGCAGTTGCAACAGCTTTTGCAGTAATCTTTGCCAAGGAGGTCTTTGGTGGAACAGGTTACAACATCTTCAATGTAGCGTTGATTACGCGAGCATTCTTGTTCTTTGCATATCCATCTAAAATGTCAGGTGAATCGGTTTGGATTTCACAAGACCCTATTTGTGGTTTAGGTAGTACAAATGCTTTGGTAGATGGCTTTACAGGTGCTACTCCGTTAGGTCAAGCTACCGCTACTACTCAGTTGACTGACGCAATTGGTTCTGGTATGTCTCCAATGGATATGATCTTAGGATTCTATCCTGGTTCAATTGGTGAAACCAGTGTTATTGCTATTGGAATCGGTGCAATCATCTTGTTATGGACAGGTATTGCAAGTTGGAAGATTATGTTCTCTGTTTTCGCAGGTGGTATATGCACAGCATTGTTGTTTAATGCAATTGGTGCTAATGAGGTGATGAATTTGCCTTGGTACGAGCATATCTTCTTAGGAGGTTTCTGCTTCGGTGCTGTCTTTATGGCAACCGATCCTGTAACTGCACCAAGAACAGAGTGTGGAAAATATATCTACGGATTTATGATCGGATTTATTGCAATTGTAGTACGTTGCTTGAATCCAGGTTATCCAGAAGGTATGATGTTAGCTATCTTGTTAATGAATGTATTTGCTGCATTGATCGACTACTGCTTCGTACAGCATAACATTAAGAAGAGATTAAATAGAGTTGCAATCAATAAATAATCATTAATATCGAATCGTTATGAATACAAATAGTAACAGCTATACTATAATTTATGCTTCGATAATGGTGGTTATCGTTGCATTCCTTTTGGCTTTTGTCTCTTCTTCATTAAAAGGAAGACAAGACAAGAATGTTGAGTTGGATAAAATGAAACAGATCCTTACATCTTTGAATGTTTCGGATGCAGAGAAGGCAGATGCAGAATCAGCTTATCGTAAATATGTTGTGGCAGATCAGATTATTGATTTAAACGGTAATGTGATTGCTCAAAATGGTGGTTTTGCTATTGAATCGAAGAAAATAGACAATCAGCTTCCTCTCTATGTATGCAAGGTGGATGGAGAAACCAAGTATGTTGCTCCTTTGTATGGTGCAGGTCTTTGGGGTCCTATCTGGGGTTATATTAGTTTCAACAGTGACAAGCGTACTGTTTATGGAACATATTTCTCTCACGAAGGTGAAACTCCAGGTTTGGGTGCTGAGATCGCAACAGCGAAATTCCAAAGTCGTTTCCCTGGTAAGGTTTTACAAGAGAACGGTACAGTGAAGGTTTCTGTTGTTAAGAATGGCAAGGTAGTAGACTCATCTTATGAGGTAGATGGTATCTCAGGAGGTACAATCACTTCAAAGGGTGTCGATAAGATGCTACACGATTGCTTGTCTAAATATGCTAACTTTTTTAATAAATAGGAGGGTACGGTATGGAATTATTTTCAAAGAAAAATAAAGAGACATTTCTATCCCCACTTTGGTTGAACAATCCGGTTGCAGTCCAAGTGTTGGGTATATGTTCTGCATTGGCCGTGACTTCTAAATTAGAGCCGGCTTTAGTGATGGGACTTTCCGTTACTATCATCGTTGCATTTGCCAATGTTGTTATCTCATTGTTGCGTAATACGATTCCAAATCGTATCCGTATCATCGTTCAATTGGTGGTTGTGGCTGCATTGGTGACTATCGTAAGTCAGGTTCTAAAGGCTTTCGCATACGATGTTAGTGTCCAATTGTCAGTATATGTTGGTTTGATCATTACCAACTGTATTTTGATGGGTCGTTTGGAGGCGTTTGCTATGACAAACAAACCTTGGGATTCATTCTTGGATGGACTTGGTAGTGGCTTGGGTTATGCATTAATCTTAGTCATTGTAGGTTTCTTCCGTGAATTATTGGGATCTGGTACATTGTTGAACTTCCAAATCATTCCAGAGTGTCTGTATGACTGTGGTTATATGAACAATGGTTTGATGGTTTTGCCTCCAATGGCATTGATCATTGTGGCTTGTGTCATTTGGTTCCAACGTGCAAAGAATCCTGATTTGCAAGAAAAAAGTAATTAATTCCTAATAAAGTAAAAGAAATGGAGTATTTAAGTTTATTTGTAAAGTCCATCTTTGTGGACAATATGATTTTCGCCTACTTTTTAGGAATGTGTTCCTACTTAGCAGTGTCGAAGAATGTTAAGACTGCTGTTGGATTGGGTGCGGCTGTCACTTTCGTGTTGTTGGTGACTGTTCCTATCAACTATTTGTTAGAGAACTATGTGTTGGCACCTAATGCTATTGTAGAGGGAGTTGATTTAAGCTTTTTAAGTTTTATTCTCTTTATTGCAGTTATTGCTGGTATTGTACAAATCGTGGAAATGGTAGTGGAGAAGTTCAGTCCTTCGTTGTACGCATCGTTGGGTATCTTCTTACCATTGATCGCTGTAAACTGTGCTATCATGGGTGCAAGTTTGTTTATGCAACAAAGACACTTTGATGGTATTGGTGAAGCTACCACGTATGCTTTAGGTTCAGGTATTGGATGGTTGATCGCCATTGTAGCATTGGCTGCTATTCGTGAAAAATTGTCCTATTCGAATGTTCCAGCACCTCTCCGTGGTTTAGGTATCACCTTTATCACTGTAGGTTTGATGGCTATGGCATTTATGTGTTTCTCAGGTTTAACCATTTAATAAGGAATATAAATAATGGAATTACCTTTAATTTTAACTAGTATTGTAGTATTCCTTGTCATTATATTGGCGTTGGTTATACTTTTGCTTGTTGCTAAGAAGTATTTGGTTACTTCTGGTGCGGCTAAGATCACTATCAATGGTGATAATGTTGTAGAGGTAGAGTCGGGATCTTCTTTGCTAAGCACGTTGGCTGTGAATGGTGTTCATTTGCCATCTGCTTGTGGTGGAAAGGGATCTTGCGGACAATGTAAGTGCCAAATCTTAGAGGGTGGAGGAGAAATCCTCGATTCTGAAAAGGGACACTTCTCACGTAAGGAACAGATGAATCACTGGCGTTTGGGTTGCCAAGCAAAGGTGAAAGGCGATATGTCAATCAAAGTCCCTGAATCTGTAATGGGTGTTAAAGAGTGGGAGTGTACTGTTATTAGTAATAAGAATGTGGCAAGCTTTATCAAAGAGTTCAAAGTGGCTCTTCCTAAGGGTGAACACATGGATTTCATTCCTGGTTCTTATGCTCAGATTCGTATTCCAGAATATGATATTAATTACAATGATTTCGATCGTAGTTTGATCGGTGACTTGTATGTTCCAACATGGGAGAAGTTCGGTATCTTTGGCCTTCACCAAAAGAATACAGAACCTACTGTCCGTGCATATTCAATGGCTAACTATCCAGATGAGGGTGATATCATCACTTTGACAGTTCGTATTGCTACACCTCCATTTAAACCAAAACCAGAAGTTGGATTCATGGATGTGCCATGTGGTATTGCTTCTACTTATATCTTCAGTTTGAAACCAGGAGATAAAGTAACAATGTCAGGTCCTTACGGTGATTTCCACCCTATCTTTGATTCTAAACGTGAAATGATTTGGGTCGGTGGTGGTGCCGGTATGGCTCCTCTTCGTGCACAGATTATGCACATGTTGAAGACATTGCATACACGCGATCGTGAGATGCATTATTTCTACGGCGCACGTGCAATTGACGAGGTGTTCTTCTTGGAAGACTTCTTGGAGATGGAGAAGGAGTATCCTAACTTCCACTTCCATTTGGCTCTCGACCGTCCAGATCCTAAGGCAGATAGTTTGGGTGTTAAATATACACCAGGCTTCATTGCTCCAGTTATGGGTGACACCTACTTGAAGCAACACGAAGCACCAGAAGATGTTGAGTACTATTTGTGCGGACCTCCAATGATGGCTAAAACCGTATTGGATCTACTCCATAGCTTAGGTGTTGAAGATGATATGATTCACTTTGATAACTTTGGAGCGTAAGAGATAGTGTTCCTATATAAGAAAAGAGGATGTATCAAGTATAAACTGGTATGTCCTCTTTTTTGCATATATTTGCAACCCGAAAGATAACACCCATGTGAAGCCCTTTCCATTTCAATCAGATTTATCTTATGAATAGAAACGAGATTGTTCGACAATATAAAAGAGTAAACACATTAAATAATTTTTTAGATCTCATAGAGTTCCCTATATTAGGTCTATTTATTACTATTTTATCGGTGTTGATTTTTGGTGTTCACATTGTTGGCTATATAATTGAAATTACAATTAAAATTATTACTCTTTTTAAGTTTAAACCTCTGATTTGTGAAAATTTCGGTAAGTTTTGGGTCCATCTTTTTGAGAATATAAGTTTATATTCTGATGTTATTACGAAAAAATATGAAAAGAAATGGGGCATGACAAAGGAACAGATAAAGGATTATATTTCTAATCGAAAGCAGTTCGGTGAAAAGAATATTCCGTATCTACTGCCATACATCAATCGATTATGTCAACTCAATAGTGGGGCTAGGGAGAAGCAGGAGACATTCTTGTCGGCTCTGCTAAGCGAAGAGGAGATACAGAGTGCCTTTGAGGGTTTTTCGGACTCGCAGATGGAGGAAGCTATTTTATATTGGAGAAAAAAAGAATTGGGTGAGAAAAAAGAACTTGTGAATCTCCTGTTCAAACTGACAGTGGAGCAAGACGGCATCCACAATGATGAATGGAATATGTTGATACAGATGTTGGCGCAATTGAGGTTCAACAACCGTTACATCGAATATTTCAAGGACCGATATTTCTCTTTGCGTACTGAATTTGACGA